>NZ_CAJYMO010000364.1 GCF_913776365.1 uncultured Chryseobacterium sp. | reverse complement strand
GACAACATCAACCTGACCCGGAGCCTCGCCGCTGAAAATTCGCCGTATTTTGAGACCGGCGCCAGGATTTCCTATACTTCGGATAACGGAAAATGGTTCCTGAGCGGGCTTGTGCTCAACGGATGGCAGCGGATTGCCAGACCGGAAGGCAATCAGACGGTTTCCTTCGGACATCAGCTGACCTATAAGCCGAATGAAAAAATCACCCTGAACAGCAGTTCATTTATTGGGAACGATAAAGCGAAGTCCGAAAAAAGGATGCGGTATTTCCATGACCTTTTCGGAACATTCCAGCTGACCGATCAGTTTTCCACCACCCTCGGATTCGATATCGGTGCCGAACAGAAAGAGAAAGACAGCGAAAGCTACAATATTTGGTATTCTCCGAATCTTTTACTAAAATACCAGTTGGATAACCGTTGGGCACTGGCCGGAAGACTGGAGTACTACAACGATAAAAACGGAGTCATCATCAATACCGAAACCCCGAACGGATTCCAGACTTTCGGCTATTCCCTGAATGTGGATTATGCCATCTCTAAAAACATCGTTTTCCGTACGGAAGCAAGGAGTTTCAGTTCCAAAGATGCCATTTTTATGAAAAACGACGAGTTTAGAAAAGGAAACTTCTTTATAACAACGAGCCTGGCGGCCTGGTTTTAAACCTCATCTAAACCTCATAGGTTTTGAAGACCTATGAGGTTTTAAAAAATGAAAAAATTCAATCTCAAAAGAATAAAATCCATGTCGTCAGCAACAGATTTTTTAGAACTGATCCAGAAATCCCGGAAAGGAAAATTCAAGATTTACATCGGGATGAGTGCCGGTGTGGGAAAGACGTTCCGGATGCTGCAGGAAGCCCATGCCCTGTTGCGGAGCGGTATTGATGTGAAAATCGGTTATATCGAAACCCACGGACGGGAAGAAACGGTAGCCCTTACAGCCGGGATTCCTGAAATTGCAAGAAGATCTTCTTTCTATAAAGGGAAAAACCTCGAAGAAATGGACCTTCAGACGATCATTAATACCCATCCCGAAGTGGTGCTGGTAGATGAGCTGGCCCACACCAATATTGAAGGTTCCAAAAACAAAAAAAGATGGCAGGATGTGCTGGAAATCCTGGATAATGGGATCAATGTGATCAGTGCCATGAATATCCAGCATATTGAAAGCCTGAACGAAGAGGTAAAAAAAATCACCGGCATCGAAGTTTCGGAACGGGTTCCCGATAAAATACTGGCTTTGGCTGACGAAGTGGTGAATATTGATTTAACCGCCGATGAACTGCTGACGAGGCTGAAGGAAGGCAAGATTTACAAAAAAGAAAAAATCCAGACGGCGCTGAACCACTTTTTCCAGAGCGGGCACATCCTTCAGCTCCGCGAGCTGGCTTTAAAGGAAGTCGCCACCCATGTGGAAAGAAAGGTGGAGACTGAGATCAAGACCGAAAGCTTCAAACCCGTAAAATTCCTCGCCTGCATCAGCAGCAACGAAAAAATTGCCAGGAACATCATCCGGAAAACCGCCAGGCTGGCCAGTTACTACAACAGTCCGTGGACCGTACTCTATATCCAGAAACCTTCTGAAAACCCTGAAAAAATCGCCCTGAACAAGCAGCGTTTTTTAATTAATAATTTTAATTTAGCACAGGAATTGGGTGCCAAGGTAGTCCGGCTGAAAGACAGCAGCGTTCACAACGGCATTCTGGATTATGTGACTGAACATAAGATGACCACCGTCTGTATCGGAAAGCCCCATGAGAATCTCCTGCAGCGGATTTTCGGGTACAGCTGGGTATATACGCTGATGAACCGGCTGAATGAAAGACAGATCGATATTATTATTTTATCTTAAAAGAGAATGAAGCTTAAAACAAAACTCACCCTCGGCGTAGGTCTTTTATTTGTGCTGATTGTTCTGCTTTCAGTAATCGGTTCGGTATACATCAACAGATTAAAATCGGATACGGAAAAAATCCTGACTGCCAATTACAACAGTATTGAATTCTCCAAAAACATGCTGCTGGCACTGGATAAAATACAGGCTGACAGCGCAGTGGCCATTAAGGATTTCCGGAAAAACTCGGTGCTGCAGGAAAAAAACCTGACAGAGTTCGGGGAAAAAGAAGCCACCCAAAACCTGAATCTTCATTTTAAGAACTACCTATGGCAGCCAACGGATGAAAAGGAAAAGCTGATCCGTGAAGACCTGGTCACCATTATGTCGCTCAACATGAAAGGAATTGAACGGAAAAGCGATATTGCCATTATCACCGCCGGAAATGCCACCTTCTGGATCGTCAGTCTCGGAACCGTCTGTTTCCTGATCGCTTTTGTGCTACTGTTCAATCTTCCGCAGACCATTGCGGAACCCATCAGCCAGCTCACGTCCAGCATCCGGCAGATCGCCAATAAAAATTACAGTGAAAGGGTGAATTTTAAAGGAAGCGAAGAATTTAATGACATTGCCAATTCGTTCAACGTGATGGCGGAAAAGCTTCAGGAATACGAAAGCAGCAGCCTTTCGGAACAGCTGATGGATAAAAAGCGGATCGAGACCCTGGTGAACAATATGCATGATGCCGTGATCGGGCTGGATGAAAACAACTTCATCTACATGATCAATGATGAAGCTTTGAAAATCACCGGGCTGAATAAAGACGATATCATTGGAAAAACCGCGCATGAAGTAGCTGTCACCAACGACCTGATCAGGGAACTGCTGAAAAATATAGATACTCCGGTAAAAGATCCGATTAAGATTGTTTCCGATAATAAGGAAAATTATTTTGAACAGGACATCATTCCGATCAACATTGTAAAAACAGGTGAAAAAGAGAGAAAATACATCGGCCGGGTGATCCTCCTTAGGAACATTACGCCTTTCAAAGAGCTTGATTTTGCCAAAACCAATTTCATCGCCACGATCTCCCACGAGCTTAAAACTCCTATTTCTGCGATAAAAATGGGTGTACAGCTCTTAGAAAATCAGAAATTCGGGGAACTTAACGAACAGCAGCAGGAACTGCTGAAAAGCATCAACGAAGACGGGCAGAGACTACTGGATATCACTGGCGAGCTCCTGAATTTATCCCAGGTGGAAACAGGAAACATCCGCCTGAATATTGAAAACTGCCAGCCGAAAGAAATGGTGGCTGCTGCCGTTAAAAATGTGGAAAAACTGGCCGAACAGAAAAACATTTCCATCATACCTCACTTTCTTATTGATGACCAGGATCTTGTCCTGGCCGATTTCGACAAAACCGTCTGGGTGATGAATAATTTCCTGAGCAACGCCATCAAACATTCTTTCCAGGATGAAAGCATCCGGATTGCCGTGGAAAAGGCGGGATCGAAAATCAGATTCAGCATCACCGATACCGGAAAGGGGATCGATGAAAAATACCACCGCCAGGTTTTTGACCGCTATTTCCAGGTCCCGGGCGAACACCAGAACGGTACCGGCCTCGGACTGGCCATTTCCAAGAATTTCATCGAAAAGCAGCATGGTGAAATCGGCGTGAAAAGTTCACCGAATCAGGGAAGTACTTTTTATTTTTTACTGCCTTTGGTTTAGATTTTTGTATATTTGAATATGAAAAACATGAAAGCATTTCCTGATATTGTCAGACAACTCCGTCATAAAAAATTACATAGCGGGCATCCTTTTATGATTAACGTAAAAGAACTTCGTACGGATCAATGTTATCTTGAATTTCCAGATGGCAATATTCAACTCGTTTCTATTATGGAGGATAAAAAAGATTTTTCTGTTATTAAACAATTATCTAAGGAAGAAGCATCTAAATTAAGAAGACGTCTTAATTTTTCTAAAGATTAATGCCCGTGTTATACATTATAACAGGTTCAAACGGAGCGGGAAAATCCTCTCTAGGTCCTCAATATATTCCTAATAGCCTGAAGAATTCAATTTTTGATGGTGATAAACTTTTAATGGAAAAGAAAATCGAATTTTGGAAAAGCGGAATCAGGTCTTCTAAGGAATGTACAAAATTAGCTGCTGAAATTGTAGAAAAAACTTTCGAAAATTTAGTTGAAAATTCATTAGCACAAAATAAGAGTTTTGCCTATGAGGGACATTTTATTAATCATGAAACCTGGTCCATCCCTCAAAAATTCAAATCTGCCGGGTATAAAATACATTTAATATTTTTTGGCCTTACTGATACCGATTTGTCTGAATTAAGAGTACTTTATAGAAGCAAAGAAGGAGGACATCATGTTGATCCTCATACTTTAGCCAATAATTTTTATGGTAATCTGGAAAAACTTGATCTGTATTTTAGCATTTTTGATTCTATTGAAATATATGATACATCAGGAATAGAGCACATTCACCTTGTTAGAATCGAAAATAAACAGGTCTCATATTGTATTGATTATTTAGATCTACCCGTTTGGTTTACAAAATATCTGCCCAATATTTCTTTGCTCATAAAACAAACAGATAATCAGTAAGTTTTTTCAATATTTTTTTACATTTGATGTAAACTTAAACAGATGAATACATCAGATGTAAAAATTAATTTGATTCAGAGAATTGCACAGCTGAAAGAACCGGGAATTACTGCAGAGATTCAGAAGCTTCTGGATTTTGAACTAGCGTCCGGTGATTATATTCTTACCAATTCCCAAAAGACTGTATTGCAGAAGGGCATGAAGAATATAAAAACTCTGCATTTCTTACTGATGATCAGGCTAACCTGAATATGGAGTAATGGTTGGAAAAGTCTTAAAAAAAGAAAAGACTGATTTTTCAGAGTTTCAATTCGAATTATTAAAACTAATACATGCCAGACCTTATTTTTCCTTTATTCTTTATCGCGCTTTTCGCATTTGCCATCGGTAAAACCATTTACTATTTTGTAGAGAAAAATAAAATTGTTGAAACCTGTAAACTCGCGGATACTGTTGAACTGAAAAATATCAGCGGCACTATTTTTACCAATGAAGGGACTTTTAAGAAAAAATATGAGTGGTGTTCCTTTGATATTATGATCAATACCAACTCCATATTCCTGTTTTCAAAAGGTTTCAGCGTGATTCCGTTTCGGGTGATTAATCTTTTGTTTTCCAATTCAGACAGGAAAAATACCAGAAAGCCCACCTTACTCAGAGAATATAAAATCAGTTCAAATCAGATAAAGCTTGTTTATTATCCTGAATACCTTAACGCAAGAAGCCGAACGATAACATTGCATAACCTTAATACCGAACAGGTTTCCTTGTTTGAAAACCTATTGGAAGGCAAAAGCAGAAGATTTTATTAATATGAAAATCGAATTGATCTCCGTTATTGAAATCGAAAATTATATCGAAGAAATACCTTTCCCCCAGTCCGGCCCTTATTGGGAATTTGCGGACGAGTGGGAAGAATATCATCTGTTGACCAATGCAAAAGCAGGTTTTTCAAAGGATTTAAAGCCTTATTCAACAGGTTCATCTTTTTACAGAATCAGTGACATTTCAGATGCCGATCTTCTAAGGGTCATTCAAAAAGAAATCGACAGACAGAAAGATGATGATAATTCTGAAATTGTCGAGCTGGCCTGTCCACTTATGGGAGGATTTGTTTTAAATATTAATGAATCCGATATCTATTATCCTCAATGTTGCGGCGACTTATCGGCTATTGAATGTTGGAATGATCTGCTCGCCGATGGAGATTCTTACTTTTATATGGGACACCCATCACCCAGAATTATAAAAACGGAGAAAACCATACTACTTGATTTTCTAAATTCTGAAATTCAGGAGCATTATGTACCGCCCATAAAAGAAGATCAGATTGAAATAGATACGGATGCCTTAAGAATTGCGTTGGAAAAAGTAAACCAAGAGCTTCATCATTTTGTTGAAAGGCTTGTTAAAATCAATGAGACCCAAAATCTAAATATTCTTGGTATGGAAAGAATATTGGTTTATGGAAGAAATGATTATTAAAGATGCATTCTGAAATTTTCTAAAAAATACTATCCAGAAAATAACTAATTTAGTTGACTGTATTAAACCTTATGACAACAGACCTGGCTCAACAATTAGCTGACTTCTGCGAAAAATTTAAACTCAAAGAAAAGACTTTTGAAAGTTTTGAAGAATTTTACCCTACATATTGTGAAGACGAAAACTTTCTCAACGGATACGAGAAGAGTGAATTAAAACCGGTTTTCGATGGCCATCGATTCAATATTCAGCATTCCTTTTTTCCTCCAACGGTCGATACAAAAATCAGTCTATACACTGAAAACTCGCTGGTTCCGGTAGATTATTATATTGCAGAGGCCGATTTTAACGGAGAAATTGTCGATGATTTTTTTGTCATTGAAGGCGAGAAATACGCGATTAATATGGCCAGTTATTTCAGAGATATAAATGATAGCCTGCCGTCCAGCTATTTGAAGAGAAACCATATCCAATATCCGTTTGTCTCCTATCTTTCTCTTGCCGGGACCTTGTTTATGAGTAAAAAGTATGAATCATCAGGACGTTTTGTACTCCGCGCTTATGTAAATCTTGAAGAGACAGGAGAAGCGTATTTTGAAAAGGATTTCCTTAAAAAGTCCAAAGGGTTTTTGAAAATGCTGAAAAATTATTACATTGAAAAACAGTTAATTTCCACTGAACTGAAGGCCGATTTTGAAAATTTGAGAAAGTAATTATTTGTTATTTTTAATTATGGATCACTTTCAATTTATACTTAAAGATGATATTGAAGTAACACTCGCTTCTATTCATCAGGAAATCACTTATAACGGGCTATTGGAAGGCTATCCGTGTGAGAAAGTAAATAACATGGTCCTGCATAATACAAAGATAAAAGCCAGAAACCTGTTTTCTATGGATGAAATCTATATCATCCAACCTATTATCAAAGCAGATGAAGAGCAGCACGGGTCTTTCGGCAAAATAATGGAACTGCCTTTGGTTACCTGCATAGCTACATTGATGTGCCGGAAGGTATTCCGAGATCAGGATAAACATTTTTCAGCTTTGACCGTTATCTGGTTTCAGGACCAGTATGCTTTTCCTATTCAAAAAGATATTATAAAAGAAATAACTACTGTTCCCTTTAAAGAAATTTGTGGAGAATTTCATTATTAACAAACAAAAAAACATGAGCCTACAGGAAATTTATCAAAACACCATAAAATTCGCGGCACACAAACATGCCGAGATCAATCAGACCATTCCCGGGACCAACCTTCCGTATGTCGTCCATCTCAGCAATGTGGCGATGGAAATTCTGGTTGCTTCAGAACAATCAGAGTCTTTTAATACAGGGTTCGCCATTCAGGTGGCGTTGCTTCATGATGTTCTGGAAGATACCGATGCTACTTTTGAAGAACTGAGTGAAAAATTCGGTAAAGCGGTCGCCGAAGGCGTTCTGGCACTGACTAAAAATGCGGAGCTTCCTAAATATGAAAGAATGGCCGAAAGTCTAAAAAGAATCAGACAACAGCCTCAGGAAGTCTGGGCCGTAAAAGTGGCAGACCGGATCACCAATCTGCAGCAACCTCCCCATTTCTGGACTCCGGAGAAGATTGAAAAGTACATACAGGAAGCCACGATGATTCTTAAGGAACTACGCGGCGGAAACACCTATCTGGAACACCGGCTGCAAAATAAAATTGAAAATTATAACGCAGATTAATTAAAAATGAAACCCACCTTCTTTTCTACTCCTCAGGAATTCCGCCAATGGCTTGAGAAAAACCATCAGACCGAAAAGGAACTGTTGGTCGGATTTTACAAGGTCGGAACCGGTAAACCTTCAATGACCTGGTCGGAATCGGTGGACCAGGCTTTATGCTTCGGGTGGATCGACGGGGTGAGAAGATCGATTGATGAGGAAAGCTATAGCATCCGGTTTACCCCCAGAAAACCGACCAGCATCTGGAGTGCCGTCAATATCCGGAAAATGGAAGAACTGACCACCACCGGACTGATGACTGAAGCCGGCCTAAAAGCTTTTGCCTTACGAAAAGAAGAAAGATCAGCGATCTATTCCCACGAAAAAGAACCCGCTGTACTCGATCCGGCATTTGAGAAACAGTTTAAGGCCAACAAAAAAGCCTGGGAATTTTTCATCACTCAGGCTCCGTCCTATCAAAAAGTAGTGCTACACTGGATTATGGGCGCGAAACAGGAGAAAACGAGAATTTCAAGGCTTGAAAAGACCATCCGGGAAAGTGAAATGGGGAAAAGGGTGATGTAGTGAGTGTTTTATTATGTGGCTGATAACGTAATTATTGATAGCTTCTTTTTGTTAAGAATACTGCTTTATAATTCCAGTTATCGGATTAAACCTCATAGGTTTCGAAAACCTATGAGGTTTATAAGACCCAAGCCTCCCGTATCCTCGATAATTTCATAAAAATTACCGTTCATTTTTTCTCAGATTATCATACCTTTGAACCTTTAATTCAGAAAAAAAGAACCAATGAATACGGATACATTAGATTTTTGGGTAGGGAATTTTCAGAGTGAGGAAGATTTTTATGATTTTGTAGAGGAAGATGAGAACTATTATCTCCTGGAAGAATCCGATGACATCCATATTTCAAAATTTGCAGCTTCGCAGGATACGGTGTGGCTGGACCATGACTTTGTAGAATATGGCTTTGAGGCCGGAAACCGTACGATTTACGAAAAGTTCGCCGATTATTCTTTTGCCGAGCAATGGCTCCCGATCCTGGTAAACCGGCTGAATGAAATAAACCTGAAATTTGAAGTAAACTGCATTATCTTTCTAAACCGCGGGCAGGTTCCGAAGCCGGTTTCCGTAGAGGATGACTTTTTCTCACTGGCTTATGTGGGCGGGATTGAATTCAGTGTTTGATCTGACAGAAGAGCCGGTAAAAAGAACTTTTGAGTATAATTCTCTTTCTAGCACTTCCAAAACGGAATGGTTACAAAACATTTAATAGATTCAGATGTTTTACAGGTTATGTATTTCATTTAAAAGCTTCAATAAAATTTCAATATCTTGCGCTCCCAATATTAATAATTCATGAATATTTACCAAAGAAGAAGGAATCTGCTGCCTTTCTGGATGAATTTTTTTATCTGGATGTTTTTAATTCTGGCAGCATACGCTCTGTTAATATACATCGTTTATTTTTCTACGGGATTTTTCTTCGGTTACAGAGGAGCATATCTCTATGGAATGGAAACTGATGATGCAAACTCACCATTAGGGATCTTTATCCGAATTTTACTCCTGTTTAAAGTTTTCATCGCATTTTCCATGTGGACAGAAAAAAAATGGGCTATTGATATGGCTATTCTAGATGCTGTTTTGGGAATTATTATCTGTGTTTATATGATGTTCGTTGAGCCTTTAGCTCATGTTAGTAGAGGACATTTTGAATTCAACTTACGATTGGAAATTCTTTGTCTCATCCCGTATCTTATAAAATGTCTGAAAATTAACACTATTTGGAAAAATATGAAGGTGTATATACCTGGTCCTGTAAATCGGATAAGAAAAAAGGTAATCTTCAGTCATGAAAAGAATATAAAAACAGTAGAAACCGTTCAGATAGAAACCGCAGATCCACAATATACTGATCCTTATATTGCCAAAGAAAATATTGATCGGGAAGATGATGAAGATTATCTGAAAAGATATATGCCGAAATAGCTAATCGGCATATTTTGATTTTTTAAAATAAATGCTTCAACAAATTCAGTAACTGAACTTATTGAAGCATATTTTATTATAAATTAATGCGCTTCCAGCCAGTTCTCTCCCACTCCTACTTCCACCAATAGCGGAACCTGGGTTTCGATGGCATTTTCCATTTCCATTTTGATGATGTTGACGGCCAGTTCCACTTCTTCCACCGGAGATTCGAAAACCAATTCGTCATGAACCTGCAAGAGCATTCTGGTCTGCAGTTTTTCTTTCTCAAATTCTTTCTGGATCTTGATCATTGCCATTTTCACTACGTCGGCGGCACTTCCCTGGATCGGAGCGTTAACGGCGTTCCTTTCCGCATGGGCACGAACGACAAAGTTACCGGAACTGATGTCTTTCAAGTGGCGTTTTCTTCCCAGGATGGTTTCTACATAACAGATTTCACGGGCCTTTTTCACCTGGTCTGCCATATAAGCTTTCAATTTTGAGTAGGTTTCAAAATAGGCTTCGATCATCTGTTTAGCCTCACTTCTGGATAAACCGGTCTGTTCTGCCAAAGCAAAAGCGCCCTGGCCGTATAAAATCCCGAAGTTAACGGTTTTGGCCTGGCTTCTCTGGACTTTGGATACTTCTTCCAATGGGATATTAAAGAGTTTCGCCGCAGTAGAAGCGTGAATATCTTCCCCGTCCTGGAAGGCTTTGATCATATTGTCTTCGCCGGAAATTTCCGCAATCAGGCGCAGTTCGATCTGGGAATAATCGGCCGAGATAATCTTTTTTCCTTCGCCGGCTACAAACGCTCCACGGATCTGCTGGCCTCTTAATGTCCGGATCGGGATGTTCTGGAGGTTCGGGTTGACACTTGCCAGACGGCCAGTTGCAGCAGTGGTCTGGGAGAAATTGGTATGCACCCGGTTGTCCGATTTTTCAATCTGGGACGGCAGGGCATCCACATAGGTTGATTTCAATTTCTGATACGTCCTGTATTCTAAAATATGCTGGATGATTTCATGCTTGGTGGCCAGTTTCTGAAGGATATCTTCCGAAGTCGCATACTGCCCGGTTTTGGTTTTCTTGGCTTTCGGGTCCAGCTGAAGCTTTTCAAACAGGATTTCACCGAGCTGTTTTGGGGAGTTGACGTTGAATTCTTCTCCGGAAAG
>NZ_CAJYMO010000363.1 GCF_913776365.1 uncultured Chryseobacterium sp. | reverse complement strand
GCATAAAAGTGACATTCTACAACAAGCAGTTCATCAATGTGGATATCGAGACCGAACCGCTTCAGGATGTCCTGCAGCATTCGGATTTCATCACGCTCCATGTTCCGGCCCAGAAAGACGGTTACATGATCGGAGCCGCTGAATTTGAAATGATGAAGCAGGGTGTGGCGATTGTCAACTGTTCGAGAGGCGGAGTGATTGATGAGGCTGCCCTGATTGCTGCCCTGGATTCAGGAAAAGTAAAATTTGCAGGACTTGATGTTTTCATCAATGAGCCGACCCCGGCAAAAGAAATCCTCAGCCACCCGAAAATTTCCATGACGCCGCATACCGGAGCGTCTACGCTGGAAGCACAGGACAGAATCGGGCTTTCCCTGGCAGAACAGATTTCAAGTATTTTACAGATTCAGTAAAAATAAAATATAAAGAAAAAAAGCACTTCATTCCGAAGTGCTTTTTCTTTTATAGCGTATTTTTGCTTTTCAGGAGATCCCTGATCTCTGCCAGCAGTTTCTGGTCTTCCGTAGGACCTGCAGGCACTACCGGAACAGGTTCCGGCTTCCGGTTCAGCTTGTTCACCATGGTGATCAGGAGGAAGAGTACCAGGGCCACAATAAAGAAGCTGATGACCGATGACAGGAAGCTTCCGTACTTCACGCCGTTCCAGGACAGTTCGGCGATGTTTTTCACGTGGGCCTTTTCCAGGGCAGGATTCAGCAGGAGCGGAGTGATGATATCATCCACGAATGATTTCACAATGGCACTGAAGGCTGCACCGATGATTACCCCCACGGCCAGGTCCAGCACATTGCCCTTGAAGGCAAATTCTTTAAATTCTTTAACAAATCCCATAATCGTTTTTTAATGTGTTATAAACAAAAATAAGCAATTCATACCATAAAAAACACATACCATGTCAAATATTGGAGAATTAATTGAAATATGCTGTGTTTCAGCGGGGTAAATAGGTAATTTTGCTATTCAATGAATAGAATACTAGCAATAGAAGCTTCAGGTTTCCGGCTGCGACTTTTTCTTCTGTATCCGGCATTATCTTTCCGGTACAGTCTGGCTGGATCATTGAAAATTTCGCAAGGATAAACGGATTCCGTACAGCTTTTCATAAAAATCAGCTTTGTCAGAATGTGTATCTCTCCACATGCCGCCGGAATCTGCTCACCCGGAAAAAGTACCGGAGTGCATTCTTTCAAAATCTCCGGATCATGGCGGAAGCCGGTGCTGCAAACATCCGGAAAAGCCTTATCATACAGATGCCGGATGTTACTCACAGGCCTGATTTTATTTTACTTAGTCTTTTAATTTTTTGTAAATTAGCCTGACTTATTTTTAATACATTTCGATGAAAATTTTAACTGCCAAGCAGATCCAGGATTGTGATCAGTATACAATAAAAAATGAACCTGTAGCTTCCATTCACCTCATGGAAAGAGCAGCCCAGGCCTGTGTTGACTGGATTTCTGAAAACTGCAACCATCACAGGAATTTTGCCATTTTCTGCGGCACCGGAAACAATGGCGGCGACGGGTTTGCCATTGCCAAAATGCTTTACCTGAAAGGCTTCGATATCGATGTTTTTACCAATTGCAAAGGAAAGTTCTCTCCCGATGCCCATGTCAATTTTAAAGCTCTGAAAGAAATTTCGGGAATTACCCTCCGTGATTTCAAAGACGCTGCGGGTTACCGGTTCGATAACCGTACGGTCATCATCGATGCCATCTTCGGGACCGGGTTGTCCAGGCCGGCGGAAGGAGACGTCAGAAACCTGATCGCCATGCTGAATGACAAAACCAATCTCAAAATTTCCATCGATCTTCCTTCAGGCCTTTTCGCAGACCATATTTTTTCAGACGGATCCACGGTATTCAAAGCAGATTACACCCTGAGCCTGCAATTCTGGAAAAAAACATTCCTTCATCCGGAAACCGGTAAGTATACGGGTAAAGTGCATATCCTGGATATCCGCATCAGCGACGACTGTATTGCAGAAGCCAGGACCGATGATTTTGTGATCCATGATATGGTAAAGAATATTTTCAGGCTGAGAGATGATTTTTCACATAAAGGAACCTATGGGAAGGCCATTATTGCAGGCGGAAGCTATGGCAAAATAGGAGCCGCCGTACTGGCTGCGAGATCTTGCCTGCGGTCGGGGGCCGGGCTTACTTTTGTTTCTGCTCCGAAATGCGGATACGAAATCATACAGACTGCAGCACCTGAAGCCCTGTTTCTGGAAGCGGGCACCGATTATATAGACCGCTTCGGGCCGGATGAAAAAGCTGTTTTCGGAATTGGTCCCGGTTTGGGAACCCATGAGAAGACCGCAGAGAGCTTTCTTCTGTTTCTCAGGACGTACTCCAGGCCGCTGGTGCTGGATGCCGATGCCCTGAATATCATTTCAGAGCATCCCGGAAGTGTAGAGCTGATCCCGGAAAAGTCTCTGATTACCCCTCATCCCAAAGAATTTGAAAGGCTTTTTGGGAAAACGGAAAACTCCTTTGAGCGGCTGCAGCTGGCAAAGACCAAAGCCTGGGAACTGAACGTGTATATCATTCTGAAAGACCATCATACGCAGGTGGTAACACCGGAAGGAAAGGTCTTCTATAACATCACCGGAAATGCCGGCCTGGCGAAAGGCGGAAGCGGGGATATCCTCACCGGTATTCTCACCTCGCTGCTGGCCCAGCAGTATACGGAGGAGCAGGCTGCCATTCTGGGCGTATGGTTCCACGGAAGGGCTGCCGAATATGCCTCGGAAAGGTGCTCTAAAGAATCTGTACTTCCAACCGATGTCATTGAAGCTTTCGGAAATGTTTTTGAGGAACTGAACCATAAGGTAAAGAGGATGCTGTAGCCCGGCGCTTTCCGGAAAACGGAGAAAAAGATCGGAATATCAAAGGGTACTTTCCCGGTTACAGGTTAAACTGATTACAGAGAAATCACATAAAAAAAGAGGCAGTTCCCGGAGGACTGCCTCTTTCTGTAGCCGTTCCGCCATTGCGGAAGCAGGCATGGTATATCTTAGTCCGGCTTCTCGTTTTCCGCCTGGGTAATGGTGAATTTTTTGGATACGATCATGATGATGACCCCTGCAATCATGAAGGGAATGGAAAGGACCTGCCCTGTATTCAGCCCTCCCAACCGGATGAACTCGTCTCCCTGCGGTTCTTTCAGGAATTCCACAAAGAACCTGATGGCCCAGAGGATGATGAAAAACAACCCGAAAAGCCAGCCCTGACGGTATTTTTTATTGGTTTTCCTGTACAGGAACCAAAGCAGCACAAACAGGCATACATAACCGAAAGCTTCAAAAAGCTGGGCCGGATATCTCGGTACCGTCAGACCGTATTCGCTGCTCTGCTGCGGGAACAGAATGGCGAAAGGGGAGTTGGGATCTACCGGTTTCCCGATGATTTCAGAATTGAAGAAATTTCCCAGTCTTACAAATGCGCCACCCAGGGAAATCACGATACCCAGTCGGTCATA
>NZ_CAJYMO010000362.1 GCF_913776365.1 uncultured Chryseobacterium sp. | reverse complement strand
ATGGGAAGTTTTGATGAAAAGAAGTTTCTGCCGCTGGAAGTGGATCTGGCAAGTGAAAAATGCATCACCGGAGCTATTGGAAAAACGGTTGCCCATTTCGGGAAAATCGATGTCCTGGTAAACAATGCGGGATATGGAATTGGCGGTGCGGTAGAAGAACTGAGTCAGCAGGAAATCAAAGGCAGCTTTGACATCAATGTATTTGCCGTGATTATGAGTATGCAGGCCGTGATGCCTTATTTCAGGGCACAGAAGTCCGGAAACATCATCAACATTTCTTCGATTGCGGGATTTGCCCCGGGAACCGGATGGGGAATTTATGCCGCCACAAAATATGCGGTGACGGGACTTTCCGAGGTCATGGCAGAAGATGTAAAAGAATTCGGTATTAAAGTTACCGTTGTGGCACCGGGCGCCTTCCGTACGGAATTCCTCACAGACAATTCCCTGGTTTTTGCTGCAGATAAAATTGAAGGGTATCAGGCCATCAGGGAATCACATGGAAAATACGCAGCGATGAACGGCAGCCAGGCCGGAGACCCTGAAAAGCTGGCTCAAGTCTTTATCGATCTGGCAGAAAATCCGGATCCGCCTGTCCGTCTGTATCTGGGAAGCGATGCCTACCGCCGGGCAAAGGAGAAAACCAAGCTGCTTTCAGAAGAACTGGAAATGAACAGGGAGATTTCTTTCTCTACAGATTTCAGATGAATATTGAAAGACTGCCGATCATAATAAAGCCGATTGACTTTGGCTGATAAAAGTGATTTCAGTAGCTGCTTACATGAGGTGAGGAGAATCATGAAGATCCGGTAGATCCTCACAATCTGTAGGGGTAATTTCAAACTTAACTTAACCTCTGATCTGCTAATAAATCCATATTTTTTATGGGCCTTGATAAGACAGAGCAGGAAATGCCCGGTTTTTTATTTGATTTTTATACATTTAGGAATGGAAAAAATGCAGTCACTGGAAGAATTCTATCAGTCGAAGTTCAACCGGATTCCCGGGAATATCCGGAACGGCGTCGGGCATTTCAATGTTTTTACCGTTGATGAGTACATAGGTAAGAACCCGAAGCCTGTGGTATACAGCCGTAAGGATTACTATAAAATTACCCTCATTATCGGCAGGAACCGGATTCATTATGCCGATAAGGTGATTGATATTCAAAAGCAGGCCCTATTTTTTACCAACCCCCAGATTCCCTATAAATTCGAGTGGATCGACGATTATAAATCCGGGATTTTCTGTGTCTTTACGCCCGCATTTTTTCATCATTTCGGTAACCTGAATGACTACGAAGTGTTTCAGCCTGATGCAGTTCCTGTCTTCGAGCTGACCGATGAACAGCTGGCGGAGGTAATGCCCGTTTTCAGGAAGATGCAGACGGAAATGGTTTCGGCGTATCTGCATAAACATGATGTGCTCCGTAACCTGGTATTTGATCTGCTTCATTACGCGCTTAAGATGCAGCCGGCCCCGAAAGCTGAAAGGCAGAAAGCAAATGCTTCCCAACGGATTACCGGGCTGTTCCTGGAACTGCTGGAACGCCAGTTTCCGGTCGAAGATACCAAGCAGCAGGTCAACTTCCGGTCGCCCTCGGAATTTGCTGCCCAGCTTTCCGTTCACGAGGGCCGTAAAAGAAGTGACGGGGAAGACAACGTCCGCCATTATTGCCGAACGCCTGTTGCAGGAAGCCAAAATCGTGTTGAAGCATACCGGATGGAATGTGTCTGAAATTGCTTATTCCCTAGGCTTTAGGGAAACCACGCATTTCAATAATTTTTTCAAAAAACATATGCAGCATACCCCGCTGCAGTTCCGGGAGAGGGAATGAGTGTGATTCCCGCCCGGTTTCAGCATATGCGGATCATTGATCCGGATTCGTCTGAGCTTTATTCAATGATTTCCATTCCTCAATTCTGAAATGAGCCGTTTTCTCAATCCGGTTACATAATGCTTCATTCCTGTTATATTTTTTATCCGCGACCGGTGCACCTTTGTATCAATAAAAAAAAGAACAATGAATATTGTGTTAACAGGTTCTCTCGGAAACATCGGAAGGCCGCTTACCCGGAATTTAGTGGCAAAAGGACATCAGATAACGGTAATCAGCAGCACTGCTGAGCGGATAAAGGAAATCGAAGCCTTAGGTGCGGTTCCGGCGATCGGAAGTATTCAGGATGCCGGTTTCCTTTCGGAAGCCTTCAGGGATGCCGATGCGGTATATTTAATGGAAGCCTGGGAAGGCATCGGAAGTATATATGACAAAGAAATCGATTTTCCGGCCGAATTCAGGAAAATCGGGGAGAATTACAGGGAGGCTGTACAAAAATCGGGAGTACGGCGGATCGTCCATCTCAGCAGTATAGGAGCACATTCGGATCAGGGGACCGGCAGCCTGCTGGTGCATCATCAGGTAGAAAACATCCTGAGAACGCTTCCTGAAGAGGTGTCCATTACCTTCATGCGTCCGGTAGGGTTTTTCAGCAATATCTATCGCTGGATGCCGATGATCAGATCACGGGGAGCTATTGTACAGACTTACGGGGGCGATCGTAAAGAGCCATGGGTATCTGTCCTTGATATTGCTGATGCGGTGACGGAAGAAATGGAAAATCCCTCTAAAGGCCGTACGGTACGCTATCTTGCCAGCGAAGAAATTTCTCCCAATGAAATCGCGGCCGCACTGGGACGGGCCATCGGAAATCCTGGCCTGAAATGGGAAGTCATTGCTGCGGAAGAACTGCTGGGGCAGCTGCATGCGGCGGGTGTCAATGAATGGATTGCCCAGGGGCTGGTACAGATGCAGAAGGCGCAGGGAGACGGTAGCCTGTACGAAGATTTCTACCGCAGGAAACCGCATTTCGGAAAGGTCAGCTTTACCGTATTTGCCGAAGAATTCGCGCAGCAGTACAACCGTTAGAACCCGGCAGGACCGGAATCCGGATACAGGTGAACTTTTCCCACGTCCACTCTATGCTCAGGAACCATCTGTTTTACATACTATTTGTTTATGGATCCCCTGTCAGGGGAACGTGATCCGGAATCCTTATATGCCCATCTTACTTTTACCTCTAATTGAAAATACATTACCAATCATAAAAACCAGTTTATCTTATGAAAACAGCACTGATCACAGGAGCCAATAAAGGAATCGGCTTCGAAACGGCAAAACAGCTTCTGAAAAACGGATATTACGTCTTTATCGGAAGCCGGAACATTGAAAACGGCCGTTCAGCGGCAGAGCAGCTCAGAAACGAAGGATGGGGACAGTTAGAAGCAGTACAGCTTGACGTTACGGACGAAGCTTCCATAACTGAGGCCCGCAGTTCAATTGAAGGAAAAACGGCCGTACTGGACGTCCTAATTAACAATGCAGGCATCAACGGCGGCTTTCCGCAGGCTGCACTGGAAGCGGATGCCGCCGCTTTTCACCGGGTGATGGATACCAATTTGTATGGCGTGGTACGGGTAACGCAGGCTTTTATGGGGCTACTGGAAAAATCGCCACAGCCACGGATCGTCAATGTTTCCTCAAGCGGATGCTCGCTTACCCTGCAAAGCGATCCCGGATGGAAATATTACAGCCACAAGGCCGCCGTGTACCCGGCCTCCAAAGCAGCCATGAACATGTATACCATTAACCTGGCGTATGAACTACAAGATACACCATTTAAAGTAAACGCCGTCTGTCCCGGTTTTGTAGCGACGGATTTTAACGGCCACCGGGGAACCGGGACCGCAGAAGAAGGCGGAATCCGCATTGCGAAATATGCCATGATCGGGGAGGATGGGCCCACCGGAAAATTCATCAGTGAAGAACACAATCCCGAAACCGGTGAAACACCCTGGTAATGATGTATCTTGAACCCTAAGCAGGAACCCGGTTAACAGGCTGGCGGAGGAAAGAAAGAAGCCGGGAGTATCTTTCGTCAACATCAGATAAAATCGTATTTACTCTTTTCAGTAATACATTCTATCTGTTTTCCTGCTTAGTGACCTGATTCTTATTTTCTGATCAATTAATTAATTCATTACCTTAACGGCATGAAAAAGAAGCTGTATCAATTCCATTCGCTGACGGATTTTCACCGGATGTTCGGATTGCCGAAACCTGTGCATCCGCTGGTCAGTCTGATCCGCATTGAAGATATGAAACTTCCTGACGAAGAGCTGCCGGAGCAGCTGGTCCTGGATTTTTACAAAATAGCCTATAAGGACAGCCTGGGAAAGGCCAGGTACGGCCAGCATTATTATGATTTTGGTGAAGGGGGAATGGTGTTCACGTCACCCGGCCAGATTTTCGAAAAACCGGGTAAAATTACACCTGAAGGCTTTATCGTATTGCTGCATCCCGATTTCCTCTGGTCATATCCATTGGCTCAGAAGATACAGCAGTACGGCTTTTTCTCTTATCTCACGGATGAAGCCCTGCACCTCTCGGAGAAAGAAAAAGAGACTGTCTTTTCCGTTTTCAGGAGTATGGAGGAAGAGCTGGAGGGAAGAATCGATGACTTCAGCCATGATGTCGTGATCTCCCAGATCGAGCTGCTGCTCAATTACAGCAGCCGGTTTTACAAGCGCCAGTTCATCACCCGTAAACCGGTAGTGCACAGTGTGCTGCAGCAGTTCGAGGCGCTGCTGGATGATTACTTTTTCAGCGGAAAGCCCCTTGATCACGGCGTTCCCACAGTACATTATTTCGCCGACCGGCTGAACATGTCTGCTGCCTATCTGAGTGACCTGCTGCGGACCCTCACCGGACATAATACCCAACAGCACATCCATAACCGGTTGCTTGAGGAAGCAAAAAAAATCCTTTCCACCACCGGCCTGTCGGTCTCAGAAATCGCCTTCCAACTGGGTTTTGAACATCCGCAGTCCTTCAGCCGCCTGTTCAAGACCAAGATGAACCTGTCGCCGCTGGAGTTCAGGCAGTCGTTTAACTGAACGATGAGGTTGCTGTCTTTTATAATCTCCTGAACCGGAATTAACCATCTTGCCCATCCTTTTATGATGCTAAGCCTCTGCATCCGATTTACAAATGTTCTTCAGTGCCAGAAAAGCCGCAGAATTCTTACATCCATTGCATACGGTCCATTGATTTCAATCCTGCTCAGGAAGTATATTTTGCTATTCCGGCAGGTCTACCCCTCAGTATTCATATATATCCCGGTAATATCCCATATACACAAGGCTGTCCGTAAATATTTTAGGGTTAATTGTTTTAAGTATTTTAATGAGTCTCTTTTCGTATCATCTGTCCTATTTAAAAATGACTTTTTCGATAGGTAGATTTACGATCTCTTTTTTGTGGTTACCTCCACAGACGGTACGAAAAGATATTACGGCGGCTCGGACGATTCTGTGCTTTCCGGTTCCGGAGGCATTGTTCATTGGGGGCTCCGTATGGTGGAAGATGTACATGGCAACAAGATGAATTTTACGTACTATAACGAATTTGCGTCAGGGGTATTCTTTCAGGTTAAAAAGATTTCGTACGGAAAAAATAACGATTATACGGTAAACTTTAACAAAGAAACCAGCATCACCCGAAAAGATATTACCGTTAATGCAAAGCAGGGACTGCCAAGATCAGATGCTTTCCTGCTGAAAAACATTGAGGTGAAATATAAGGATGAGCTCATCCGGACTTATAAAATGGATTATATAGACGGTGAATTCTTCAAAACCCTGTTGAAGAGGATTTATATTGTCCCGAACAATCCGTGTTCCACAAGCCTGGCTAAGGGAACAGAGGGAAATAAAGACATTGTGGGAAGCACTGATAATGACACCGGCAAAACCCGTGATATGGATGATGGCTCCGGTGGCTCCGGCGGAACCAACGGTGGCATAGAACCAACCTGTAATGAAATCTCTGACAGTTATACTTTTGACTATTACAATGACGTTAGGGATGGGCAGGGAACCGTAAAACTTTTCGGGCCTGATACGGCGATCAATGTGCAGAACGATAAACATGCATACTCCGGATTTATCAGAGGTCTTGTTAATCCGTCGAAAATTAACGGAAACATCAGTTCAGAGAGCGGAACAAATTTCAGGGTAGCCGCGGGTTTGAATTTCTATGTACCTTCCAATGACGGTTATGGCCATCTGATGTTCGGATTACCTTTCGGAAGTTCGAAGGCCAAAGCAAGGAATGCCCAGCAGTTGGTAGATTTCAACGGTGACGGAATCCAGGATATGATTTACAGAGTTCCTGATGAAGGCCTATTCCTGAGAACCGGAAAACTGAACAACTCCGGAAATTTGAGCTTCAACGGATCTTTACGCATTGAGAATTATAACGGAGGGGACTTTTCTTACACGGAAACCAAAACTACGAGCAGGGGATGGGATCTGGGTGTAATAGGCTACAGCCAGTCTGATATAAATTCTACATCCCATGGTTCTACAAGCACTTATCTCATTGATGCCAATTCTGATGGCTTAATGGATATTGTTAATGATGGGGAAGTGTGGTTCAACAGGTTTGATTCCGGATCCGGAAAGTCTGAAATGACCAGGTATTCTGAATATACCGAGAATATGGTAGTAAAGGCAAAAGCTATACAGACTCCAATCATGTGGTGTGGCGATATTGGCGGTGATCCCCAGCCCTGTCCGGTAAAGCCTGAAGCAGCTCCGGCTGATATAGAAGATGTGGTAAAAGTCTGGGTAGCTCCAAAAGATGGATATGTAAGATTTACGGATGATGTTTCTTTAGCATCGCCATCCAATAATAGGGGTGTGCATATGTACTACAGTGTTGAAATTAAAAATCCTGTCCCTGTAGTTAATGGGTCTACTGTTACTTACTCAAATACAAGGATTTATTTACAAAAGATTTTAGGAACATACGGTGTACAGAATATTGTTATCAATCATTATAATGATTACTATGCCCAGATGCAGACAGTTCCTGCGGAAGGCAGTATTATACATGGCATAAATAATCCTGACCGGCTATTTGTAAAAAGCGGTGATAAGATCTATGTAAGGTTGCATAAAAATATGGCGATAGACCTTCCTGTTTCTTCAAATCCTACCATTACTTATGTCGATCAGAACACGGGTGCCGATATTGCAAACACATTTGAATTATCGCAGGATCAGTTTCAATTGAATAATGGTAATTATGGCAGCAATTTTCTTTTAAATAATGCTGCCGCCCCTATTCTTCTGGATGCTCCGGGAACAGTTTCAGTTCAGATCTCGTCATTTACATTTCCTAGTCTTTCTGATGAAGTAAAATTCAGGATTATCACTGAAAATATAAATACAGGTGACATTCATAATTTAATCGCGCCTGAAATTTATAATCAGACAAATTTAACAACTCAGGCTCATACGCTGGATTTTGATGTAAATGCTAATGAGCCGGTTTACCTTAGATTCATTGTAGAATCTGATTCTTATACAAATTTTAAAACTTTCAACTGGAACAACCGGATAAAAGTATCTTACAATGCTACGCCGGATTACGCTTCTTCTCCTGTTACTTTCACGTATCAGGGCATACCGGAGTATCCGTCTTTTGTGGTTACCCAGCTCAAGCCCAAACTGGATATTCATACTGTTCCGGGTAGTGCTTCTTTAAATAGTCCGCACGATTTCGGTGTCCAGATCAATAAGGATATTACCAATTTTTCCACGCTGTCAACAGGGACTTTCTATTATATTGTCAAAAAAGGAAACAAGGTTGAGGCCAAAAGAAGGATAACGGTTTCCCATACCAATGGTATCATCGTTGAAAAGAATATGATAAATGATCTCACTATTTCAGGGATATCCCCGATTACCTTTTTCAGCGGGAATCCTTCTTCAGCATCTTCAGCTAATGACCATCTGGTAACGGTGGAGGTATATTGCAAGACCAATGGAGATTATACTTTATTCAATAAATACTCAGATTATTTTTCAGGTAAGAGCCTGTTTAAATTTTATTCAGTAATAATCTTATGGCAGATAATTTCACCATGTTTTCAGCAGATTCCATGAGCAGCTCATAGTTTCTGCAAAGTCTCCTGTCATTGTCGAACCAGGAGAAAGTGCGTTCAATAATCCATCTTTTCGGTATGGGCTTAAACCCTTTTTTACTGCTGTCACTACGCATAACTACCTCGATAGCATAATTAAAATTAGTCTTTATTTCTTCAATAATATTGCCCCTGTATCCTCCGTCTGCAAGAATTAACTGTAGTGGAATAAGCAGGTATTTTAGTGTTTTCATCAGAAGAACAGCCGCTTTACCGTCATAGACATTGGCTACGCTCACCATGACAGCAAGTAAAAATCCATTTTTGTCAACCACCACATGCCTTTTGATACCTTTTACTTTCTTATTTCCATCCCAGCCCTTGAGGGAGCGGTTGTTTCCCCAGCGCACACTCTGGCTATCCATAATACCAAGACTGGCAGCTCTGTTCTGGCCTCTTTTCATCCTGACTTTCTCCCTGAGCCTGGATAGTAAAAGATCGAAAACTTCCAGATCAGACCATTTTGAATAGTAATAATAAACCAACTGCCATTTAGGAAAGTCTAAGGGTAACATCCTCCATAGGCAGCCTGTTTTTACAAGGTAGCTGATTGCATTCCAAATGATACGCAGATCATGTTTTCGTTTCCTGTCATCAAATTCTAATGTTTTTTTTATAAATTGCCACTGGGTTTGGGTTAGATCAGTTGAATACATTGACGTTTTTTTTTGCAACCTTAAAATGGCAATTTTTTTCCAGTTTTTAACCCTTACTCTTTTTTTATTCTAATTTTTAAACAGGCTTTAAGTTCTAATCTGAGTGAGGAAAATAAAAAGATATTTCTAGAAATTTTTAAAACAATCGAAATAAAAGGCTCAACGCACGGAGCGGGTCTTTATTATAAATGTAGATTGTACTCTATAAGGTACTTGTTCACCTGATAATTGATCGTCATAATCAAAAAAGAAGGAATGAAATGCGGTGTTTACTGCGTAGCTTTAGTCTTTCCGGTACTCACTTCAGCCGAATTCATATTCCTGTAACCTCCCGTTAAAAAATATATTGTACCTTTGCAATCCGGTTATGAAACAGGTATCACTCAGGCATTTTTTTGTTTTTTCCCTTTTGCTGTTGTTTTTAGGCAACGTCAGCGGGATCAGTGTGTGTCTTGAGCACAGGCAGCATGGCAAGGAAATTTCAGGGAAAAACAAGGACTCACGATCTGAAAAAGGGCCGGTAATGGCCAAGGACGACCAGTGCCAGTGTGCACTTCACCTGAGCCTGAATCATTCCCTGATTCCGGAATCGGCAGTACTGAATTTTCCTGAGGAAATCATTGAAAGCCGGCATGTCCCTCATCCGGAGATATTTGCTTACTATTGCCTGCTGGATTATTTCAGTTCCCGGGCACCGCCGGCCGGCCTCCGTTCAGCAGCTTAGCACCGCTTTGCTGCCTTTCCCTTCAAGCAGGTATCCCTACCGCAGCCTTTCGTCGTGTTCAGGTAAATAATGTGCCGGATACGTTCTTATCAATCAAAAAAAGGAGTGATCGATCATCAGCTCCGTTACATCAAT
The DNA here is from genome assembly GCF_913776365.1 of uncultured Chryseobacterium sp. Lineage (GTDB taxonomy): Bacteria > Bacteroidota > Bacteroidia > Flavobacteriales > Weeksellaceae > Chryseobacterium. The sequence continues at coordinate 5,894 of NZ_CAJYMO010000362.1, read as the reverse complement.
GCATACCAAACCTTTTTACGCCCGGAAAACTGCCGTTGCAGTTCCCCGCGGAAAAACCGGCCTGTTCATGGCCGCTCTTCTCGTCACCGCCTCCGTTTTTCATGCCCAGAAGACGGAAAAAGATTCGGCTTCCGCTACCATTCAGACTGTCGAGATCATCGGCCGGAAATCCGGGGATTATACTTCAGGATATTCTTTCGCTGCAACGAAAATCGCCATGAAGAACAAAGACCTTCCGTTAACGCTCAATACCGTTACCAAAGAACTGATGAACGACCGTCGGGCCTTTCAGCTGGGGGAAGTGATAAAAAATGTCAGCGGTGTTTCCCCGTCCAGCTATTACAATCAGTACAGCATCCGCGGGATCAGCCAGAATGAGGAAGGGCAGATCATCAACGGGATGAGGACACGGCAGAATTATTTTCTGCAGCCGATGACCGCCAATATCGAAAGGGTAGAGGTCTTCAAGGGCCCGGCCAGCATCACCATGTCCAGCGTTGATCCCGGCGGCACCATCAATATGGTGACTAAAAAACCACTGCCGTCACCACGGCACGAAGCCGGCGTTTCAGCAGGAAGCTTCGGTACCTACCGCGTGACAACAGACCTTACCGGGCCTCTGAATGCCTCCCAAACTTTACTGTACAGGTTCAACGGAGCTTTCCAGAAGGCAAAATCCTTCCGCGATCATGTCAGAAACAACGGATTGCTGATTTCTCCGTCGGTTACCTATATCCCCAATGAAAAAACCTCCCTTAATGCAGAGATCATTTTTAATGACCTGCACGGCAACCTGGACCGCGGGCAGCCGATTTTCGGGGCGGTTGCGGGAAAAACGGATCTCAACAGTACACCTCGGAGCCTGAACCTGGGAGCCCCGGATGATTATTTCAAAACCCGGGAAGTGATTGCCATGGCCAGCCTCGCCCACCGCTTCAGCCGGAAGATCAGCTTTAATGCCTCTTACATGAAACAGTTCTGGAATGAAGATCTCCGGGAACACCGCACTACGAATGCTTTTGTACCGGATGTCAGCAATAATCCCGTTTCCAGCCTTGCCATGATGCAGTTCCTTCAGCGCAGGCAGCGATGGATGACGGGTAATGTAACCGCTTATTTCAATTTTACCTATGCCACCGGCCAGGCAGAGCACCAGACGCTGATCGGCTATGACAGCCAGCGGTGGGAAAAAAGGGACGGCGGGCTGCAGCATGCGGCAAGAGGTTTCCTGCTGAAAGACGGTTCGGCTGCTTTATCCTATAATCCGGCCAATGCTGCTCTCTATCAGACTGTAAACTATAACGGGATCCTGATTCCCAAACCGAATGCAGCGCCTTTCGACCTCAGCCCGGGGGCACAGAACCACCAGGGGCAGGACTTTCAGGTACTCAATGTGCAGACCGCATTGCCGGCCGCCCTCACCACTACCCATGCCGCCTACATCCAGCAGCTTTTCACCTGGAGGAAATTCAAAATCCTTACAGGAATCCGCCATGAATGGTTCAGGGATATCACCAATTATCAAAAGCCGGAAGAAACGTCGTTTGCCAATGAAAAATTATTGTACCGCATCGGACTGACGTATAGCCTGACCAAAGAGATCAATCTCTACGGGACGTACCTCACCGGTTACCAGCCGCAGTCCAATACCGTTTCCCTGATGCCGGGTACCGCCGGATTTACAGGTGCCGTATCAGCGGCAAAATTCAAGCCGCTCACTTCCGATCTGAAGGAGATCGGGATGAAAGGGAGAATCGGAAAGAAGCTGTCGGTAAGCCTGTCGGTGTACGAAATCAACCAGAAAAACATCCTGATGAGTGCCAATAATCCGGCAGAACCGGACGAGCTGGTACAGCGCGGTGCCGACCGCAGCAGGGGATTTGAAGCGGAGTTCACCGGCTATATCCTTCCGCAATGGCATATCTACGGTGGATACAGCTATATCGATGCAAAAATTGTCAGTGATGCCGATGCGGCACTGATCGGCGAAAGAAAAGAAAACACCTCCAAAAATTCCGTAAACCTGTGGACCCGCTATACCTTCCCGCAGGATACCTTCCTGAAAAATGCCGGTGCCGGGCTGGGAATCCTGTACCAGAGCTCAAAAGTCCCCTGGTTTACCCGCAGTTTTGAGCTGCCGGCCTATGCAACACTGGATGCGGCGCTGTACTATACTCCGGTACCTTCCGTACAGGTAGCCCTTAATGTGAACAATCTTACCGATACGGTATACTGGACCGGGGCGCAGAATTACCTGAGGCTGTTTCCGGGAGCCCCGAGAAATTATATGATAACCCTTACTTATCAATTTTAATAATGACAACATCAACGTTACAACTGATCATCAGGAAAACCCGCAGGGACCTGATCAAAGGAAAACGCAACCTGCTGATTGCCGCCATGATGGTGCTGTTCTGCCTGCTGAGCATCGGCGTGGGATTCAGCAGGTACGGAGAAACCAACGTCCGGATCGGCGAATACCGCAAGGAAGTCCGTGAACACTGGGAAGAAAGGCCGTCCAAGCATCCGCACCGGATGGCCCATTACGGATACCTCGTATTCAGGATCAGCCATCCGCTGAGTATTTTCGATACCGGTCTGGATGATTATCTGGGTAACGTCATTTTTCTGGAAGCCCACAAACAGAACACCGCCAATCTTTCCGAAGCCGGCAGCTCCGGCATCCTGGTCCGTTTCGGGACCTTCAGCAGCGCTTTCATCCTGCAGTACCTGGTACCGCTGATGATCCTGTTTTCCGGTTTCGGCCTGATTGCAAAGGAACGGGAAGACGCTACCCTGAAGATTTTAAGCACACAGGGTGCCTCCGGAAGAGCTATCGTCTGGGGCAAGATCCTTGGGCTGTGGCAGTTTTCACTGCTCTACCTGCTTCCGGTACTTCCGGTAGTATCCGCAGCAGCACTGCTTACCGGCACAGCCGGCGTGGCGGATCTGCTAGCCCGGCTGGCCGTCATCCTATCTTCCTACATGCTCTATTATTTTTTTATCTGTACGCTTACGGTAACGGTATCGGCATGGAGCAGGAGTTCTTCGTCTGCACTGGTCAGCCTGATCGGGTGCTGGCTGGTACTGCTTATTTTTATACCGAAAACAGTACAGTTCGCTGCCCGCAACCTTTATCCGGCTCCGTCAAGGATTGCCTTCGAAACCGCATTGGAACAGGATATCCTGAAAGCGGGGGACAGCCACAATCCGGATGATCCGCATTTTAAAAAAATCAAGGATTCTTTGCTGGCCAGTTACAATGTGAGAACCACCGGTGAATTGCCTTTTAATTACAGCGGTTTTGTAATGAAGGAAGGGGAAAAGATCAGCTCGGAGATTTACATCCGTCACCGGAAAGAACTGGAGCAGATCTACAGCAGGCAGCAGCGGTTTACCGAACTGAGCGGTCTGCTGGATCCGGCCATTGCTATCAGGAACGTGTCTATGCTGGCCTCCGGTACCGATCTTTTTTCTTACAGCCGGTTCCAGCAGCAGGCAGAGCAGTACCGCTACCGGCTGGCACAGAACATGAACGAGTTGCAGATCAGCAATATCAGCAATGTCAAACCTGAAAAAGGAGGTCCGCCCGCTATCGTGGATAAGGAAAACTGGAAACGCTTCCAGGATTTCAATTATCAGTTTACACCGCTCGGCCCCGCACTCCGCCAACAGTGGATTCCTGCCGCAGCCCTTGCCTGCTGGCTGGTACTCTGCATTATACTGACTGAAGCCTGTGCCCGGAACTTAAAATTACTTTCATGAAAAATTATCTGTATAAACAATTTTACCGCAACAGGGCGCATGTCATGGCATTAACGTTCCTGCTGCTTGCCGGCATCATGGCCATTTATACCGGCAAAAAATTCCTCGATCAGAATGACGGGGTGATTGAAAAAAGCGAGCATTTCCAGAAAGAAAGCATTGCCCGTAATGTGAAGTACCACAAGGATGATCTGGGACTGATCCTGTATTATGTGAAATTCAACCTTGCCAACAGGACACCGGAGCTGGCTGCCCTCAGCATCGGGATGCGGGACGTCAATCCGTCTGTTCAGGGCGTTACCATCAGGAATCTTGAGGAACAGCGCTATAATGCCGATTTTTATAATCCAGCCAATGCTGCCGCCGGAAACTTTGATTTTACTTTTGTACTGGTTTTTATCTTTCCGCTGATCATTGTAGCGTTCTGCTATAACCTGATCTCCGAAGAAGAGGAAAGCGGCCGCTGGAAACTGCTGTCCGTACAGAGTGGTCATCTGGGAAACTTTCTCGATGCAAAGCTCCTGGTCCGCTTTTTTGCCGTTGCTGCCGTTTACCTGTTGCTGCTGCTTATTGCTTCGGTATGGATCCGGATTCCTCCGGATCTTCCTTACCTGATATTTACCCTTTCCGGACTGCTGTACATTGTATTCTGGTTTGCTTTATGCCGGTGGGTCATTTCTTTCCGTAAATCTTCCGCGCAAAATGCGCTGCTCCTGTTAGTAGTATGGGTAGCAATGAATTTTATTGTCCCGATGAGTGCCAATATGGTCATCCGGAAAATGTATCCTGTAAAGGAATCCCTGAAAGCCGTCATGGAGCAGCGGGAAGGCTATCACAATAAATGGGATGAACCCAAAACGCCGACCATGGAAAAATTTTACCGTGCCTATCCTCAGTTCAGCCGTTTTAAGGTGGAAGAAAATGACGCTTTCACCTGGACGTGGTACTATGCGATGCAGCACATGGGCGACGTTGAAGCCGCTGGTTCGTCTCGTCAGTACATCAGCGAAATGAAGCTCCGCAACCGGGCGGCAGAATATCTCGGTTTTATTTTCCCGAACCTGCATACCCAGCTTACGGAAACCCGTCTTGCACAGACCGGAATGGACAATCAGCTGGAATATGCCGGTGCCCTGAAAAAGTTCCACGAAAGAAAACGGCTGTTCTTCTATCCGCTGGTGTTCTCCGGCCGCACTGCTGATGCTGTAGACTGGAGCAGACAGAACGTAGAATATACGGTCCCTGAAAACCCGCTGCGCCCGGCCGCTGTTTTCCTGCCTTACCTTATTATTATTACCTTACTTATTATCCTGTCACAGAAAAAATACAGAAACTTATGATTAAGACCATCAACCTTCATAAAAAATACAACAGCTTTACCGCGCTGCAATCACTGAACCTGGAAGTGGCAAAAGGAGAAATATTTGCATTGCTCGGGCAGAACGGTGCCGGGAAAAGCACCACGATCAATATCCTGCTGGGCCTCATCAGGGCAACAGCCGGCGAGGCTTTTGTGAATGGATTATCCGTAAAAGACCGGCCGCAGGAAATCAGGAAGCACCTGGCGTATATTCCCGAAACCGTACTGCTGTACCCGAACCTCTCCGGCACGGAAAACCTGGATTTCTTCTCAAGAATTGCCGGGTTCCGGTATTCGAAACAGGAACTTGCAGGATTTCTGAGGCATACCGGCCTCCAGGAAAATGCGCACGGGCAGCTGCTTGGCGGCTACTCCAAAGGGATGCGCCAGAAAGTGGGAATTGCCATTGCTCTTGCCAAAGATGCCAAAGTCCTGCTGCTGGATGAACCTACCAGCGGCCTGGATCCGATTGCGACCGCAGAATTTACGGAAATTGTCCGCCGGCTGGGACAGGAGGGAAGAACCGTTTTCATGGCCACCCATGATATCTTCAATGCGGTGAGCGTGGCTACCAATATCGGGATTATGAAACAGGGGGAACTGGTTCAGCACCTGCCTTCAAAGGCATTTACAGCAGAAGAGCTCCAGGATCTTTATCTGAAAACGATCTGATATTTTTCCATATATAAAGCTATTATTGCCGGCCCTGTAAGCCGGCCATATTTTTTCCGCAAGGATATATAAACAAAACCTCCTGCAAAAGCAGGAG
>NZ_CAJYMO010000361.1 GCF_913776365.1 uncultured Chryseobacterium sp. | reverse complement strand
GTACCGGATCAGATGAGGAGATCCGGCAAAGACAGCAACCATTCCGGACCGGGACCATGATTATTGCATAGCCTGTACATTGTCTTGTCTTTGTTCTGTATCGCATCAGGAAAGCCCCTGTAGCAATATAAGACCCCATCCCATAAAAATTCCGGCAGGAGAATCTCCATACCGGAACAAACAATTTCAATTTAGGTAATTTTCTGTATTATGCTTCTGCAGCATTTTCCGCTTCAGGTCTTCTGCGGCCGCATCCGGAAGCAAATTCTTTTTTAAATTTCCCTTTCAGTTCCTGATACTGCTCGTCATCCATTTCCCTGATCTTATCTGCCAGGCCGAATGGTGATTTTTCCCGGATCCCGTATTCCTCGAAAATCCCTTTCACGAATCTTTTTCTCTGAATTGCTTTCTTAGCCATCATGGCAACACCCGCAACGGCTAATGCTCCGAGGGCTCCTTTTACTACTGAATTTTTCATAATTTTAAATTTTACTGTTCTTTACTAAAGACGAATGTTTCCTGTGTTTACTTTACTACTTTTAACCATTGAGCCGGTTTCATTCGTTATTTTTTCTATTTTTTCCCAAAGAAGCCGCTTTCGCAACGGTTTCTCCATGCTTCCTTGAATTTCTCCCTTTCTTCCGGGGACAGGTGCATCATTTTCTCCCGCATTTTCCTTTCTTTAAAATCCCGCATCCCTTTCCCGAAATGGAAGCCGCCGAAGAGGATCTTACATAAAACCAATATTCCCATTGCCTGCCAGTAGGTGATGGCCTTCACGCCCAGGATTTCCGGCAGCAGGCAGTTCCAGAGGGACATGACGATCCAGGTAACGCCTAAAAAGATGAGCGGCGGACAAATGATCAGGAAGATCCATCCTTTTTTATGTTTTCCATTCATATCTGCTTTTTCTAATTGTTTAAATCTTCGTATACTGTTCTTAATCTGTTTCTCAGATGTTTCACCGCATAATTTTTACGGCTGATGATTGTTTTGATGTTTTCCCCCTGTTCATCGGCAATCTCCTGCAGGGTCTTGTCGTTCAGCTCATTTTCCACATAGGCCAGCCGCTGTTTTTCCGGAAGCTCGTCCAGTGCCTCAAAAAGCAGCTTCCATATTTCATCCTGGAACATCCTGATCTCGGGGCCGGCGCTTTCATCCATCAGCAGGATATCTTTAACCGAAAAATCGCCGTCTTCATCTTCATAGACGAAATCTTCAAGGTTTTCGGTTTTCTTTTTCCGGTATTTATCCGTGATTTTATTGGCGGTTACCCGGTACAGCCATCCGCCTACATTGACAATTTCAGAAAGGTTGGTAATGCTGCTGAACTGGTACCAGACCTCCTGCAGGATGTCTTCCGCATCCTCCGTATTTTTTACTTTCGGACGGATATAGGACATCAGCTTCCCACCGTACTTTGAAACGGTCTGCGAGATGATGTTTTCTTTCTCTTTTTGCGGCATTGGTAATTTTTCAGCAACCTCCATACAGGTATGACGGTCGGGGATTTTGTTTTACTTTATTAAATGTAAAAATTTTTCTTTAACTGACGGTAAAAGCTTTTGACACATAAGGAAAATTGGTCAGTATGTAGCTGTAAAAGATGTAATATGCCTAAGGTGCATGATTTTTAAGTTTCCTTGTCCAGCCTTTTCCGGAACGTAAATAAGAAATAAAGATTTTCAGCGGGCCGGATTGTATACGTGTAATTTCAGCAGGTAACGGAAAGACTTAAGATCCGCAGAAGAAGGTAAAGGAAAGCAGGTAAAGCCTATACTGACCGGAAGATCCTGTATTTTGATTCCTGAACTGACGTATATCCAATACAAAAATATAGGATTCATACGTTTATTAATCCCTGAATTTCAATTGTGGCAATCAGATCGGGGAAGTTCTATATGGTAGCATTCGTTTTGGGAACATAATCAAAACTGAGGGTGGGAAAACCATCGTTGTTCAGGCTGTAACTGATATTCTTTGACTGCAGGTAATTTTTGATGGTCATCATCAGGATTCCGATGGCCCAGCATTTGAACTTCATCTGGCTGCAGTTGAAACTCCTGATCGATTTCCAGATTTCCACAAAAGCAAGTTCTACTATTTCTTCCGCATGCTCCCGTGACTGTACCGTCTGCAATGCCATTCCATAAATAATTCCGCAATATTGGTCATATAAAGCATCGAACCCTGTCCTGTTTCCATGCTGTATGAGGGTACATAATTCCAAGTCTGAATATATTTTTGAAGTCTGGGTCATCCTTTTATCCGTTTGTACTATTATTCTTCATCATCTACTAATGAATTATTAAAATCGGCAAGGATGTAAAGGACGGCATTCACTCATTTGACCAACATCTGAAGCCCTTGTTTCAGGTCTCTTCCTATCTTAAAAAATATTAGATACCACTCTGAAATCAAAATATATGCTAAAGTTGACGCCTTATGATCAGAATTATAAAATATTGTTGAAAATTAATATTATATATTTTATTATGGTTAGAAATTATTTAATGTATTGTAGAGGAATTATTGTGAATGCAGTATAAAGATCTTATCAATCATAATGCAAGGAACATAAAAGAAAAGCACCCTGGCTTTGTAAAACAGCAGCGAATATTCATTCTATCCTTTTTCTTTTTTCCATTCTTTTTTCATCTTCGCATATTGCCTGTTTCCTTCCGCTTTTTGCCACTTTGCATAGAAAACAGCTGCTGATTTCGCTTTTTCCGGATCGCCGGTATTCCGCTCAAGCGGCTGATAATCGTTTTCCTTATCGTACTTTTTGCCACCCTTGTAGTTGAAATACCGGCGGGCCCTGGTAAATCCCATCTGCAGGTATTTTCTAGCCATGTCGGCTCCTACAAAGTCATTTTTCTCAAGATAGTCTTCAAAAAGACCTAATATTTTTTCCGAGCTTTCTTCTGCAATTTCGGGAGTCCTGAACCTCCAGTGCTGTCCGATCTCGCTTTTGTACGGTTCACAGATCAGTACGCCCTGCTCTCCTTTTCCCACACGGTAGCGTTCCGGATGCAGCCGGTAATCTATGTCCGGTTTCCATGGATATTCGTCTGAATTGAAATCCAGGTAACTTGGTTTCTGTTCTTTCATACGGGTCCTGATCTGTATTATTGCGCCAGCCTGATTCCTGAGAACTGCCATTGCAGGTCCGGCTGGAAAAAGTTACGGTACGTAGGCCTGCTGTGTCCGGGAGGGGTAGCCTCTGAAGCACCACGCAGCACCATCTGGTTGATCATGAACTTTCCGTTATATTCCCCTACGGCGCCTGCTTCTTTTTTAAACCCGGGATAGGCAAGATAAGCACTGTTGGTCCATTCCCAGCGTTCACCCCAGCTGATGAAAGGCGAGGCAACTTCCCACTCCTGCTCTGTAGGCAGCCGCATTCCCTTCCATGCTGCAAAAGCAGAAGCTTCATAGAAACTGACATGGCAGACGGCCTTATCAGGATCAATCTTCTGGAGGCCGTTTAATCCGTATGCCATCCATTGTCCGTCAATATGATGCCAGTAGAGAGGGGAACGCACATTTTTTTGGTTGACCCAGCTCCAGCCGTCAGAATGCCAGTACCTGAAGTCCATATATCCTCCGGCTTCGATGAATTCCAGGTATTCACCGTTTGTTACCGTATCTTCTGAAATCCCGAAATTATTCAGGTAAACCGTGTGCCGCCCCAATTCGTTATCAAAGCAAAATCCTTCTCCTGAGAAGCCTATTTCGTAGAGTCCTTCGGAAAAAGTCAGCATCCTGCCTTCCGGTTTCGGGTGTCCGGTTGCTGAAGCTTCCTTTTGATAAGCAGGAAAGAGCGGATTATGGCCCAGGATGTATTTGATATCCGTCATCAGCAGTTCCTGATGCTGCTGTTCATGGTTCAGTCCGAGTTCCAGCAGTGATGCAAGGCCAGCATCCGGAACATGGGTTTCCAGAAATTCAGCCATCTGAGCATCCACATAGTTTCGGTACCGGTACACATCGGCTACCGAAGGACGGCTGAGATTCCCGCGGTCGGTACGGATCACCCGCGCTCCGATGGTTTCATAATAACTGTTGAAAACAAAATTATACTGAGGATCAAACACCTCGTACCCTTCCTTATGAGGCTGAAGAATAAAGGTCTCGAAAAACCAGGTGCTGTGTCCCAGATGCCATTTCGGCGGGCTGACATCCACTACAGGCTGTACGACGTAATCTTCGATTTCCAGGGGCGCACAGATTTCTTCGGACCGGCGCCGGATTTCCCGGAACCGTTCCAGGATCTGAACGGAAGGAACCACCATTTCTTTACTTTCCATACGTATCTTGTTTTGTTTTGTGATCATTTGTCTGCCATATGCTGTCCACGAACCATTTCCTGGAATCCATGATATCTCCCTTAACGGTAAATCCGGTTTTCTGCGCCAGTTCAAGGATGTCTTCCATGGAGAATTTCTGTGAGACTTCCATGTCGATCACTTCATTTTCGCTGAAAGGGATTTTTTCATCTCCGATATGCACTTGCTGGTCGGCAAGGCTTATCAGAAAACTCCGGCATGAGCCTGTGAGCGGATCATAAGTTTCATAGTGCTGGAACTGCTCTGTATTAAAATTACCGTTCAGCTCACGGTTGATTCTTGACAGCAGGTTAAGGTTGAAAGCGGCCGTTATGCCCGCCCTGTCATTATAGGCTTCCAGCACCGTGTGCGGATTTTTTTTAAGGTCGAATCCCATCAGTACGATATCTTCCGGCTGAAGGCGCTGCTGCAGTTCCCTGCAAAATGCTTCCGCTTCTTCCCTGCTCATGTTTCCGATATTCCCTCCTAAGAAGAGAATAACCTTTCTTCGCGATGACCTTATGGATGCTTCCTCCAGCATCTCAAAATATTCACCTTCCAGCGGTATTACCGGAAGATCCGGAAGTTCGCTGCTCAGATTCTGTTGCAGGACAGAAAGGATATTTCCTGAGATATCGATCGGAAGATAAGAGAAATCTGCATTTTTTTCAACCAGATATTTCAGCAGAAAGGTAGATTTCATCGCATCACCTGCTCCCAGCTCGATCAGGTCGAAAGCCTCACCACCGGCATTGATTAGCTTTGCGATCTCATCTGTTTTGTGTTTGAAGATGTCCAGTTCACAACGGGTGAGATAATACTCCGGCATGGCCATAATTTTCTGAAACAGCCGGTCTCCGGTCTTATCGTAAAAATATTTGGAAGACAGGTGTTTCGGATGGCTTTTCAATCCGGTCAACACATCCTCTAAAAAATGCCCGGCAGGATCACTTCCGTGAGCAGTTTCCGGTTCTTCACTTAATGATGGGTTCATATAAATAGTGCTTGGTGCAAAAAATGCAGCAACTATCTTGCCGACGCCTGTTTATGTTGAAAAAACTATTTACATTATATATACATTTCCCCTGAACACAACCGGAGTCCGTTGAATCTTCAGTCTGCTGATACAAAATAGGAAACGAAGTTGTTTGAAATCGCAAAGTAGCGAATATAAACCCCTGATAACGTGGCATAAGGCACAAAGAATCTGACAAAGTCAAATTATAAGACCTTTGAAAACCATAGTGTTACAGCGGTTAAAATTTATCTCTGATAAAATCCTCGCGCCTTATACCCTATTAAGCACGTTAAACTATTCGCGCCCGTGTATTTTCCAATACCGCATCTACTATCAGAACTCTAGTATGTATATTATGAGTCCTGCATCCGGCAGACGAAAATGAAACAATATACCACAATTTTACAAGCTTGGAATGCTCATTGCACTTACAGGGATTATTACAGCCGTTCGAAGGCTGAAAACAGACCACACCAAATAAAATATTATGGAAAAATCAATTACCCGAAGAAATGCAATCGGAAAAATAGCAACCACCCTGGCTGTTGCAGCCGTAGCGCCCGGGGCGCTGGCACAATCCTCTCAGAAACAAAATGTACGCAGCATGACAGGTCCGGACCTTACCGATCCGACAACCAAATATCCAAGGCCCCCTTTTAAAAGTCAGTTCCAGCCATTTCCCGGGCTTGCCAGTAAGATGGAGCCGGTTCCGGATCATGGAGAAAAAAGCTATGTAGGATCAGGAAGGCTGATGGGAAGAAAAGCGCTGATTACCGGAGGCGATTCAGGAATCGGGCGCGCCGCCGCCATCGCTTATGCCCGTGAAGGCGCGGATGTTGCCATTAACTACCTTCCTGAAGAAGAATCGGATGCAGCAGAAGTTATTGAGCTGATCCGGAAAGCAGGTAGAAAAGCGGTAGCCATTCCAGGCGACATCCGGAATGAAGAATTCTGCAAGAAGCTGGTTGCCCAGGCCGTACAGCAATTGGGAGGATTGGATATCCTGATCAACAATGCAGGCCACCAGAAAACCAATGAATCGATTCTCGATATCAGCACCGAAGCATTTGACCGGACGATGAAGACCAATATCTATGCTCCGTTCTGGATTACAAAAGCAGCACTTCCCCATCTGAAACCGGGATCTTCCATTATAGGACTTTCATCGGTACAGGCCTATGATCCGTCAGAAAACTTATATGACTATGCCCAGACCAAAGCAGCTACCACCAGCTACGTAAAGTCCCTGGCCAAACAACTGGGCCCTAAAGGCATACGCGTAAACGGAGTGGCCCCCGGCCCTGTATGGACGGCATTGGAAGTGAGCGGTGGACAGACACAGGAAAACCTGGTTAAATTCGGGGATGATACCCCGCTGGGAAGACCTGGGCAGCCTGCAGAGCTGGCTTCGATCTTTGTACAGCTAGCCGCCAATGACGCCAGCTTTACCACCGGGCACATTTACGGAGCCGCCGGAGGAAGCGGGCAGCCTTAATGCAGGAAAACTAATCTTAATAATAATCCAAAATCATACGTTATGAACAACAATATAAAAATCGCCTTGGTTCTGGCAGGAGCAGGAACTTTGCTTTGGCAACTGAGAAAAAAACAGAACGGCAAGAAAAAAGTATTTACCGCCCCTGACGGTAATACGTATAAAGAAAATCAAATGTACCGCACGTTTGATAATAAGGTGTACCAGAACGGTAAGGAAATACGTTTTAATACGCCGGTTATTGAACAGCAGAACCTCTCATCGCAACAGCACAGCGATGCCAGTGAGTACAATACCGGTAAAAATTACCAGAATATCAATAAGAACCCTACCTACCACCAGAAAGGGGTCAGACATCACTAAAAAAGTTGTTTTTTATATAAACCTCCGGCTGTTTTTCTGCAGCCGGAGGTTTTTTTAATTCAGACCGGTTCAGCGTCACTTCAGAGGCTTTGTAGAGATGGCAAACCCACCGCTTCTCGCCATGCTGATTTTAATTTTGGACTTACTGGTAACCGTCTTCTTGTAGATATTGTAACTCTGAGGATTGTTGACATAATCCGCATCTTTTCCGTCTTCATACACTGTTACCTCATATTTCCTGCCCTTGTCGAGGAATGAGAAATCTACGGTGTACTCACGCTTGTTCTCATCGGTAATTCCTCCTACGAACCAGTCTTCGGTACCTTTGGCTTTCCTGGCTGTGATGATGTAATCTCCCGGCTCGGCAGATAAGATTTTGTTGTCGTCCCAGTCGGCAGCAACGTCTTTGATGAACTGGAAGGCATCTATGTGGCGTTTATAGTTCTCCGGTAAATCAGCAGCCATCTGCAGCGGCATGTACATCACGACATACAGGGCCAGCTGTTTGGCCAGCGTGGTTTTCACAAAACGCTGATCACCCGGGACATAGTAATCCAGCTTGGTCTGGAAGATTCCCGGCGTGTAATCCATCGAGCCGCCTATCCATCGGGTGAAAGGCAGAATAGTCTGATGGTCCGGGTTGTTTCCCTTGAATGCCTCATGCTCCGTTCCGCGGGCTGCTTCGGCAGAAACCCAATTGGGATACGTACGGCTCTCCCCTCCCGGGCGCACTGATTCGTGGCTGTTCACCATGATTTTATACCGGTGGGCTTTTTCAGCAATTCTGTAGTAGTGATTGATGGTCCACTGGGAATAGTGGTGCTCGCCTCTCGGGACGATATCGCCTACATAACCGGTCTTTACCGCATCGTAACCATATTCATTCATCAGCCGGAAGGCTTCATCGGCCCAGCGTTCATAATTGGTAGCGGAAGCAGATGTTTCATGGTGCATGATGAGCTTCATGCCTTTGGAATGGGCATATTCATTCAGCGCTTTGATATCGAAATCCGGGTAAGGCGTAATAAAATCGAATACAAATTCTTTATGATGCCCAATCCAGTCTTCCCAGCCCACATTCCAGCCTTCGATCAGTAAGCCTTTGAACCCATTTTCAGCAGCGAAATCGATGTACTCCTTTACTTTTGTCGTATTGGCTGCATGTTTCCCGTTCGGCGTCAGTTTGGAGAAATCCGTTACACCGATGTGAACGTTTTCCGCCATTGAATAAGCCCACTTGGATTTCCCGATGATCATCTCCCACCACACGCCCATGTACTTGGTCGGGTGAATGTAGGATGTATCGGTATATTTTGTCGGTTCGTTGAGATTGAACATCATTTTGGAGTCCAGCACTTCTTCCGCTTTCGGGGAAACGATGATGGTTCTCCACGGGGAAACGGATGACGTCTGTATATAGCCTTTAGCACCCTGCTTGTCGGGGGTCAGGTGTGTTTTGAATTTGAAATTCACCGCATCCACTTCGAGGTTGGAAGCCGGATAATCCAGCACAGCGGCTTCTCCTATATTTACGTACAGCGGTTCTTTTCCTTCCGTTTTCAGCATTAAAGGTGACTGAACGGCATTTTTAACCAATGTCTGTGACGAATGCTGATCGTATGCTTTTTCCCATCGACCCGGTATTTCAGAAATCCTGGTGGTCTGCGGCTGGTATTCCTGGGAATCGTAGTCGGCAACAATCCACCATGCTTTCATATCAGTCGGGAAATCGATTTCGGAGTCCTCTTCACGGATTACGAAATAATTGAGGTTTTTCTGCTGCGGGAATTCATAACGGAATCCAAGCCCGTCGTTGAACAATCTGAATTTAACGACAATATCTCGGTCGGTTGCCTCCTGGTGCAGCGTTACCGCCAGCTCGTTATAGTGGTTGGTATAATTTTTCTTTTCGCCCAGTACCGGCTGCCAGGTTTCGTTTTTGGAATCCCT
>NZ_CAJYMO010000360.1 GCF_913776365.1 uncultured Chryseobacterium sp. | reverse complement strand
GAAGCGCATTTTAGGAAAAGTAAAAGGCCTTTGTTTCGGAGATAAAGGCTATAATACCACTTTATGGAAGGATTTCTTCGAGTTCGGACTGAAAATTATCACTAAGTCAAAAAGTAAGACCAAAGCTAAGCTGATGCTCTTAAATGAGCGCTATATGCTGCTTAAACGACCCTTAATAGAAAGTGTAAACGATATTTTTACCTCTGTCTTTGATCTGGAGCATTCTAGGCATCGAAATCCTGATAATGCTTTAACCCACATGATCTCTTCTATCTGTGCTTATTGTTTTTACCCCGAAAAACCTCGGTTAATTTCCCAAACTGGATAAATGCATAAATAAACAAAGTAAATATATAGTAATCAGTGATTTATAATCGAATTCACGTTATTTAGCATAAATATCCAGAAAATAAATTTTGCCATTTTCTGAATATTTACTTTGGTAATTTTTATCATTATATCAATAAAGAAATCTTTGAGTTCTGATTTAAAATCAAAACTAATAATCAAAAACAAATACCATGATCGGAATTTTTATTTTAATCGGTGCCTACCGGTATTATGCAGGACTTGCAGAGCGTTTCGGGAAAACAAAATGGCATTACGGCCTGCTTGCCATCGGTGTCTATATCGGGGTTCAGATTATTTTCCTCTTCGCCCATGGGTTTTATCAGGGCCTGACCAATACTTATAATGAAAGCGATTATACCGGTTTTTCACTGGTGAATATGATAGGATGGGGATTGGCTGTCATAACAGTATATGGTGTTCACAAGCTTCTGGAAAACAAGTTCAGAAAAGAACGTGTGATGAAGCCTTCTGCAGAAATTGATGAGATCGGGAAGCAAAACTGAGTAGCGGCGTCTCCGGAATTCTGCGGTTTTTTCAGCAGACCAGTTTTAAGTCAGTTGTTGCCGGTTGAGAAAGCTCTGGTCAGCATGCTGCTGTTCTTCCACGAACTGAACTACTTGTTTTCATCTATGCCGTGAATGAAGGTGATCTTTAATTTTCATGACTATTTGGTGAGGTTATAAAGCCTGTCAATTTAGAAAGTCTTATTTTTGCAGAGCATTTATTTTAATTCTTTCTTCAATTCATACAATGAAAAAACAAGATACCTGGGGAATTGTAAAGCGGCTGTTCTTTATCGGAATGAAATTCCGGTCATGGTTCATCCTTACGCTGATCATCTCCATTGTACTGGCCATGGTGTCTACCTACAGGCCGTACCTGACTATGGAGGTCGTGGATAATGATATCACGAAGCTTCAGGACAAAACCCTGATGATGAGGCACATCACCATCCTGATCGGATTGGTGTTTGCTGAAACCGTTCTGAACTTTTTCCTGGTTTACTTTTCCAATTTTATATCACAGAATGTCATCCGCGACATCCGCCAGCGGCTGTACAACAAACTGATTTATTTTAAAACGTCTTTTTTTGATAAAACACCGATCGGACAATTGGTGACCAGGGCGGTCGGGGATGTGGAAACCATTGCCACCGTTTATACCGACGGTTTCCTGATGGTTTTCGGCGATGTGCTGCGGATCGCTTTTGTACTGGTGATGATGTTTAGTACCAATGTTCACCTCAGCTATATTACCCTGGCCATTCTTCCTCTGATGGTGGTCATTACAAGGTTTTTCCAGAAAAGGCTTAAAAAAGCGTTTGGTGATGAAAGAAACTGGACTTCCAACCAGAATTCATTCGTTCAGGAAAGGCTGGCAGGAATGCCGATTATTCAGGTGTTCAACCGCCAGGCTTCAGAATTCAAAAAGTTTGATGATATCAACATTACCCTGAAAGGAGCATTGCTGAGGACGGTTTTTATCTTCTCCTTGTTCTTTCCTGTTGTAGAACTGATTTCTTCGCTTTTTATCGGGTTCATCCTGTTTTACGGAGGATATATTACCATCAGCGCCGGAGTGGTGATTGCTTTCATCCAGTATATTTCCATGCTGATCCGCCCGCTGAGGCAGATTGCCGACCGTTTCAATAATATCCAGCGGGGAATTGTAGGTGCAGAGCGCGTACTGGGACTGATGGATGAGGAAAATGCCATGCCTAATACCGGAACTGTACAAAAAGACCACTTCGACGGTAAAATCGAATTCCGGAATGTCCGCTTTGCCTATGATGACAAGCAGGAAGTACTGAAGGGGATCGATTTTAAAGTAAACCCGGGAGAGACCGTTGCCATCGTGGGGGCTACCGGTGCCGGAAAATCTACGATTATCAGTCTGATTACAAGATTGTATGACATTAATTCCGGAAATATACTGATCGATGATACCGACCTGAAAGATTATGAACTGTACTGCCTGAGAAGCCATATCGGTGTCGTCCTTCAGGATGTATTCCTGTTCCACGGCAGTATTTTTGAAAACCTCACATTCGGAGATGAATCTATTACCCTGGATCAGATAAAAGCTGCAGCAAAAGAAATAGAGGTGGACGAATTCATCGAGAGCCTTCCCGGAGGATATGATTACGTGGTGAGTGAAAGGGGCTCTTCCATCTCTCTGGGACAACGGCAGCTGCTGTCTTTCCTGAGGGCATATCTGTCCGATCCTAAAATCCTTATTCTGGATGAAGCAACTTCTTCCATCGATCATGAAAGTGAAAAACTGATCCAGCGGGCTACGGAGAAAATTACGAAAAACAGGACCTCCATCATCATTGCCCACAGGCTTTCCACCATCGAAAAAGCGGATAAGATCATTGTGATGGAGCATGGGAAAATCGTTGAGGAAGGCAGGCATCTTGAGCTCCTCGATAAAAACGGATATTATGCCACCTTATACAAAGCCCAGCTGAGACATGAAATAGAGCTGGAGGAAGAGGAGAGCCATTCATGATGATGATGGGTTGAGATAAAAAACAAGGGTTAAAACGGATGCAGGTTTTGACCCTTGCTTTTTTTCATGATCCCCTTTGCTTTTCCAGCGTACAATACACTTTTTCACAGTATCACATTGAAACGATACGCAGAAATTCAGAAACTCATCTTTTCACTGTATCAATCAGGTTGATTATTTTTATCCGTTATCAAAGTGAAGTGAATTCTGTATAACTTATTATCATTTATATGATATGTTTTTGGGCTGTCCGGTAGTTAAACACGATAAAATTTCCTTCAGAAAAAGCTGTTCCAGGCACCGGTAAAGGAAAATGGTAAAGCTGAATTGTAATGATCAATATGATAACTTCATACGGATTTGCATGAATCTTTTTATTTATCATAATCAAAATAGATATTTTTTAATAAAATATAGCTTATGTATCTAAAAAATTGTTAACTTTATTTAAAATTTAAACGGTACCCCTTTACTTTGGTAGGGTGTTTGATGTAAATAAGTACTTTTTAATTAAAATATCCAAAATAGATGAAAAATATCCAAGATGAATTTCAGGTTTTTAAAGACGAACTCAGAAAACTGAATATTGAAGTACAAAAAGTGGTGAAAGTAGGAAACGGGAGTATGGATTTCCATGAAGTATTCTACAAGTCGCCGAGATATGAAGATGTCAAAAGCGTATATGTCCAGCGGCATACCCTGGATAATATCCTTGAAAAATTCAAACAGGCTTATCATTAAAAATAGAAACCGCGGCTCAGATCTCTGAGCCGCGGTTGTTTTATCCATTCATTTTTCTGTATCTGTTGTTTCCTTTATGAAGATCCGTCATTGGGGCGGATGCATTCCGGATATTGGATTATTGTTTCTTAAGAAGGCCTTGCCTCTCCTAACAGGTATACAACGGATAATGCAGTACCATAATACAGGACCAGATTGATGAAGAGGTATTTCAGTTCGTCCTTTCTCACAGGTTTCCGGTTGAGGCTGATTATGCTTTCAATAACCAGCATAATAAGGGAAATCATTACGGTGTCAAAGGAAGCCGACAGGAAAACTTTTACGATGCTTTCATATCCGTCAAAGCTGTAGCTGTATTCCTTAAAAAAGAAATGCTGCAAGCTGAACACGATAAGAAGCAGGTAAAGGCAGGACTGTATCTTGTAAAGGGTCAGAGCTTTCATTTCAGGGGATATTTGAGAATTACAGAATCACGGTTTACGGTGACCAGCAGGGCTTTGAAATACTTCCTGTGATCAAAGCCGGCTATAAAATCATCAGTATAGGGCCCGGATGGCTTTCATATCAGGAGGGAGGCTGTCCTGTTGAATCACATATAGCCTGATATTTTCCAGCTTAGAAATCCGGTGGTGCCTGAGATCACGGAAATACTATACTGTATCCGTCGAGCCTGTAATGCCCATTTCCATGTGGTACTTTTTGTTCAGTTGCATCATCAGCTCAGCGGTTTGCTGGCTCGGCTTATAGACTGACGATCTTTTCATCAGGTCAAAGGGAGTGAGGAAGGTGAAAACAGGCAATAAGACCAGCAGGATAAAAAAGAAAGTAGACAATTTTTTCATTTAATCAATACTAAAAAACCGCTTTAATATAGAACGGTTTTTATGAATATTCAAATTAATTTCTCAGAATCTGTATCCCAGGGACAATCCGCTTCGGAACCCGATCCATGGCCCGTCGATCATTACACGTGCCCCGCTGGAATTGGTTTCTACGGTGTAATTTACATAAGGCACATCAAGGTCTTCGATTTCCTTTTTCAGCTGGGCCTGCATATCCGGGGTAAGCACGACATCGCTGGTCATGGTGAAATCCCCTTTTCCGGCTCCATAATGGGCCCCGGCAATCCATAGGTCCAGTACCAGATTCCTGCTTGGAG
>NZ_CAJYMO010000359.1 GCF_913776365.1 uncultured Chryseobacterium sp. | reverse complement strand
TCTGCACCTTGAAAAAGTTTTTATCCGTTACGATCTCATTGGAAGTCTCGCCTTCACGGATGTGCATCGTTCCTTCGAAACTGATGTACCGGGTAATGGCGCCGCCTATAAAAATCAGCACAAAAGCAAGGTGAAAAACCAGCACCGGCCATTTCTCTTTTCTCCAAAGCCTGTATCTTCCGATATTGCCGATGAAGTTGAGAATAAGCAGGAACATAATCAGTTCAAACCATTTTGCTTCATAAATTAATGCTTTTGCCGTGGGGGTTCCGTAGTCGTTTTCTAAGAACGTTGCATAAGCCATTGCGAATGCATACACCAGCAACAACACAGCCATTGTTCTGGTCGAGATAAGAATATCCTGGAGCTTCTTCATGTTAAAATATACTTGATAGGCAAAAATAAGGATGATAAACTACAAAGACGCCAAAAAAAACTGTTATTTATCATTTTATAAAGCATTGTTCTTATTTTGAAAGATTCTTAATAAGAGGAGCTACTGTTGGAAAAATTTTAATTTTTCGTACCTTTTATTTGAAAAAAAACGGAATGACCTTATCTTTATCTGCCACCGCCATGATATGGCTGTAAAAAACGGAAAAAGGTTACAGGAAACACAGTATGCCCGGCCGCTTTGCAACGCTTTAAAACAGGGGTTATTATTGCCGGTCTTCCTTATATTAGTCTATTTTTTACGGTAAAAAAGATTCCTTTAGTATTGAAAAAACATTAAATTTGCCCACATTGACATTATGGACAAGATTACACCAAAAAAACAGCAGGAGTTACCTGAAAAAGGTAAATTTTTATCGAAACCGAGAGTCTTTTCCGGACTTATATGCATCCTTTTTTCCGTGGTGCTCACCTTTTCATTTATTTCTTATCTGATGAACTGGAAAGCCGATCAGAGCCAGGCAGGAACGATGCTGGATAAAACCACCAAATCTTCCAATCTTTTCGGTAAGCTGGGCGACTGGCTCGGAAACGTATTTATCTTTGAAAGCATCGGGGTAGCATCGTTTATCATCGCTTTTCTCTTTCTGGTCTTCGGTACGCTGATCCTTAAGAAAAAAATCTTCAAACCCTGGAAGACCGTGGGCCATTCCCTGTTCTTCATCTGCTGGCTTCCCGTTCTGTTCGGGGCGATTACCAAAGGGCAGGGTGTTCTTAGCGGTGTATACGGCTACCAGATGATGGATTCCCTGAATGCCATCATCGGCTCGGCCGGACTCTGGATGGTCCTTGCTTCCAGCATTGCCCTGTACTTTATTCTTGAATTCAACCTGCGCCCGAGTTCCATCAGATCCAGATTGAATGATATCAATGAAAACACCATCGGAAGGGTAAAATCCATGATGCCGAGTTCCGATGAAAATTTTGAGGCGGATGAGGAACTGATTGAAGAAGCCGGCATTGCATCAGAAGAAACAATACCTGCCGCCGTCACCGTAACAGAGCCTGTGAAATCGCGGCCAAAACCTAAAATTCAGGAACAGGAGCCTGTTTCCCTGCCGAAGGGGTTCCCGGAAGTTCCCGTAACCCCCGGACCCGAACCTATCGTTACCCCGAACCAGACTTCATTTGAAGAAGAAAGCAAAAAGGTAAAAGAGGATTTTTCACAGCCTGTAAGTGTTGACTTCAGTGTAGGTTCGAAACGTTCCGTTCCTGTATCCAGCCCTGAAGAAGCATTTGACCTCAGGCCTGTTGCGCCGGTCATTACTTTACCTAAGGAAGACCTTAAGAAAGAGCAACCCAAAGAAGACATCAAATTCAATGTGGAAGTAGCGCCGGTGATCGACATCCTGGATGATTCCGACAAAAAATCCAATGAGCTGGTGCAAAAACACGGCCTGTATGACCATAAGCTGGATCTGGCCAACTTCCAGATGCCTACCATCGACCTGCTGAAAGAGTATGGAAATGAAGAAATATCAATTAATAAGGAAGAACTCGAAGAGAACAAAAACAAGATCGTAGGCCTGCTTAAAAATTTCAATGTGGGCATTGCTGAGATCAAGGCTACCATCGGGCCTACTGTTACGCTCTACGAAATAGTCCCGGAAGCGGGGATCCGGGTGGCGGCCATCAAGAAGCTTCAGGATGATATTGCCCTGAATCTGTCTGCGCTGGGAATCCGGATCATTGCCCCGATGCCCGGAAAAGGAACCATCGGGATCGAAGTCCCGAGGAAAAACCCAACGATGGTCTCCATGCGCTCGGTGATCGCATCCCATAAATTCCAGAATACCGATATGGACCTGCCTGTGGTGTTCGGGAAAACGATTTCCAATGAGATTTTCATGGCTGACCTTTCCAAAATGCCCCACCTGTTAATGGCCGGAGCTACCGGGCAGGGAAAATCGGTAGGGATCAATGCCATCCTCACCTCCCTGCTGTATAAGAAGCATCCGAGTGAGCTGAAATTCGTCATGGTGGATCCCAAAAAAGTGGAACTCTCCCTGTATTCCAAGATTGAAAGGCATTATCTTGCCAAACTGCCGGATACGGATGACGCCATCATCACAGACACCAATAAGGTAATTAATACCCTGAACTCGCTCTGTATTGAAATGGACACCCGGTATGACCTGCTGAAAAATGCCTTCTGCAAGAACCTGAAAGAATACAATAAAAAATTTGCGGAACGCAAGCTTAATCCTGAAAACGGACACCGCTACCTGCCCTATATCGTTTTGGTCGTGGATGAATTTGCCGATCTGATCATGACGGCCGGAAAAGAGGTGGAATTGCCGATTGCCCGTCTGGCACAGCTGGCCAGGGCCGTAGGAATCCACCTTATTGTAGCAACCCAAAGACCATCCGTAAATGTCATCACGGGGATGATCAAGGCCAACTTCCCGGCAAGGGCTGCGTTCAGGGTAATTTCCAGTGTGGATTCCAGGACGATTCTGGATTCACCGGGTGCAGACCAGCTGATCGGCCGTGGAGATATGCTGTATTTCAACGGAAATGAAATCCTGAGGCTGCAGTGTGCCTTTGTAGATACACCGGAGGTAGAAAGAGTAGCGGAATTCATCGGTGAGCAAAAAGGCTATTCCTCAGCCTTCCTGCTGCCGGAATATGTTTCCGAGGATTCGTCCGGAACGGTAAGCACCTTTGATCCGAACGAAAAGGATGCATTGTTTGAAGAGGCGGCACGGATTATCGTTTCCACGCAACAGGGTTCTACTTCCATGCTTCAGAGACAGCTGAAACTGGGTTACAACCGTGCGGGAAGGATCATGGACCAGCTGGAGGCCAGTGGCATCGTAGGCGGCTTCAACGGGGCAAAAGCGAGAGAAGTCCTCATCAGCGACCCGCATTCTTTGGAACAGTTTTTGGAAGACCTGCGCAGCTAAATTAGATTAAACATCCATTTAACTTTTACCTGTAAGAAAAGTCTAAGATTAAAGATTTACTAAAAATGAAAAACATTGTTTCAAAAGTTATCATCAGCAGTATGGCCATAGGAGCCATAGGTTTTGCCCAGGCCCAGAAAATTGACGCGAAAGCCAAAAAGATACTGGATGATGTAACGGCCAATTATAATTCCAAAAAGAATTCCTATTTCAAATTTTCTTTCGGAACGGGAACCAACGACCAGGTAGGAAAAACAGAACCCGGCATTTATTATGCCGCCGGTGATAAGTACAAGCTGAAAATCATGGAAACGGAACAGATTTTCGACGGCAATAAGATTTATAACATCAATACCGAGGATATGGAAGTGACGGTAGCGAGGCCGAATGGAAGCAGCTCTATGTTCTCCCCTATCAACTACCTTTCCACCTATCGTAAGGATTACAATGTTGCCTACAGCGGAAAAAAGAACGTAAATGGGGTTAATGCGGATCTGATAAAACTGACCCCTGTTAAATCAAACGGTATCAAATACGTTTATTTATTTGTGGACTCAGCCAAAAAACAGATGGTGAAACTTGAGCAGCATGGCAACAACAATGATGTGGCCGTAATCGCCATCAAAGAATACAAAGAAAACCAGACCCTGGATCCGGGGATGTTTGTTTTCGATAAAAACAAGTATAAGAATTACCTGATTACCGAACTCTAAGCTGGGGAAATAACCGGACCTGCCTGATCTACAGCATATTTTATCAGGAAGTGCATTTTCGGTTTTACGGTGTAATAAAATTTCATAAAATATAAAAGCTGCAAAGGAAACTTTGTGGCTTTTTCATTAATTTTGGCGAATGTTTAAAATACTAGACCGCTATATTATTAAAACCTTCTTCGGACCGTTTTTCTTTATATTCAGCGTACTGTTTTTCATTTTCATTGTGAACATCGTTTGGGTTCAGCTGGGGCAGTTTATGGGAAAGGGACTCAGTACCTGGCAGATCCTGAAACTTCTGTTTTACCTCGGGGTCAATGTCATCAGTATGGTACTGCCGCTGACGATCCTGCTGGCCAGCATCATGGCCTTCGGGGAATTCGGTGAACGGTATGAGCTTGCCGCCATGAAGGCTGCAGGAATCTCCTTAACCCGTGTAATGCTTCCTTTACTGGGAGTCACCACCATCATGGCGGTCATGCTGTATTTTTTCTCCAACAACATCATCCCGGATTTTCAGAGAAAGGCCAAGAATATGCTTTTCAATATTGCCCAGACCAAGCCTGCGCTGAACTTCACACCCGGCCAGTTCATCGACCAGATTCCCGGATATATGGTGAAATTCGATAAGATCACCGGGGAAAACGGGGAAAATATCGAAGGGGTTTTTATTCACAAAAAAGCAACCTCTTACGAAAATCAGCGTTCCATTGTGGCGCAAAAAGGAAAATTCGTGCAGGCGGTTAATAAAAATTACCTTAAACTGGTCCTGTATAACGGCTATGTATATGAAGACAACTTTGAAGGAAGGGGTGAAAGTGTACGGATCAAACAGCCGGACCAAGCCATTAAATTTGATTCCCTTACGTCGCATTTCGACATCAGTGACATCATCAGTAAAGCTATTGAAGAAGAAAAAATTACCGATGACTACCGGTTCCAGACGTTCACGGAACTGAATAAAACCATCGATAAGACCAAAAGCGATAACAATAAGTTTTTCACTACCGTAAACACGGATGTCCTGAATCAGACCAATACGGTGATCAGCTATATGGACAGCAAGCAAAACAGGGCGAAGGCGAAACCGAAACAGCTCCTGAAACTGGATACCCTGAAAAGTGAAAAAAGGCTCGAGATCATAAACAATGCCTACAACAGGCTTGAAAGCCTGAAAAGCAGCCTTGAAACCAAGAATGCTGAGATTGACCCCGGTGTAAAATATTACAGTAAAGTTGTCATTTACCAGCAGCGGATCATTACCTACTCCTTCACCTGTGTGATCTTCTTCCTGATCGGAGCCAGCTTGGGTTCCATCATCAGAAAGGGAGGAATGGGACTCCCGGTGATTATTGCCATTGTCATCTTCATTATTTTCTATATCATCAATGTGGGTACCGAGAATATGTCATGGTCGGGGAAACTGAATCCTTATCTGGCGGCCTGGGTACCGAATATGATCCTCTTCCCTTTCGGGATATGGATGACCTACAAGGCTCTTACGGATTCCCAGCTGTTTGATGCTGAAAAATACAAGGCATTGTTCAAGCCCGTTACCAGACTGTTTACAAAAAATGATGAACACAAGAGGTATCAGTAATCATTTTCAGAATTCATCATCATCACATAAAAAACCCGGAAAATTCCGGGTTTTATTTTTAGAGGATTGTTGGAGATATTCAGAATTTAAAATTTATCTTTGCCTGAATTAATTAAAAATTTATGAAAAAACTATTACTTGTGGGGCTATTGAGTGTTGTTTCCTTACAGCTCAGTGCCCAGGATGAGAACACCGAATATGAAATGAGGGTTGGCGAAAAGCAGGGTTACATCATTGATAAGGGCGGGAAAAAAATTGAAGGCATCGTGCGCCTGGCAGGTGATGACATGTATCCGTGGACCAATCAGAAAAAAGTGAAATTTATTGCTGCGGCAGATATTGACACGTCAAAAAAGAGGCAGAAATTCAAAACCCTGGATACCGATGACCTGAAAGCCTACATGGCTTTTGACAACAATACGGAACGCTACTTCGAAGCCATCAAGTATACCAATACCAAAGAAGGCTTCAACAGTGCCAACGGAGGCCTGAGCGGAGGCTTGAAGGCTTTTAATAATCTCACCAAAAGTACGCAGTTTGCAGAATTGATAGCTGACGGGAAAATCAAGGTATATAAAGTATATGGCTTTCCCACGACTTTCTCTGCGGGTTCCCAGATTGACGAAGCTGAAAAGGAAAACAAAAGAATGAGGGAGAACCCGTCTTATGTATATTCCAAGAAAGGCGGCAAACCGGAAGAGCTTACCCTGGCAAAAGCCAAAATGATTGTGGCCGACTGCCCGGTAGTCAGAGGAAAAGTGGCAAAAGGCGAATATGCTTCCCTGAAGAATGACAACAAGAACAGATCAGGATTGGGGAAATTCATCAGAAATGAAATTGACAAAGCGATGTCAGACAACCTTTCCATCGTGAATGAGGTGATCTACGATTACAACGAAAACTGTAAATAATATAATCTCTGTTTCAGCAAAAGCAGTCCGGTTCCGGGCTGCTTTTTTGTTATGCAGCATATTTTTCAGTCAGGGACATGGCAGTTTCTTTATTTTTTTGTAGTATTGATAATCCGGATCCGTATTATGAAAATTATTGTTACTGCTTTATGCCTTATCACTTTCGTCTCCTGCAAAAAAGAACATGCTGCTGTCCGTATTTCAGAACCGTCCCTGAATGACAGTATCCCGGCTGAAGA
>NZ_CAJYMO010000358.1 GCF_913776365.1 uncultured Chryseobacterium sp. | reverse complement strand
TAATCATTTTGAACATTAAACATTGAACTTTGAATATATTAATTCGCTCCGATTTCGTCTACGAACAGCCAGGCTTTGGAATCGGCACCGGGATTTCCGGCAGGAATGATTCCTGCATTCTCTATTTTAACTTTTAAATATTTTGCGTTCTGATTTCCAACCGGTATGCTGATTTTTCCTTTGGCGGAAAGGATTTCTTCTTTCCCAATTTCTTTGATCATTTTAAAATCGGTTCCGTTGTCGGAGACGAATACCCGGGCTGATTTTGCCAAGTGGATCCAGCTGCCTTTGTTGTCCAACGTGTTGAAATAAACTTCTGAAAACGGCGTTTTCTGCCCGAAATCAATCGTCGCCACTACATCTTTTCCCTGAAAGCCCAGCCAGGTTTTGCCCAATTGTCTCTGGTTCCCGATAATTCCGTCCACCAGCGTAAAAGCACCTCCGAAAGAATAATTTTCGCCCGGCTGCTGCTCCAGCGTAATTTTTTTTCCCGTGGTTTTTGAAACGGTAAAATCCTGTGAGGAAACCGCGCTTTTTAGCTGTGCGTTTTCAAAATAAGCGGATTTTATGGTCTGGGATTTCTGAACGGGAACCGGGTTGGTGTAAGTCTGTGAATTTGCCTGAGGCTCTATTCCGTCTGTTGTATAGCGGATTCCTGACGGGTTTTGTGAAGTCGAAAGTTCATAACCAACCCCGGTGTTGGCTGGTATCACCTTTCCATTGATATTGTAAATGCTTTTTGCGTAGTGTACGCCCATTTTATCCAATGTTTTGAACTCATTGATTACACGGTCTTCAAACTCCTTGTAGTTTTTCGGGTCTGAAGTTCCCCAGGCCACTTCGGAAAGAGCCAGCAATCTTGGAAAAATCATGTACTGTACCTGTCTGAAATCCAGGATATATTCGGTCCAGAGATTGGCCTGGACACCTAAAATGTATTTTGACTGCGCAGCATTCAGCTCTTCAGGAATCGGTTGATAAGAATAGACTTTATCCAGCGGGGTAAATCCACCGAAAGCATTCGGTTCGGTAGCCGGATCGCCCTGATAATGGTCGAAATAACAGTAAGCTCCGGGAGTCATAACGGCAAAATGCCCGGTTTTGGCAGCTTCCACACCGCCTTTGATGCCGGTCCAGCTCATTACGGCCGCATTCGGAGCCAGTCCGCCTTCCAGGATTTCATCCCAGCCGATAATTTTCCGGCCTTTCGAGTTGACGTATTTCTCGATCCTCTGTATAAAATAGCTTTGTAAGCCATGTTCATCCTTCAGGTTATTTTTTTTGATCAGTTCCTGGCAATGGGCACATTCTTTCCATCTGGTTTTCGGGCATTCGTCGCCTCCGATGTGGATGTATTGGGAAGGGAAAAGCTGCATTACCTCATTCAGAACATTTTCCAGGAAGGTAAAGGTTTCGTCCTTCGGACAGAATACATCGTCGAAAACGCCCCATTTGGCCGCCGGCTCGAAAGGCCCTTTCGTGCAGGCCAGTTCCGGATATGCGGATAAGGCTGCCAAAGCATGACCCGGCATTTCAATTTCGGGAACTACGGTAATATGTCTTTCCTGCGCATATTGTACAACGTTCCTGATCTGCTCCTGAGTATAAAAATAAGGTCCGTACGGTTTTCCATCAAATGTATTGTCGACATAAGCTCCGGTCATGGATTCTTTGCGTCTTGAGCCGACCTGGGTAAGTTTCGGATATTTTTTGATTTCAATTCTCCATCCCTGGTCATCGGTTAAATGCCAGTGAAAGGTATTCAGCTTGTACATGGCCAGATAATCGATGTATTGCTTCACTTCATCAACGGTGAAAAAATGCCGGCAGACATCCAGGTGCATTCCCCGCCAGGCAAACTTCGGTTCATCTTCGATTTTCATCGCCGGAATTTTTCCTGAATCTTTATACTGTCTGAACAACTGGATTAAGGTCTGCAACGCCAGAAAATACCCTTGTTTTGTATTCGATGCAATGACAATCTGCCGGGGAGAAATTTCGATGGTGTATTTTTCTTTCTTCTCACGATCTTCTCCGGACTGAACGGGAAAAAGAACATGGACCAGATGAGCGGTATCTTTGCTGCCCTTCCTGAATTTCAGCAGGCCTTCAGTCTGCTTTTTAAAATATCCGGTTTCCTGCTGCGGAAGACCGGGATCAAGCTTAAAATTTTCAGGGATGGTAAATTCGCCTTTCAGCAATTCCACTTTTTGCGGATAAGGAATTAAACTCAGTCGGTTCTGGGTGAAAAACAAGCCTGACATGAAGACCGAAAGGACCAGTAAAAAACGCTGCATCTGATGGGTTTAAGATTTTAGCGAATATACTTAATTTCTGAAAATTTACGGAACCCTTTAACTTATTAGCCGGTAAAAGATCTAATTTTGTAAAAAATAAGCGATGAGAAAAACATTTCTATTGATTGGCGGACTTTTATTTTCAGTTTCTTCACAGGCACAGATTTTTGATGCCATTAAAAATGCAGTGAAGGACAAGACAGGAATTGACCTGAACCAGCCTAAAACCACCACGACCAACCCCTATCCTGCTTCTTCGGGTTCTGCAAATGCTTCAGTAAATCTTGGAAGCCTCAGCTCCCTGCAGGTTTCATCAGGACTGAAAGAAGCGTTAAGCCTGGGCGTAAATGAAGGCGTGAAAAAACTGGGTGTGACCGACGGATTCTTCAGAAACGAAGCGGTAAAAATCCTGATGCCTGAAAAGCTGAGAAAAATTGATGCTACGCTCCGTTCGATCGGACTGGGAAGCCTGGCCGACCAGGGCGTTAAGCTGCTCAACCGTGCTGCGGAAGATGCCGTAACGGAAGCCGCCCCGATCTTTACCAATGCGATTACCTCGATGACGATTACCGATGCCAAAAACATTTTGCTGGGAAGTGACAATGCGGCGACCAATTACCTGCAGGGAAAAACCCAGAGCCAGTTGTTTACCGCCTTTCAGCCGAAAGTAAAAGCGTCCCTGGGGAAAGTAGGCGCTGATAAAGTGTGGTCTAACCTGATTTCGAAGTACAATACTTTCACGGGCCAATCGGTAACCACCGACCTGAATGCCTATGTAACGACTGAAACCATCAATGGGGTCTTCAAAATGGTTGCGGAAAAAGAAAGCGGCATCCGGAATACGCCTGCGATGAGGACGACCAGCATCCTGAAAAAGGTTTTTGGAGCGCAGGACGGGCGCTGATTTCTTTTGTCTGAAAAGTTCAGGACAAAGAATTCCCTGTAAAAAATAATTCGCTACTCCCGCTTAAATTATCCATTTGCTTTCAGGATCAGTCGTGGGGCCGTATTCAGATACCTGTAATGTATTGGCTTCTCACCTATCAGTCTACGGCAACTTCATTTTACCGGTCAAAGGCTTATGCTCATCAAGGACCTTTTCCGTATGATAAAATGGCGAAAGCAAACTGATGACCTGATTACCTGGCAACTTTTTCCTTATAGAGCTTTACCAGCTGTTCTTCCCAGGCTACAGACCAGTTGAGCAATGCCGTAAGCGGATCTGCTGTACTTATTCCAAATTCGGTCAGACAGTACTCTACCCTGGGCGGGACCTCGGGATAGGCTTTACGGTCAACCATGCCATAGCTGATCAGAGTCTTCAGCGTCTGAGTCAGCATCTTCGGGGAAATGCCTTTGATCTGGCGTTGCAATTCACTATTCCTCTTGGTTCCCTGCATCAGCGCCATCAATACCAGGAGGGTCCACTTGTCAGCGATCAACGACAGAGACTGATGGAGGATGCAGCTTTCATCCAAATCCGATTTTACATGGAGCAGTTCCTGCAATGTTAAATAATTTTCATTTTCTTTCCGGGCTTCTGAATTCAATGCGTCCATTTCTAACTTTTTTGTGCCTACCCCACTTTTGGGTGCCTTCTTGCAAATGTACAGAATTGAATCTAGATTTGCCGGAAATTTAAATCATTATATTATGGAAAACAATCCGGGTTATCACAAATTACAGGATTTGCTCGCTGCGTTTAACCAGGGAACGGAAGCTGTCCTGAAGTTATTTACGCCACAGGCTTTAGTGGAATATCCTTATGCCGGTACCCTTGGGCTTCCCTGCCGCTTGACCATGGAAGACTACCGCAAGCACCTTGACACCATCCTGGCCAGTATGCCTGAAATTTCCTTTACAGATGTGAAAGTGCATGCATTGGAAGAAAAAAACGGGTATTTGGGCGAGTTCCGGGCAGCAACCGTAGTGCCCCAGACCCAGTCAGTCTATCAGCAGGATTATGTGGTGAATTTCAAATTACAGGACGGAAAGTTCAGTTTTTACAAAGAATTCTGGAATGTACTGCCTGTACTGCAACACTTAATGGATAAAGACGCAGCCCACTATATTATTGATAACCCGGTCAAGCCATAACCTGATGAAAAAAATAGCAATTGCAGCCGCAACCGGCAATATCGGGAAAAGAGCGGCACAAAAGATTGCCTCGGGGAATGCCACGGCAATCCTGCTGGGCCAGAACCTTGAAAGAATGAACCGGCTTGCCATCAAAGGAGCAATCCCGACAGTCACAGACCTCAGCGATCCCGGACAGATGATTGCTGCCACTCAAGATGCGGATGCTCTGTTCCTGCTGGTGCCGCCGGTTACCCGCTTGCCAAGCCTGAAAGAATGGTATCAGAGGGTCACTGCAGCAGGGATTGCAGCCGTTACGGAAAATAAGATCAAGAGAGTGGTTCTCATTTCTTCCCTGGGTGCGACAACGGCTGCTGACCTGGGGACCGTAAGTTACTGCGGCCGCATGGAAGCCGCTTTTGATGAACTGGATGCCCATGTACTGGCCCTGAGGCCCGGCTACTTTATGGAAAACTTCCTGCAACAGGCTGCGGAAATTAAGAATGAAGGAAAATTCAGTTTCCCTTTTCCGGATGATCACGACATTCCATGGGTGAGCACGGATGATATAGGCGATGCCGCCGCCCGGTATCTGTTGGATGAGACCTGGGCCGGACACTGGAAACTGAATCTTATGGGTCCTGAGAATATTACGTTAGCGGAAGCTGCAGAACGCCTGGCAGTTCTTACCAACAGGCCGGTAGAGTATGTACGGCAGTCCGTTGAAGACCTTACCGCACAGTTCAGCAGCTGGGGAATACCAGGCCATATACAACATGAGCTACTGGCTTTATACAAAGCCCTGGGAGATCCTGATGGTGTCTACGCTACGCCAAGGACACCGGAAGCCGTAACCCCGACTGATTTTGAACAATTTATAAAACGAAAGCTTTTGAAAACCACCTGACTGCATCATGGACAGGTATAAAAATACCGCCATGGTAATTATTTTTACTACCGTTGCCGGTTTTGGTGTTCAGGCATCGTGAGTGTACCAGCTCATCTTCCATGTGTAAATGATGCATTTTATACCGGATCAGAATATAAATGAAGGCTGTCTCAATAGAAACAGCCTTCATTTATTTATTTGTTGTATCTGCCGAAGCCAAAAGCCAGCAGGCTATTAAAACTGCATTTCCGGAACTTCGCCGTCAATGATCAGTTCGGCTTCCGTTGATTTTACGATATGTTCCACAGAAACGCCCGGGGCTCTTTCTACCAGCCTGAAGCCTGCCGGCGTCACGTCCAGTACGGCTAATTCGGTAACCACTCTTTTTACGCAGTTAACGCCGGTTAACGGAAGCGTACATTTTTTAAGGATTTTGCTTTCCCCGGCTTTGTTGACGTGCATCATGGCGACAATAATATTTTCGGCAGAAGCCACCAGATCCATGGCGCCGCCCATACCTTTTACCATTTTCCCCGGAATCTTCCAGTTGGCAATATCCCCGTTTTCCGCTACTTCCATCGCTCCTAGAATCGTGAGATCCACCTTCTGGGCGCGGATCATCCCGAAACTGAAAGCGGAATCGAAGAAAGAACCTCCGTCCAGGATGGTGATCGTCTGCTTTCCGGCGTTGATGAGGTCCGCATCTTCTTCCCCTTCAAAAGGGAAAGGCCCCATTCCCAGTACCCCGTTTTCACTCTGGAATTCTACGGAGAGGTTATCCGGCACATAGTTAGCCACCAATGTGGGGATCCCGATTCCCAGGTTTACATAATATCCGTCCTTTACTTCTCTGGAAATTCTTTGTGCAATTTGTTCTTTAGTCAGCATAGCTTAATCTTATCCTGCCAAATTAGCCATTTTTTCAGAATTACGAAATAATTTCTTTCTTATCCTATGGTAAATTTTGTTGGGCTATTTGTTGTAAATTTGTAGACTTTTGATCATCCCATGAAAGTTTTACTGCATTACCTGAAACCTTACCGTCTCCTGATTTTCATTTCCCTTCTCCTTGCTTCTGTAAACCAGGTATTTTCCCTGTTTGCACCGGCGATCACGGGAAACATCCTGGATAAACTGGTTACCCATCCCAATTTCTTTGATAAGGAGAAAACCCTTCCGAGAAACCTGAGTGAATACCTTTATGGAAATGATATCTACCACGGGGTTTTTTACTTTTTAGGATTATTGGTGGGAACTGCCATGATCAGCCGTATTGCCAAGGCCTTCCAGGATTATGTGGTGAATGTGATTATCCAGAAATTCGGAGCCAAAATTTTCACCGACGGGCTCAGACACTCCATGCGGCTGCCGTACCAGGAATTTGAGGACCAGCGGAGCGGCGAGACGCTTTCGATCCTGACAAAGGTGCGCGAGGATACCGTAAAGTTCATCAATAACTTTGTCAATATCTTTTTCGGGATTTTAGTGAGCATTATTTTTGTTTCGGTATATGCCATCCGCCTGCACTGGTCTATCATGCCGGTGTATGTGGTAGGAATCATTTTTATTGCTGTGGTGACCAACCTGCTGAGCAGACGCATCAAAACCATCCAGAAAAGCATTGTAAAGGAAACAACGGATCTGGCGGGAAGCACTACGGAAAGTTTACGGAATATCGAAATCGTTAAAAGTTTAGGCCTTACCAACCAGGAGGTGGAACGGCTGAACAACAATACCTATAAAATCCTGAACCTGGAACTGAGAAAGGTGAAAAGCATCCGTTCCCTCAGTTTTGTACAGGGAACCCTGGTCAACTTCCTGCAGCAGATGATTACGTTTACCCTGCTGTTGCTGATTTTTAAAAATATTGTGACGCCGGGACAGTATCTCTCGCTAATGTTTTACGGGTTCTTTATTTTCGGGCCAATGCAGGAGATCGGGAATATCATCATTTCCTACCGTGAATCGCAGGCTTCGCTGAATAATTTCGACCGTGTGATGAAAAAAGAAGTGGAACCCAAACCTTTGACTCCAAAGAAAATCGGTGCCATTGAAGAACTGGAATTCCAAAAGGTTTCCTTTCAGCACCAGACCGCTCAGTACAAAGCGCTTAATTCGATCTCATTTGATGTGAAAAACGGGGAAACCATTGCTTTCGTGGGGCCCAGCGGTTCCGGGAAAAGTACGCTGGTAAAGCTGCTTGTCGGTTTGTACCGCCCGCAGGAAGGCACTATTTTTTATAACCAAGTGGATGGTAAAGAGTTTGATTTTGACGAACTGAGGAACCAGATCGGTTTCGTAACGCAGGATACCCAGCTTTTTGCAGGAACCATCAAAGAGAACCTTCTGTTTGTGAATCCGTCGGCTACCGAAGAAGACTTACAGTTGGCTTTAAAAAAATCCAGCTGCACCGGACTCCTGGAACGTGCTGAAAACGGGATTGAAACGGTAATCGGGGAAGGCGGACTCAAGCTGAGCGGCGGGGAAAAGCAACGCATCGCCATTGCCAGGGCCCTCCTCAGAAAACCGCATCTCCTGATTTTCGATGAAGCGACTTCCGCACTGGACAGCATTACCGAAGAAGAAATTACGACAACCATTAAAGACATTTCGAGGGAAAAAGAACAGATTACCGTGCTTATTGCCCACCGTCTAAGCACCATCATGCATGCGGACCGGATTTATGTGCTGGAACGCGGGCAGATTGTGGAAACCGGTTCGCACCTCGGCCTTATTGAAGAAAAAGGGCTGTATTATGCGATGTGGAGGCAGCAGATCGGGGAAAGGAAGACGCTCTAAAAGATGGATGCGGGGTGCCGGAAGATGGACGGCAGATGTTTACAATTCTCTTTTAGTCTAAAAGTTTTGACATCTCCCTTTTAAGTAATGGTTTAAAGGCTGGAACGCGCAATGGCGCAAAATAATTCCTTTCATAACGTTGGAAAGACGCGAGGATTTTATCAAAGACTAAATTGTGGATTGCTCAGTACCATTTACATTCAGCCGTAAATATAGTCTCCCGCAGATTTTGGTGATCACGCAGGTTGAAGTGGAAATTAAACGGTATGGACATCCGACTGAGAAGAATTCTTGTGCCTTCAATCTGGTTACGATATGATGCCTGATGATCCGGCTTTAGCTACATGCGGATAGGTTTTGGCTGAAGCCGGAGGTATGCTGCTATGACGAAGCCAGGCTGAAGCCCGACGCTATTGAGTGATACAAATTGATTTAAAATTAAATTCGGGACACCTGACCTCATTTATTGTATTGAGCTTACGTTATTTCACATAACGGCTAACTGATAAAAAATATCCCGGAAGTTTCATTCCGGGATATGATGTATCAAGAAAGAGCAATGAAAACTAATCTCTTTTCCTTACGGTTCTTTGTTCAATTCTTTTCTCGAATTTTTCGCCCTGGAAAATCCGCTGGATCATAATTCCGGGAATGTGGATCTGGTTCGGATCCAGTTCGCCCGGCGCTACCAGCTCCTCAACTTCGGCAATGGTAATTTTTCCGGCCCCGGCCATCGGATGGTTGAAGTTCCTTGCCGATCCTTTGAAGACAAGGTTCCCGGCATGGTCGCCTTTCCAGGCTTTCACGATAGCGTAATCGGCTTCATAAGCAAACTCAAGGATGTGCGGTTTTCCTTTGAAGTCTTTTACTTCCTTTCCTTCCGCTACTTCGGTCCCGAAACCTGCCGGTGTGTAAAAAGCAGGAATTCCCGCCTGCGCCGCCCTGCATTTTTCCGCCAGTGTCCCCTGGGGCGTCAGTTCCACTTCCAGTTCACCGGAAAGCATCTGTCTTTCAAACTCGGCATTTTCCCCTACATAAGATGAAATCATTTTTTTGATCTGCCTCTTATGAAGCAGCAGCCCCAGGCCGAAATCGTCTACTCCGGCGTTGTTTGAAATGCAGGTCAGATCTTTTACATCACTCTCTACCAGGGCATTGATTGAATTTTCAGGAATTCCGCAAAGCCCGAAACCACCCAGCATCAGGGTCATCCCGTCTTCAATTCCTTTAATGGCTTCCTTTGCATTTTTTACTCTTTTGTCTATCATGAACTATCCGATTTTTTCTGTTGGCTAAATTTAATACTTTTTCTCATATACGCACGAACACGATAGGATTTAATGGAAGAAGCCTGCTGCTCATCGACGCCATACAGAATCTGAATGAAGAATGATTCCATATAAATCGTTACAGGCTAAAGCTGACAATGCCAGCTTTTGTTAATGAAACATAAAGTTTTTACTTATGGGCAGCTCTCCTAAAGGACCCCGGTGCCCTAGCCCGGATCGCAGCGGTTACCCCACAGCGGGGCTGGAGGATTGGAGCATGTAAGGGTTTGGCTTTGGCGCAGGTTGGAGAAGGTTGGCGCGAGGAGTATGAGCGGAGAGCCGGATTAAGCTCCTGGGAAAAAATTCCAACCGGTCTTACGGTATTATCGATCCATGCTATGGTGATTCCCAAAAACGTGGTCTGAATTTTGGTTGTGGTATGCTACACCAATTAATTAAATGACATCATATGGAAACGAAAGACATTTCAAGACTTGCCCTCGGCGCATTTCTGATCACGGCCGGTATCGGACACCTTACTTTTGCAAGAAAAGCCTTTCAGGCACAGGTTCCGGAATGGGTACCGCTGGATAAAGACGATACCGTTGTCTATTCCGGGTATGCAGAGATCGCACTGGGAACAGCCATGATCGCCACTCCGAAAAAATACCGTAAAACCATGGGACGTGTCGTAGCCGGATTTTTTGCCGCCGTATTCCCCGGAAATATTGCCCAATATAAAAACAGAAGGGACTCCTTCGGCCTGAATACCGATAACGCCAGGCTCGCCAGGCTCTTTATGCAGGCCCCGCTGATTGCCCTGGCGCTGAAATCTACGGACGAGGAATAATGATACTTCTCCTAAGCAAAAAACCCCTGGAAAAGCTGAGCTTTTTCAGGGTTTTTTATTTGACTGGTACGGCGTGTGTGCCTGTTGTAATCGGATTGTATCCGGTTCCGAAGGATCTATCGTAATCGGATTATATTACATGTAATCGGATTGCATCCGATTCTAGTACGGTTTGTTATTTAATCGGATTACATCCGATTCTGATGTAAG
Organism: uncultured Chryseobacterium sp.; assembly: GCF_913776365.1. GTDB lineage: Bacteria > Bacteroidota > Bacteroidia > Flavobacteriales > Weeksellaceae > Chryseobacterium. The sequence continues at coordinate 13,794 of NZ_CAJYMO010000358.1, read as the reverse complement.
CCGTCCCTTCGGGACTTTTTTTTACCGGCTTATGAACGGCTTTGTGATATCCAAGATTACTGGATCGTTTGCAGTTCCGACACCTTTTATTGTCATTGCATTGCATCCGGTTCTGATGTGGTTTATTATTGTCATCGGATTACATCCGATTCTGATGTAAGCCGTTCCTTCGGGACTTTGTTTACCGGATCATCAGTTTAAGGGTGAAGAGTTTCCTGGTATGGACCTTTACAAAATAAATGCCTTTGGGAAGGTTTTCATTGACCAGGGAGAAGCGTTGGTTATTTATATTTTTAGATTCATACAGCAGATCGCCGTTTGCTGAAAGCAGCTCGATTTTATCGATCGGGTAATCGCTTTTAATAAAGGTTGGTTCGCCCGGCCTGGTAGGGTTCGGATACAGGATGACATTTTTCTCGGTGCTTTTTATTTCTTCCGTCCCCAATGTCTGACCGGTAACCTGGAATTGCACCCGGTTGGAAACTTCAGTATAGGAATCATTGGTGAACATCACCATATAATAATTTCCGGGAGCAGCCGGCAATGCTGTTCCGCTGATGGTCTTGGTACCTTGGGTGATTCCGTCGAAATATGTGTAGGATACAAAATTATCATCGGGAACATTTGCACTCTGCGGATAGATGCCGAGCCAGTCTTTGATAATTCCCGGAGAATCGGTCCACGAAGCGGTAATGTTTTCGCCCAGGGTATACACCGGCTTGTTGGTCCAGAGCTCAGTAACGATATCGCCGACTTTGAAAAATACCTTTTCACCTACAGTTGTATACCCATCCTCAAGGAAATACTGGGCATAATAATATCCTTTAGCCAGACCGGTGAAGCTGAGGCTGCCGGAAGCTGACGTTACATAGTTCCATTTGGTGGAATTAACATTTCCCGGCGTGTGTCCCATTTTGTAAATCCCGATCCAGTCTTTCGTAAGGTTCGGGCCATTGGTGAAATTAACGGTAACGGTTCCGCCCACCGGATAAACATCCGATGCCGTATTCAGTACCACCTTCGGACCTACGTAGAAATTCTTTCTGGCAGTAATTTCCGTGTAGCCGTCATTGGCGAAAAATCCTGCAAAATACTGGCCTTTACTGCCAATCCCGCTGTTCAGGGAAACGGTTCCTGAGGTCTGGCCGTTGGTATAGACAAATGCCTGCGAAGTTGCGGAAGATGGTGTCTGCCCTTTTTTATAGACCCCTATCCAGTCTTTCAGGTTTCCGGGACCATCTGTAAAAGTGGCCACCACAGGCTCATTCTGGGCATATTCCGTTTTGCTTAAGCTGAAAGCCGGGTTGGATACTACGCTTCCGGTAACAGTGAACTGCTTTACATCACTCCAGTCGCTCCACTCTAGGTTCCTGTCGCGGTAACGCACTTTCGCATAATAAGTACCGTTGGTCATGGAATTGGCAGGAAGGGTTGCCCGGGTGATATCCACATTGGCATTCAGGTTTTTGGTATAATCCGGAGTTCCGTTGCCTTCTTTTCCGAACCAGTTTTCATAATCCCGGTACAATTCTTTTTCGGTAACGGAGAAATCTGCTGCCTTGCTGATCAGGAACTGCGTGGTATTCAGCAGCTCGCTGCCGGTGGATGAGAACGGACTTCCGTTCAGGGTCAGAGGTAGTGTTACCGGACCGGTAAATGTATTTGAAATAACAGGCTTCGCCGGTTTCGGCTGATTTTTATAACGGTGGAAAGTGTCAATCAGTTCATTATTTTTCTTATGATAGACGCCGCCGATGGAATAGCACTCCACCTCTGCCTTTCCGGTATTGACATCTACTTCTACGATCTGGTATGTCCAGTCCGTTAGGGTTTTCTGCACGTCGTCGAAATCCTGTTCGGTAGACATTCCCCAATACTGGTCCCATGCCACACCGCCTGAAATGATCTGGTAATTCGGGGAATTTTTCAGTTGCCCTCTGTGATAAAGATGGTGGTGTGCCCCTACGTGCATCAGGTATTTATCGGAAGTCGTCAGCAGGGGAACGGCATTGTTCCGTACCCAGGAAGAAATATCCCCGACATACTGCTCGGCCTGGTAAGGCCTGTGGCTCAGCGAAATAATCCAGTGTACGGTAGCGTCGTTATTGGCTTCATTCAGAACCTGCTGCAGCCAGGTCATCTGTGCCGCTCCGGTATGTTCGGAACTTAAGCTGATAAAGAGAACGTTCCCGGCCTGCTGTGCATAATAATTTTCATTTCCGGACGAAATATTCCTGTACTTGATCTCATCGATATAAAAATGCGCATAATACGAATTCATTCCCAGGGATCCGTACGTCTCATGGTTTCCCACAGTGGTCTGAATCGGAAGATAAGGAGACAGCTGGATATTCTTTTTGAAATGCACATTCTCATAATGGTCCAGTGTTCCTACATCCACCTGGTCACCCACCATAAAGGTTAAGGCGATATTATCTGAAGGATCGGCATTAGCCACGAACTTCTCTTTGAGTTTCTTATAGGCATTGAGCGTTAACGTATCGTATCTGGGTTCTGCCTTGATCTGGTTATCGCCCATGATCAGGAAACGGATTTTGCCGTCCGCCGTAGCGGCCTGCCCCGGCTGGGGAAGGGTCCGGAAATTATAGACTGCCGATTCCCGGCTGCCGGTTTTGATCCTGTAGTAATATTTGGTATTCGGCTGCAGGCTGGTAATTTTCGCCGTATGGTAATAATAGTTGTTGTTGTATCCCGTATCCGAGAAAATATTGGTAGTTCCCGTTACGGTAACATTGAGGCTGGACGGTGAAGTGCCGTACATGACGGTAGTTTCGTTGTCGGAAGCGGTTTTCCAGGTAACGATCATCGAATTGGGCGTCGGATTCTGCAGGTAGGGAAACAATGCCTGCCCGAAAGCCATCTGGGCGATGAAACAAAAAAAGAAGAAGTAATGATAATGCTTCATGGTGGTTTTTTTAAAAAAGGGATAATTAATAGGTACCGGCAGTCCGGTTTTGATCCGTGCAAAAGTAAAATTCCCATATCAACCCAGCCTGAAGGGAATCTGAACGAATCGTTAATTCTCAGCAGGTTACCCCATTAAAAAATTATCATAATTAATACATGAATTGTTTGGAAAATCTGAAAAGTATTTTATATATTTGCAACCTGTTATTCAACCTCTGACGAAGTCCGTGTAAGTTGCTTAGCCTAAACATTTTATTTATTTAATAATGGATTTATTAAAGTACGTACAAGACAAGTACATTACAAAAAAAGAATTCCCTGAATTCAAAGCAGGTGATACCATCACCGTGTATTACGAGATTAAAGAAGGCCAGAAAACAAGAACCCAGTTCTTCAAAGGAACTGTAATCCAGTTAAGAGGTACAGGTTCTACAAAAACGTTCACCATCAGAAAAATGTCCGGTGATGTAGGAGTAGAAAGGGTATTCCCGATCAACATGCCTGCTCTTCAGAAAATCGAAGTTGACAGAAGAGGTAGAGTGAGAAGATCAAGAATCTACTACTTCAGAGATCTTAGAGGTAAGAAAGCGAGAATCAAGGACGCTGCTTACAAAAAGAAGTAATTCAGACAACAATACATACGAAAGAGGCTGCTTAATTTTAGGCAGCCTCTTTTTCTTTTTGATAGCGCGGATTTAAAATTTTATAGCGCGGATTTTAAATCCGCGCTATCATCAGAAATTATCGTATCTTACTGATATAACAGACTCCCATGACCGACAAAACAGCACTCAGGCCTATCCTGTCCATCCCTTCTTCAGCATCAGACACCGCCGTTGAACGCTTCCAGAACCAAAGCCTCCGGCCCATCCTGAAACTGCAGCACGAAATTTACCTCACCTGGTTCTATGACTATGCCCGGCGCAGGAATCCCGGATTCGACTCCCTGCCCTCTGAAAAAAAACACCTGTTTATCGACCAGAGCATCCAGAACGACCATGCCCTGAAAAACACCCTGATCGGGATGACTGTCGGCATGCTTACCCCGGAGGAACTTGATTTTTATCTTTTGGAAAGCAAAGCCTGCAACAAAAGGATTGTTGCCATGGTGGCGGAGCGGGTGAAAAGTTGTGTGTAAGTGTGTGTCGCGGATTGCAAATCCGCGACATCAATATCAATCCGCGACATCAATCCGCGACATCTGTTCTGTTTGCGAACGACATTTGTATCTGCAAAAAGATAGCACGGATTTGCAATCCGTGCTATCTTTTCTTACTTTTACAAAAAAACACAGATGTCCACAAAGTACAAAGCTTCCAATGTAGACAGCGCCTATTTTATCACCATTACGACAATAGGTTGGATCGATGTCTTTACAAGATTGTCCCAGAAAACGGCAATTATGGATTCCCTCAGCTATTGTCAGACGCAAAAAGGACTTACCATCTTTGCCTATTGCCTGATGTCTAACCACCTGCACCTGTTCTGTAAAGCTGACGGAACCTGCACCCTACCTGAAATCATACGGGATTTTAAAAAATTTACCTCCAAAAAAATAATAAGTCTCATCCAATCAGAACCTGAAAGCCGCCGGGAATGGATGCTCCCCCTGTTCAGCAATGCTTGCAGCCATCTCTCCCGCAACCAAAAGTGGAAAGTATGGCAGGACGGCTATCATGCAGAAGAAATATTCTCTGTGCGCTGGATCAGGCAGAAAATCAATTATATTCACCAGAACCCTGTTAAGCAGAAAATCGTGATGAAGGCGGAAGATTACTATTTCAGCAGTGCCCGGAATTATGCGGGAATGGAGTATGCGTTGGAGGTTTGTGTGTTGTGATGTCACGGATTGTAAATCCGCGACATCAATTTGTAAATCCGCGACATCAATCCGCGACATCCATGATATAGCGGACTTGCAACCGCTATATTATGCTATATCTTCATTAGCCATTTCGGCTTTTTCAGAAGTACTTTCTGATAGACCGGACAACTTTCCTCATGGCAGCCTTTCAGGTAGCTAGTGCTCATCAGAAATTCATTCACGATTTCGCCACCGGTAAATTTAAACGTTTTTTTAAACAGCTTCATCCACTCCGGGAGCGTTTTCGGATGATGATGGTCCAGCCATTTTTCAAAGGAACCGAATTCCTGCTGCAATTTCACGATGGTTTTTGCATTTTCAATGGCGGCATTTACCTTTAACTTATTTCTGATGATTCCCGGATCAGCAAGCAGCCGCTCGCGGTCGGCTTCAGTATAAGCTGCCACTTTTTCTATTGTAAAATTATCATACGCTTTTCTAAATCCTTCTTCCTTTTTCAGAATGGTCTCCCAGCTCAGTCCCGCCTGGTTGATTTCCATGATCAATCTTCCGAACAATTCGTTGTCATCATGAATCGGGAAACCGTAACGGTAGTCGTGGTAATTCCGGTGAAGAGCCCTTCTGCTTTCGGGCTGCATGGTTTCAATAACGGTGCAATAGCTCATGGTGATTCTTTTATCCTGCAAAGATAAGGCGGATGATGACAAGTGTATGGCAGTAGGAAATTTTATAAAAGGAATTTCTTCATAATTTGTGTAAAAACACTATTTTATCTTGAAATGTAAATAAGCCATGAAGTACTTCAAAATCCTCTTTTTCTTTTTACTTATTCATTGCAGCAAAAAAGAAAATCAACATCCTGCTATGGCACAGAATATTCCCCGGTAAAATATTGTCTTACTGGTAGATAATTCCCTGACGATGCTGGCTCGTGATTTTGAACCTAACAGGATCATAACCATCAAGGAAGTCATCAGAAAAGTAATTCAGAACAAGAAAGAAAATCAGGCTTTCTCGGTTGTCGTATTTGCAGGCAATTCTTTCCTGCTTTGCCCGTTAACGAAAGATAAAGACCAATTGTTGTCGGCCTTCAATAAGCTTGACCGGGGAATCATGAAAATGAAACCGGGAACCAATTTTTCCAATGCCATGCTTAATGGAATCGCTTCGCTGCAAAGCCAGGCCGGTAATAAAGCAATGATACTTTTTACAGACGGAAAAGAAAATGTAAAATGATATCCGCACCAGATTGCTCTGGATGATGCTGTCAGAAAAAATATAAGAATCAATGCGTTGGTTATTACTGCAAAGGATTCTGTAATGATGCCCAGCAAGATGGACCTGAATGGCAACATCCAGTTTTCCAGCGTAAAAGCAGAACCGGTAGACAGTTTACTGATTAAGAAAATAACCTCAGAAACAGGAGGAGATTTTAAAATATTCTATACTAAAGAGGAACTGCTGAAATTTGATATCAGCCGGTTTATTTCCGGAAAATCAAAACTTATATCTAAGAAAATAAATGTTAAGATGAATGAACATAAATTAAATAAAATCTATAAAGACATCGAAATGACCAATGACCGTATGAAGGTATTATTTGAAAAATAAATTCCGGCAATATCCAATAAAAAAAACCTCCGGTCCGGAGGTTTTCGTTATTTGAAATACTTTAATTAATGTACACCACTCAGATCGATCTTTTCTTTGCTTTTCCGCTCTTTAACAAAGAGGATAAACGGGATACAGATGAGGAAGATGACTCCCAGATAGAGAAAGACGTCCATATACGAAAGCACGGTAGCCTGTTTCGTAACGGAAAGATCGAGCATTTTATAGGCAGCATTCATAGCAGCGTCGGGAGTCATTCCTTTGGCCATGAAGCTTCCTTTTAAAGCCTGCAATCTCTGCTGAACGGCAAGATCCGTTTCATCAAGATGGGAAATCAGGTTGAGTCTGTATTTCTGGCTGGCGTTTGCAATGAATGTGGTAATTCCTGCAATCCCGAAAGAACCGCCCAGCTGTCTCATCATTCCGGTAAAAGCAGCACCCTGGCCGATTTCCTGCCCTTTCAGTGTACTTAGAGACAGGGAAGTAATCGGGATAAATAAGAGACCAAGACCGGCTCCTCTCACAATCAGCATCCAGAAGAAGGCATCTTTACCGGTATCCGGCGTAAGGATTTTGTAGCCCCAGAAACTGTAGATAAAGAATATAAACAATCCCAGGGAAACCAGGATCTGCTGTTTGGCTCCTTTGGACAGCAATCTCCCGATAATCGGCATCATGAAAGCCGTGGTGAGTGCTGCAGGAATCATTAATGCTCCCGACTGAAGAGCTGTCCATCCCAGGATACTTTGGGTATATAAAGGAACAATGAACGTCGATCCGTACAGTCCGAATCCTAAAACGAAGGACATTACGGTACCGATTCTTAGGTTGCTGTTTTTTAACACCCTGAGTTCCACGATCGGATATTTGAACGTAAGTTCCCGCCAGAGGAATAAGATAAATCCTAGAACAGCTGATATGGTGAAGGTCACAATCCATCCGCTGGCAAACCAGTCTTCTTCATGTCCTCTTTCAAGAATGTACTGTAATGACCCTACGGTTATTGCAAGGAGGGCAATTCCCAGCCAGTCGACATCGGACGCCTTCCGCTTTTCGGCATATTTCGGACTCCGTACAAACTGAAGCGTCATTAACGTTGCTGCAATTCCGATCGGAATATTGATGTAGAAAATATACGGCCAGCTGAAGTTGTCCACGATGTACCCACCGAGCGGCGGACCTAATGTAGGACCGATAATCACCCCAAGGCCGTAGATCGCCTGGGCCATACTTCTTTTCTCCACAGGATAGGATTCGGTAATGATGGTCTGGGAAGTTACCAGCAATGCTCCACCGCCGATTCCCTGCATCAGCCGGAAAAATACCAGTTCCCAGATATTCGTTGCGTTTCCGCAAAGGAAGGAAAATACGGTAAATATGATGATGGATGCGGCAAAGTAGTTTCTTCGGCCAAACTGTTGGGACAGCCAGCTCGTCATCGGTACGATGATTACGTTACCGATCGCATATGCCGTGATCACCCATCCCACTTCCGAAAGTGTAGCTCCCAGGTTTCCCTTCATTTCATTAAGGGCAACGTTTACAATCGTGGAGTCCACAATTTCAAGCAGAGCACAAAGGATAGCCGTAATCGTAATGATTACCCTTCTGGCTCCATATTCTACTAATGAATCTTGCATAGTTTTTTTTCGGTATTAAAAAATAAAGAGATCATGAGATCCGGGAATTTCTGATCGGAACAGGTACAACAAAGTCCTTTATCCTGTTTAAAAACAGATGGAGACTGAAGTAAGAGTGAGGCCGGGTACATCAAAATGACCGGCTGAAGCCTTTCTTAACCCGTACTTCATTGAGCATACCTTTATGTGTTGAGAATTTTTAATTTCACATCGTTAAGATCCGGATTTCCTGATCTTTTCATGTTCTAATTATATTTTATAAAAAGTGAATTGTCAGCATCCTGCCAACCTGTTTGCCGTTGCCTTTCATTAACCTGCTGCATTCAGACATTCTTCTGCACCAACTTTCTTCATTTCCGATTCCTGCTTCATTTCCTTCTGCATACCTGATCTTTCAAACCGTATCCATCTTCATGACAGGCCCTGCTTCATTGCTGCATCATTAGCATCTTCTTCTGCGACATCGCTTCATCATCAGTCTGCGTCTTCATCGAACTTCGTCATTCCGGCATTCTCCTGCAACCGACAATCCACTTATAAATTGTGATCGTATCATAAAGGAATTGTCAATGATTCATCTTCTTTGCTTCTTCATATGCGCCTTCTTTCCTCCGCAGCATTGACAATTCACTTATTTTGTATTATTTTAAGGAAACTTCTGCTTTCACATTCATTCCCGTTCTTAATCTTTTGGCAATATTTTTATCAAGATTTACAAAATCGATTTTTACCGGAAGCCTTTGTACCACTTTTACGAAGTTACCGCTGGCGTTATCCGGAGGAAGGATCGAGAAGGTAGCACCGGTTGCAGGAGAGAATGAGCTCACTACCCCTTCAAATTCCTGATCAGGAAAAGCATCGATATCGATTTTCACTTTCTGCCCTTCTACCATTTTGTCCACCTGTGTTTCCTTGAAGTTGGCCACAACCCATTTCTGATCATTTTTTACCAGGGCAAAAAGCTGGGCTCCGGCCTGAAGGAACTGTCCGGCCTGAATAGGAACTTTTCCTACATATCCGTCTTCAGGTGCAACGATAACAGTGTATGATAAGTTGAGTTTTGCGTTTTCCACATCTACAGCCCTTTGCTTGGCTACGGATCCGGCAACACTGATCTGCTGGGAGCTGGCTGCCGTCTGGGACGATGCAATCCCGGTCTGCTCGGCGATCTGGTTTCTCTGATCGATCAGTACCTGCAGCTGGCGGTCCGCAGTCTGTTTTGCTGCCAAGGCCTGCTCATACTGCTGTTCAGTGATCGAGTGGTCTTTTACCAGGTTCGCATATCTTTTCAGATCCTGGCCGGTCTTCCAGACATTTACCCTTGCCGCTTCAATCTGTGCGTTGGCTGTGGTAACGGCCGCTTTTGAGGAACCGATATTTTTGGAAGTTGCCGTAGTGGAAGCTTCCGCATTGGAGATGTTGCTTTTGGCGGTGGCCAGTGCTGCTTCTGCCTGCTCAAGGGCAATCCTCTGGTCTCTGTCATCCAGGATCACCAGCGTATCCCCTTTTTTCACCATCTGGTTGTCTTTTACCTTTACTTCTTTTACATATCCTGAAACCTTGGAAATGACGGGAGACATATTGGAAGCGATCTGGGCATCATCGGTTTCTTCATGAGACTGTCCGTAAGTGTAGGTATTGTATCCGTAAATTCCTCCTCCGATTAAAACAACCGCAAGGATAATCGGGAAAACCAGGCTTTTCTTCTTTTTCGGTTCTGCCGCCGGCGTAATATTATTTTCCATGTTGGGTATCGTTCTTAATTTATTTGATTGTTAAAGTTCCTGTTGTCTGTAATAGTTTTCTGTAGGCCAGTGCAGCATCTGCTTTTGCATTGATGACCCCTACGTTGGCTGCAATCTGTGCGGCATCTGCATCCAGAAGCTCCGTCATCGTTGCCAGGCCGTTGTCATATTTATTTTTGGTAATCCTGTAGTTTTCATTTGCCTGTTCGGCAGATTTTTCAAAAACAGCGATTCTTTTTTTGGAGTAATCGGTGTTCTGGTACTCGCGGTTTACCTCCAGCTTGATGTTATCGTTAAGCAGTTCATTGGTGGCCGCCAGCTGTGTTTCGCGGGCCTGCGACTGCCTCAGGGAAGAGTTTTCCTTCCATATATTGGAAAGGTTATAGGAAATTCCCACTCCCACATTCACCGCATTGTAAACAGTCAGGAATTTCGGGATATCCGCCGCTACATAGCCTCCGGTAAAAGCAACGGAAGGAAGGTTTTCCGCTTTTGCTGATTTTGTTCCGAGAGCCGCAGCTTTTCTCTGCTGTTCCAGCGCCTGCAGGTCTCTCCGGTTTTCGCGGGCTGTGGTGAGATAAAAATCAACAGGCCTTACCTCTTCGCCTTCTTCAATATAGTTCTGATCTACTTCAATCTCCGTACTTTCAGGCAGTCCCAGCAACAGGTCCATATTGATATTGGCAATATTGTAGTTGTTTTTTGCTTCCAGCAGCTGCAGTTCGATATTCGAGGTCTGAAGGTTGGCCTTCAGACGGTCATTTCTGGCAATCACACCGTTATTTTCAAGTTTCAGGAAGGTTTCATCCCTTTTCTGTGAGGCAGAAAGGTTTTCTTCCAGCACGCGGATGGCCTGGTTGGCTTTGAACAGGTTGTTGTAAGCCTGCGCTACGTTGTAGGCAATAGCCGTCTTATCGTTCTCCGTATTCAGTTTTGACGCTTCCACCAGGTATTTGGCAGATTCGATACCGTATTTTATTCTTCCCCCGCTGTAAATAGGAACACTGAGATTGGCTGAGCCAAAAGCAACCTGATGGACTTCCGGGCCACCGCCGGCTACACCGGGAAGCTTAATGTTAACTGTAGGCTTCAGCGGAAGGTACAGATAGCTTCCTGAAACTTTCAGTTCCGGCAGCTGCCTGTTTTTGGCTTCCAGAAGGTCGGCAGTGGCCTCTTCAATCTTGGCGGCATCAATCTTCAGGTTTTTGCTGTTCCGGATGCCCAATTGCACGGCTTCATCCAGCGTAAGCGTTTTTTTCTCCTGGGCATTTGTGTTTGCAATCCCTATGAACAGGGCCAATGCAATAACGGAGTTATTCATTTTCTTCATAACCTAAAAGGTCTTTTAATAAATATTTAATGTGTGTGTTAAGCTCTGAGTAATACCTGTCATCAAAAACATCTCCACCTTCTGTATTGTTAAGAAATTCCTTATACATTTCTTTACCGTTAGAGGCATAAAACAGGGTTCCGCTCACCGTGGCATGCAAAAGATAGATTGGCGGATTCTTCGTAAAAATTCCTCTTTTCAGTCCGCTTTCCAGTATTTTGGAGTACATGGTGATAAACCCGATTTTTGTTTGCTTCAGGAATTCCACGATCTGCGGATTCTGGGTATACAGCTGTTCCCGCTGCATAATCCGGTAGAAACATTTATTATGCCTTACCTTTCCTGCGAACTGGTCTACGATTTTTTCCACCTTCTCCCACTCATTGATATCTGTTCTTTCGATAATGTCTTTGGAAAAAAACTGTCCTTCGTTCATCCTGTACTCCATCAGCTTTTCATACAGCTTTTCCTTGGAACCGAAATAATATGAAATCATGGAAATGTTTACCTGAGCTGCTTTGGCTATTTCCCGGGTGGAGGTCCCTTCAAACCCTTTTTCGGCAAAAAGCTTTTCAGCAGCAAACAAAATATTTTCTTCTTTTGATGTCATTGATACCTTATCATTTTTTACGGGTACAAATTTACAACCGTTTTTCAATAAATCAAACGATTGATTGATTTTTTTAATCTATTTTTAATATCTGTTAAAATAATCTGAACATTCATTCTTATAAAATACTGTTAATTAATGGAATACGTTTTAAAACAACCTTAAGCTCCTTCCGCATAGATTTTCTCAAAGTAATTTCCCAAGCTGATAACCCGGGCATGATTTACGGGATTGATGTAATTCAAAAACATCTGCTCTGTACTGTGGCCGGTGGCCTGCATCAGCAGCGGTGTGGAAATTTTTCCGTAAAAATTTGAGGCAAAGCTTCTTCTTCCGATATGGCTGCTGAGGGTTTGCCATTTTACTGAAATCGGACAATTTTGTGACTCTTTTTTATCTGGTTATTACTTTTGCAAGAACAAACTTTCAATCTGGTGATTATAATGCAGCGTTTAAACCAGTCCGGAAGGCACAAGTCTGTATTCAATATTCATTTCTCTGCATGCTTTCCTGAGATGAAAACAGGAAATGCTTTGAATTAATAGGTAGTAAAAAGCCGAATGTTCGGACCGTATTCTGTACCGATAAAACATTTGATCTGTTCACTTAAAAAGTACAAATTTTGCCGTTATTTTTTATGAATATACCTTGAAAGCTTAATTCCCAGATCGGTCCATACGATTCTGGGATTTCCGTTTCTTGTCAGGTGCAGGTCGGCAGTGCTGATTTCTTCCAGGATGCTCTCAATATTGGCACCACTGATGAATTTTGAAAACCCGGCCCAATTGAAGCCATTGGCATTGATCTTCCTGTACACAAGATCTTCCGACTGATAATTCTGGAGCAGGGCGAGCCTGAAGATTTCAGAACAGTAATCCAGAAAGTTTTTCTGCTTTTCCCGGTTCCAGCCGGCAATTTCCCGCGCCCAGAAAATAATGCTTTTCAGGAACTCGGGTTTTTTCTTCACCATAAAGGCATCGCGCACCCACTGGATGAACAGTTTTTCAAATTCATCGCTTTTTTGCCCGGATTTCAGGAGCCGTACCGCTTCATTAAGATCACCCTGTGCCTGATGGATAATTTCCGCCAGGCGGTCACGGGATGCCGGATACTCTTTTTCGAGGTAGGCTTCCAGGTCTTTGTCGTGAATCCTGGGAACTTCCACGATCTGGGTTCTCGAAAGGATGGTAGGCAGCATATCGTTTGTAGATTCTGCCGTAAGAAGGATTACGGTTTTCGCAGGAGGTTCTTCCAGAAATTTCAGGAATTTATTGGCTGCTGCCACGTTCATTTTATCTGCTCTCCAGACAATCAGGATTTTGGTTCCGCCTTCAAAGCTTTTCAGAGAGAACTTCTGGTTCTGCTCGTCCATTTCATCTGCAGAAATAAAGAGCTGCTTGTTCTCCGATTCCAATACGGCTGTCCAGTCATTATAACTGGCGTAGGGAAAATCCAGGATCATTTCGCGGAATTCGTCGAACTTATTTTTACTCAGTGAATTCTTGTTATCCGTAAATACAGGAAAGGTGAAATGCAGGTCGAGATGGTTGAGATGTTCTACCTTGGAACCGGCCTGGGGATTCTCACGGCTCAGTATTTCCCTGGCATAGGCCAGCACAACAGGCAGGGTACCATAGCCTTCCTTTCCTGTAAAAAGCTGGGCGTGGCTGATCCTGTTTTCGGCAATGCTGTCCCTGAGGAGTTTCTTCAGGTTTTCCTGTCCGGCGATGTTCTCCCAATTCATGGCCCAAAGATAAGAAAATTGTAGTTTTCGCGAGGCATGCGTTTATTTTTTATAAGGAACGGCCCTGCTGTCGGTGAATAGTGAACGGTGAATTTTGCTGTGCAAGTGAATTCTGCTGCGCAGGTGAATTTTTCCACGGACAAAAATTGACCATTCACCCGCAGGAATTGACCATTGACCATAAATGAACGGTGAATTTTGCTGTGCAAGTGAATTCTGCTTTGCAGATGAATTTTTCCATGGACAAAAATTGACCTTTCACCCGCAGGAATTGACCCTTGACCATAAGTGAACGGTGAATTTTGCTGTGCACGTGAATTCTGCTGCGCAGGTGAATTTTTACACGGACATAAATTGACCA
>NZ_CAJYMO010000357.1 GCF_913776365.1 uncultured Chryseobacterium sp. | reverse complement strand
GTTTTCATCGGTCGTCGGGAAAGTCAGTTTCGGATTCAGGATCCGCGGCCAGTCAAACATTGGGAAATACTGGTATTTTCTGGGATCTGTGGTATTGGTAAGGCTCAGGGTATACCCGCTTCTTCCGTGGAATGCCTGTCTGAAGTGAATACAGATTCCGGCCTCAATGTCGAGTCCTTTTTCAAAATTCTTCCGTGTCTTCCAGTCGAAGCAGGCTTTCATTGCATTTTCTACGGCAAGGGCCCCGCCTTCAATGAAGAATGCGTACTGGAGTTCCTCCGGGATCACTACCCTTTCAAAAACTTCCAGGAAATGCGCGTATTCTTCGGAATAAACATCGGCCAGAGTGGGTTTGTTCACGGCCATCCTGCCCAGCCACTCCGAATGCTCCATCAGATACGGGTGGTTATACCCTATTGATGCTGATGCAAACATGGAGAACATATCGAGATATTCCCGGTCTGTCAGTTTATCATAAAGCCATGAACCATGGGATTTCTCGATATCCATTACGAAATCAAAACCATCTGCAAGCACATGCCGGCCAACGGTTTCCTTTACTTTACTGGCTTGCCTATCAATTGTTGTCTGTTCCATTTTTCTCATAAATTTTGCGATTTGGCAGCAGGCCCGGAGTCTGCAGAGATTATCTGAGGAGCCGGGTTTCTGCCAGATCATTGTTTTTTCACTTACTAAATACTTTCTTACAAATCAAATTTAATTCCCTGGGCCAGTGGAAGGCTGTCGGTATAGTTGATGGTATTGGTCTGTCTTCTCATATAATACTTCCAGACATCGGAACCCGATTCACGGCCGCCGCCGGTTTCCTTTTCACCTCCGAAAGCACCTCCGATTTCCGCGCCTGAAGTTCCGATGTTCACATTGGCGATTCCGCAGTCTGATCCTGCATGGGAAAGGAAAAGCTCGGCTTCCCTCAGGTTCTGGGTCATGATGGCGGAAGACAGTCCCTGTGGCACATCATTCTGCAGGGCAATGGCTTCTTCAAGCGTAGTGTATTTGATCAGGTATAAAATCGGCGCAAAGGTTTCATGCTGCACGATCCCATAGGAGTTCTCCACTTCGGCAATGCACGGTTTTACATAGCATCCGGATTCATAGCCCTCGCCCTGCAGAACCTCACCTTCCGTAACGAAATTTCCGCCTTCTTCTTTACATTTTGCAATGGAGGCTTCATACTGGCGCACGGCATCCTTATCAATCAGCGGCCCTACATGATTGGATTCATCCAGCGGATTCCCGATCTTAAGCTGCCCGTAAGCACTGACCAGCCTGTTTTTCACTTCTTCGTAAACCTCTTCATGGATAATCAGCCTGCGGGTAGAAGTACACCGCTGCCCGGCTGTACCCACTGCTCCGAAAACCGCTCCGATAACGGCCATATCAATATCCGCCTCTTTGGAAATGATGATCGCGTTGTTTCCTCCCAGCTCCAGGATAGATTTCCCGAAACGTTCCGCCACTTTAGAAGAAACCATCCGGCCTACTCTTGTAGAACCGGTGAATGATACCAGTGCTATTTTCTTATCGTCTACCAGCTGCTGCCCGATTTCATGGTCTGCTACCAGCACACTGGAGATCCCTTCGGGAAGATCGTTTTCTCTCAGTACTTCATTCATGATATTCTGGCAGGCAATGGCGCAGAGCGGAGTTTTCTCGGACGGCTTCCATATCGTAACATTTCCGCAGATCCATGCCAGTGCCGTATTCCACGACCAAACGGCTACCGGAAAATTAAAAGCGGTAATGATTCCTACAATTCCCAGCGGATGGTATTGCTCGTACATCCTGTGTCCCGGTCTTTCGGAATGCATGGTATACCCGTGCAGCTGCCTGGATACGCCAACGGCAAAGTCGCAGATATCGATCATTTCCTGGACTTCTCCCAGTCCTTCCTGAAGTGATTTTCCCATTTCGTAGGAAACCAGCTTTCCGAGATCGTCTTTATATTGTCTTAATTTCTGCCCGAGCTGCCTTACGATTTCCCCTCTCTTAGGCGCCGGAATGAGCCGGAATTCTTTAAAGGCTTTTTCAGCTGTTTCCATCACGCGCCGGTAATCTTCATTTCCGGAAGTTTGTACTTTGGCAATGAGCTTTCCGTTTACCGGCGAATAACTTTCCAGGATCTTCCCGGAGGCAAAATAGTCCCCACCCGTTGAAGTTCCCTTATTTTCATCTTTAATCCCCAGGTTTTTCAGGCTTTCTTCAATCCCAAAATCATTTTCTTTTTTAGACATAAAAATTCTGCTTTTCGTTTTCCCTAAAGTTAAAAATATTACGCGAACTGCAAAATTTTAATTTTTTTAACGTATTTCTTATTTGGAATCATTCCAAACATGCTATCTTTGTAAGGCAATCAAATCATTTGAATTTCTGACATGGAAGAAAACAAAACGGTACAGGAACCTGCAGAGGAAAAGAAAAGCTCCCGGTGGAAAAGCATGGTCAAAAAATTCGGGATCGGAGGAATTATATTTTTTACCGTGAAGGGAATCATTACTTCTACCCTGATTTACTTTCTGGGGAAAAACTTCTGGACCGTGATCAGCAATTATTTTACAACGATGTTTGATTAAGAACCTCAATTATAGAAACAGAGCAGGATAACTTCCTGCTTTTTATATGGCTTATCCGTTATTCCTGCAATATAACATCCGGAATCCCGTTATCATTAAAAATGTTGTGTATACTCGCTGAATCGAAACTTTATAAAATCAATGATATTTAAAATCATTCTTAACGAAACATTTTATATTTTTGGGTAAGTGAAAAAATTGATTTCCATATTCTTTCTGTTGTTGTATTTGGTTGTTACGACTGAATTGTACCAGCTTATAAAGATTCCCGAACTTATCGGGCATTATATCGAACATAAGAAACTGAATCCGGAAATGACGGTTACTGCATTTGTAAAGAACCATTATGACCATCCGGTGAAAGACCGTGATTACAGTCAGGATCAGAAACTTCCTTTTATTGTCCATTCAGTTCCGCTTGTCCTGGTTTTTACGCTTGCCCAGAGACTCATTATAGGACTGCCGCAGGATATTTTCATACTACCGGTTTTGCATAAAATTCCTTCCAAAGATATTGATCTGTGTTACGAAGGTTTCCGCAGCTCTGCCTGGCAGCCTCCGAGATTACAGGGATCACTGATTGCTGCATAATCTGATCAGATTCAGATTTCTGTCAGGTTATTTTTTTCAGATAAATAACACACTCAATTCCATTTAAAAATGAAAACACTTTTTTCAGCCATACTGATGGTTGTATTCGCTGTTGGCATCCAGGCCCAGGGCCGCCTGGAAACGGCCCGGAGAACGGCTTCAGAAAATAAAGCGCTTATCCTGCTTAATTTTTCCGGCTCAGACTGGTGCATCCCGTGCATCAGGCTTCATAAGAACATTATAGAGAACGATGAATTCAGGAAACTGGAAACCGAAAATATCATTACGTATATCAATGCAGATTTTCCCAGAAATAAAAAGAACCAGCTCTCTCAGGAACTGAAAAAGGAAAATTCCATCCTTGCCGATCAGTACAATCCAAAAGGAATGTTTCCGTATACTGTTCTTCTTGACGCTGATGGAAAGATCCTGAAAAGCTGGGAAGGCCTTCCTACGGAAGATGCGGCTGCATTCAGCAGGGAAATCAGAGCGATAAAAGACAGCCGGAAGCCTTGAGGATGCTGAAAGAATTCAGAAGGCCGGAAAGGCTGATGGGAAATGCTTTTGAGCTTACCGTGGTCAGCGATGATGAAAATTCAGCAAAAGCTCATCTTGAGTCCGCCATCGGTGAAATCCGGAGAATTGAAACACTTTTGACCACCTTCAGTGACGAAAGCGAGACCAGCCTTATTAATAAGTATGCAGGAGTACAACCTGTGCGTGTAGGCCGGGAAATTTTCGGACTGATTGAAAGAAGCCTTAAAATCAGCCGTATTACGGACGGTTATTTTGATATTTCCTATGGCGGAATTGATAAACGTTTCTGGAATTTCGACCGAGAGATGACTATGCTGCCGGATCCAAAAACGGTCAGGGAGCACCTGAAGCTCGTAAATTATCAGAATATCATCCTTAACCCGACTGACCAGACCGTTTTTCTTACAAAGGAAGGCATGCGGATCGGCTTCGGGGGAATCGGTAAAGGATATGCGGCGGAAATGGCAAAGCAGGTACTTCGCAATCGCGGTGTAGGCTCCGGAATTGTAAATGCTTCGGGCGACCTTACCACATGGGGAACACAGGCCAACGGCAAAGCATGGACCATAGGTATTGCCGATCCGGATAATTCCCGGCAGCCTTTTTCCTTTATGAATATTACCGATATGGCAGTGGCCACCTCAGGAAATTATGAGAAATTTATTACCGTCAATAGCAAAAGATATTCGCACACCATCAATCCCAAAACGGGAATGCCGGTTTCCGGTGTAAAGAGCGTAACGGTTTTCTGTCCCAATGCAGAGATTGCCGATGCAATGGCAACTCCCGTAAGCATTATGGGTATTGAGGCTGCACTGAATATGGTAAATCAGATCAACCATCTGGAATGCATCATCATTGATGAAGATAACCGGATCTATTCCTCCAAAAATATCAATTTAAAGTAATCTTCGGTTGATTAATCTAAAAATTAAAAAAAATGAAAAATATTATAAAAACAGCAGTTGTATTCTTCATGTTCCTCCTGTTGGGCATATTGCAGTCCTGTATAACCGTAAAGGAATATGAAAAAAATAAACTTAACGATGCCGAAATGGCGCTGGGAAACAGGACGATCGAGAAAACGGAACTGAGCTTCCAATCCTACCGGGAAGGTTCTTCAGGTGCCAATGCGGGAAAAGTGGGTGGCGGCTGCGGCTGTAATTAAAGGATAACAGGACAATTCAATTCAGATTTAACAATGAAAAAAATCATCATAAGCATTGCGGCACTTTTCGGAATTCTTCATGTTGAAGGACAGGAAAAAAGAGACAGCGCCCAGTCAAAGAAACTAACGCTCGACGAGATCAATCTGGTATCCAGTTATTACAGCCAGGATGGAAACAATTCTGCAGTAACCGGCGGAACAGGAACTGAAAAATTATCCGACCTTTCCAATACCATTGAGGTGACCGTACTGAAGTACGACACAAAAGGCAGGAAAAACAGATTCGGACTGAGTGCCGGAATAGACCACTATACTTCTGCCTCTTCCGATATGATTGACCTGAAAGCCAATTCTTCCGCATCCCATTCTGACAACCGGATTTATCCTGCCCTGAGCTGGAGCCGTGAAAATGCGGATAAAGGAACTACAATTATGGCTGGCATTTCTACTTCTTTTGAATACGACTATCAATCATACAGTGCAAATATCGGGTTTTCCCAGAAAACAAAAAACAGGATGGGCGAATTTACCGCCAAATTCCAGGCCTATATGGATCAGGTGAAGCTGATTGCCCCTATTGAGCTCAGAACGGCCGACAATGGCGGTACAAGCGGAAGGAATACGTATGCGCTCTCTCTGGCTTATTCGCAGATTATCAATCAGAATTTCCAGGTGGAGCTGCTGGCAGACGGTGTGCAGCAGACGGGCTACCTGAGCCTGCCGTTCCACAGGGTTTATTTCAATGACCAGTCGGTACATCAGGAAGCTCTGCCGGATAAACGCTTTAAAATTCCGCTGGGAGTCAGGGCCAATTATTTCTTAGGAGACAAGATTATCCTGAGAGCCTATTACCGGTATTATACTGATACCTGGGGACTGAAGTCAAATACATTCAGCCTCGAAACCCCCGTTAAGATTTCACCTTTTGTTTCGGTCAGTCCTTTTTACAGGTACTATGAACAGAAAGCAGCCCGGTACTTCGCCCCGTACCAGCAGCATACGGCATTTGATGATTTCTATACCAGCAATTATGACCTGTCCGGCTTTAACAGTCATTTTTACGGAGCAGGAATAAGGATTACACCTAAAGAAGGGTTGTTCGGGATTTCCAGGCTTACCATGGCGGAGATCAGGTACGGTCATTATACTAAATCCATTGGAATGAAATCGGATATTATTTCATTGAACATAAGGTTTAAATAAATCATCCGGTTGCCTTATTTGTGCTCTTCTTACATGAACCCGAAGAATTGACCATATTACCATGCTGGAAGAAAGAGGCCGGATGCCTGAATGACAGTCAGCAGTATTTTGTAAAAAATGAAGACATGATCTTCTGTAGAAGTTACTCCTGTACATAAATCTGATGAGTTCCGTAAAGGATTTGAAACCCGATCAAAGTATCAGATTCAAATTTATCAAAGCGGACAGGCCTCGCCTGTTAGGACATTAATTCAGTTGGATAACAGCATAAAATAAAATGCTTTGCAGTCATCTGCCGAAAAAACAAGATGACTGTATGATCTTGTAAGATCAATACCTATAAAAAATCCCGGAAAAGCTTTCCGGGATTTTTTAATTTTTACAGGTTTGTCTGATCTATTTTCTGGTCAGGACCCTGAATTTCACATAGGATGCAACAGCCAGGGCAAGCATCGTGGCAAGGCCGATATACACCCAGGCCGGAACCGGAACCGGATCTCCTGCCGCATAGGAGTGAAGTCCGCTGAGGTAATAGTTCACCCCAAAATAGGTCATTACCATGGAACAGAAGGCAAACATGGTCGCCACGTGAAAGGCCCATCTGCTTCTGAGTCCGGGAACCAGCCTCATGTGAAGAACGAATGCATAGACCATAATGGAGATAAACGCCCAGGTTTCCTTCGGATCCCAGCTCCAGTATCTTCCCCAGGATTCATTGGCCCAGATCCCGCCCAGGAAATTCCCTACGGTTAAGGCAAACAATCCAATGGTTAAAGACATTTCAGAAACGATTACCAGCTCCTTCAGTGTTGTGTCATGGTGAATTTTATATCTTTCTTGATCTGAAATAATATAAAAGATCAGACTGATCACCGCAATGATCATTGACAGGGCAAAGAAGCCGTAACTGGATACGATAATGGCGACGTGAACAATCAGCCAGTAGGATTTCAGTACCGGAACAAGCGGCGTGATCTGCGGATCAAGCGCTGAACCTCCATGCGCAAAACCCATCATGATGACCGCTACCATGAAACCGGCAGCCGGAATCAGTGCATTGGAATGGTTCCTGGCGCCCAGTAATCTCGCCGCTAAAGATAGTGTATGAGCCAGATTGATATTTCTGTTTTTCCCGAAACCGAAGTAAAACATAAGGCCTGCCGTGATTCCTATCCAGGAAATAAAGATGATCGCTTCATAACCATTGCTCCAAGGTGCGTGGCCGGAAATATACCATCGAGCGATCAGTCCGAAGAAGTGGCAGATGTAGCCGATAACGCCCAGGTAAATCAGTACCCTGATTGTTGTATTCAGTGCTTTTTTCGGTCTGAACAGTTCCACGAAACCTAAGATCAGCAGCAGTCCTCCGATCAGGGTATAGAAGATCAGGAGTTTGAAATTGATGTTGATTTCATTCATGAAAACCTCAATGTTTACTTTGGATTCAGACGGGACTACTGCTTTCCCCCATTTCTGCTGGTACCGGGAAAGTCCGGCCAGCGCCTGGTCTGCCTTGGTCCAGTTGCCGCTTTTCTGTGCCTGTAGGACTTCTGCAAAGTAAGGCCCCATCACCTGCTGGGATTCCATGTCCGGCTCCATTTTCTGGTCAAGCCATGAATTCCAGGTATGGTTGGCATCATTTTTCACCGGTACGATCCTCATGAACTGCCCGCTGAAAAATCCGTTGAAAATCTGCACCCTCTCGTTTACGGCAATTACTTCTTTATCGTAATTGGTCTGTTCAGCCGGCTTTTTACGGAAAGCGGTATTGTAGTCATTTTCCAGGATGTAAGAGAGATTTCCGTTGGCATCAGCCGGGAAAAGATTCATCAGTGAAGTATATCCATCCTCGTCGGCATTGGTTTTTTTCATCAGCTCATCACCGCCTTTTGTTCCCACTTTGATCATCGGAACCATTGTCCAGCTTGGCGTGTCGGTATTTACAGACAGGAACCATTGATTGGCCGTAAGCGACTCTCCGTTCGTTCCCTTGAACTCGTCTTTTTTATACAGTTTTCTCAGGACATCCAACGCTTCGGTATTGATCGGTACAATCCTTCCCTCAATATTCTGTACCAGAAGATATCCGAATTTGTCGGCATGTTCCTTACTGATTTTATTACGGGCAATGATCTCATCGGCAGAAATCCTTTTCATACGGGTCAGCGGAGCTGCCAGTGAGTTCTGCTGAACCGGGGCTGTTTCCGGGGCTGCCGTATGATTGTGCGGCTCACCCTCTGTATGAACGTGCGTACCGCTTCCGTCATCTGTTCCGTGGGTTTCAATTTTCTGCGCATTCAGCCCAAGACTCAGGAACAGCAGGACCAGCATCGCTGCTCTCTTTTTATTGATCTCTTTCAGCATCGTGTTCAGTTTCCAGAAATGGGTGCCTTTCCAGAAGAAAGTAAAGAAAAGTCCTCCGAACAGGAAAGCATATCCGATATAGGAGATCAGGGTTCCCCAGTAATCGTGGTTTACGGATAGTACGGTTCCCATTCTGTCCGGATCAAAGCTGGACTGGAAAAACCGGTATCCTTTGTGATTCAGAACGTGGTTCATATAAATTTTAAAAGGCGTTTCCTTACCTTCATCCACAATTTTGATGTGGCTTTCGTAAGCACTTGGCGATGAACTGCCCGGATAGGTTTCCATCACGAAATCATCCAGCTTCAGCGCGAAAGGCGTATTGTAAATTTTAGGTCCGAAGCCTACCATGATGTTCAGTCCGTCCATGGTAACCTGCTTATAGGCATTCGGATTTCCCTTTTCCACTGACAGGTCTACCAGCTGTTTTGTTTTAGGGCCCTGGATTTCTACTGTCAATACATCCGGAACATTCTGGTCTTTTTTACGGTCGCCCTCAATAGCCATCAGCCTTCCTTTTTTCAGTCCTTCCGGCACAACCAGCTTTAGTTCGTTGATGCTGTAGAGGCTTCTCAGGGCCAAAGGCTGGAATT
Source organism: uncultured Chryseobacterium sp. (assembly GCF_913776365.1). Lineage (GTDB taxonomy): Bacteria > Bacteroidota > Bacteroidia > Flavobacteriales > Weeksellaceae > Chryseobacterium. The sequence continues at coordinate 408 of NZ_CAJYMO010000357.1, read as the reverse complement.
CATTCTTTGCCGTATTCCCTGTAGCCTGGGTGGCCATGGTCATATAGGTAGCGTCTACCGGCGTTTTGATGAACAGTTTGCCGCCTTCGTTTTTAAATTCCACGGCGCCTTCAATCGCTCTGTTGAAAGTAACCAGGGTTCCATTGATGGATTTCGTTTCTCCCGGCTTGATGTAGATGTTCTGCCTTCCGGTCTGCCCGGTAGAAACCAGGTGAAGGTATTCTGCGCCGTTGGGCTCTGCTACCAGGCTGTCTTTTTTTCTCTGCACATAGTCTATGGCCTGCACTTTAAGCTGTTTTCCCCGGAATTCATAGGTTGCGGAAAAATCTTTGTGTAGCGGAGACATCAGGTATGGGATGTCCTGATAATTGAGCACATCGCCTTTTTCCTCGATCTGCACCTTGAAAA
>NZ_CAJYMO010000356.1 GCF_913776365.1 uncultured Chryseobacterium sp. | reverse complement strand
AGGTGTTATGAAGGTAATTCTTCCTATAATACTTCCGGATGTGCGGCACAGTCAACCATGACATTTCCGGTAGCGGCCTATAACCATTCCGGCGGACGATGCTCCATTACCGGCGGTTACGTCTACCGCGGTTCGCAGTTCCCGGCTCTGCAGGGAAGGTATATCTTTGCCGACTACTGCTCTACCCAGATCGGAGTACTGAATGCAGACGATTCCATCACCTGGGGCCCTGCCTCCGCAGGCAACAATTTTTCGACTTTCGGAGTAAATAACCAGAATGAAATGTTTGTGGCTGCCGTCAGCAGCGGAAAAATTTTCAGAGTAACCACAAATGCAGTACTGGCCACCGGCGAGACTGATGCATCCCCATCTGTCAGCGTTTATCCCAATCCTGCTTCCGGGTACATTTTCATTGATGGGCTGAAAGATAAAAATACCACTGTGGAAATCATCAGTTTTGACGGGAGAAAAGTATGGGAACAGAAAACTTTGAATCCGGATAACAGTATAGACGTTTCAGGAATTCCGGCAGGTGCTTATTTCATTACGATCAATTCCGGAGGTGAAAAGGCTTACAGCAAGAAAATCATGATACAGTAACCAGGATTATTTTTCATTCTCAGATAGTTTTTTAGTCCCGCCCGTATCGGCCGGGGCTTTTTGTATCCAATACAGCATGCCGGCAACAGGTAATAACAACAGGAATCGCAATGCGATGCTGAATCTTTCCGTTTCTCCGTCGAACAGTACATTCGGTACAAAACCAGCCAAACCAGCTGCAAGTACGAATAAAAACCATTCTGAAGAAGTCAACCTGTTTTTTTCCAGCGGGTCTGCAGAGTACCGGGAACTCAAAACCCAGAATTCCAGGAAAAGTATCATATAGGGAAAGGTCCAGATCCTGTAGGTATCGAAGGCAATGGCATTCAGCAATAGCGGGACAAACGCAGCAGCAGTTACCGATATCAGCAGCAGAAAACGGCCTTTGAGATTGAAAATCCGGTAAAGCATTCTGAGCAAAAGAAGCTGTGGAATACCATACAGAATGGTAGCTTTGGAGATGAACAGCCTTTGTAAAAAATGGCCGCTTTCATCCTTAAGATAGTATAAAAAGCTTTTGGTGTAAGCGGAAGATACTGAATCCGCAGCCTTAACAGTGATGAATGGGAATGTTCTGAGATAGTCATATACGACCTGAAAGGTCATCGCTTGCTGTTCCTGACAGAAGATGACCAGTAACGTAGTCAAAACCGGAAAGGTTAAAAAAAATGCCATCCGCTTCAAGTTATCTTTTGAAAATCCATCCTGCAATGAAAATTCCCGTCTTTCTGTTCTGCTACAGATAAGAGCCGTACAGCACACGGGCAGCAGCAGGAAAAATGAAATTTCATGGATCAAAATACCTATGGCAGCAATTATAGAAGACAACACTATTTTATCTCTCCTGATGAGATAGACTGCTGCAATGGCAAACAGAAAAACAACGTGGTCCAGATAACCGATCAGGTGGGCTGAAAAAATAAGATATTGCGACAGGAAAAAAACCAGAAAAAATACAACGGTTGAAAGATTACAGGAACGCTTCCAGGTTTCTCGTACCGCAATAATGATGATGAAAAGATACAGCAGGAAAAGAATTCCTGCTGATAAAATTGTTATATTGAATTCATTTTTCTCACTTACCCATCTGAAGATCTCCCCTGCCAGTCCCCTCTTGATAAATCCGAAACGGTAATCAAGCATCCAGTGCGCCTCAGCCCAGTCGTTAGGCAGCCTCAATGTCTTGGCAATGCTGAAAAAGGCAGCATACAGATAAAGGAAGACAATAAGGACTTTTCTGTTCATGGATGCATTAAATCGTCATCGAAAAAATCCGGGTTCCCGGTTTGTTTCTCATCATCCTGAGATCGAAAACCATGGCCACATTCCGGGTAAAGGCTCTTCCTTTTTCCGTAATCTTTACATGATGGCCCTGAATTTCCACAAGCCCGTCATTTTCCATTTCTTTCAGCATGGCCAGAGCCTGTTCCAGTTCCGGGAAAGAATGGGCTGCATCAAAAGTGGTTTCGAGCTGGCACATCAGATTCAGGATATGCCTTCTTACCGTAAGGTCTTCCGGATTGAGGATATGGCCTTTCACCACCGGAATATGTCCTTCCTCCACCATTTTCTGGTATTCTTCCACTGTTTTTACGTTCTGGGCAAAAGCGTACCAGGAATCGGAGATGGCAGACATCCCAAGGCCTACCATCAGCTGGGTTTTGCTGGAGGTATATCCCATAAAGTTCCGGTGCAGTTTTTTATGGATCAGGGACTGGTACAGGTCGTCGTGTTCCAGTGAGAAATGGTCCATCCCTACTTCAATATAGCCTAATTCTTCCAGCAGTTTTTTTCCGTCTTCATACAGGCGTCGTTTTTCTTCACCGCTCGGCAGGTCGTTTTCATCAAACCCCCGTTGTCCGACTCCTTTTACCCATGGCACGTGGGCGTATGAATAAAAGGCAAGGCGGTCCGGCCTGAGTTCCATGGTTTTGCGGATGGTATGTTCCATGGCTTCCCAGGTCTGGTGCGGCAACCCGAACACCAGGTCGTGGCTGATGCCGCGGTATCCTATTTCCCGTGCCCATTCCGTTACCGCTTTTACATTTTCAAAAGGCTGGATCCGGTTGATGGCTTTCTGCACTTTCAGGTCGTAATCCTGAACTCCGAAGCTTACCCTTCTGAATCCGAGATCATATAAGGTCTGAAGATGTTCGCGGGTGGTATTGTTGGGATGGCCTTCAAAAGAAAATTCCGGTTCTTCCGCAATTTCCACCGTTTCAAAAATCCCCTGCAACAGGGTTTTCAGGTTTTGCGGTGAAAAGAACGTAGGTGTTCCGCCCCCGAGGTGAAGTTCTTTCAGCTTCGGTTTTTCGCTGAACAGGCGCAGGTACAGCTGCCATTCCTTCAGAACACTTTCCAGATACGGAATTTCCACACTGTGCTGCTTGGTGATCCTTTTATGGCAGGCACAGAATGTACACAAGGCCTCGCAGAAAGGAAGGTGGATGTAAATGGAAATCCCCTCGTCTGCATTGCTTTCGTTAAAGGACCGGATGACCGTCTGTTTCCACTGTTCCGGGGTAAAGCCGGATTCATCCCAATACGGAACGGTGGGATAAGAAGTGTAGCGGGGACCGGGAATATTATATTTATCTATTAAAGAATTCATTTCAGATCTAAGTTTTAAGCCGACTTTCCCTGAGGAACTTCGCCATGCAAAATTAAATATATCTTATGGATTTTGAATCATGAAATATATTAGCCTTTTTTTCCGGAATTTATAATGAGTCTAAATACTTCTGCGGAACATGATGATCATAACAGGCTTGTATTTTCCCGGCGGAAAGACCGGATCAAAGGTAAGATCAAAAATCCAATTAAAGAAACGGTTTTTTCTATGCCTTAGATTTAAAAATGCAGTTAAAAAGCTTGCATTTCAATCCGGCAGGAGCAGCATCCGGTTCATTTCCTGATTCCAGCTTCCGCTGATCATGCGAATAAGCGCTTCAGCAATCCGGATAAGGCGGGAAACAGGAAATGGATTGTCCAGATACATTTTAAAATGAAAATCATCCACAGGAATGGCCTCTATTTCCTCCCGGATGATCTCCGGCCCTTTGCTGTGGAGACGGACGATCAGATTCCCAAGAAGCACAATCAAGGTTTCAGACTCCTGGCCCGTTGTAAGAAACCGGTTCCAGCCAAGATGCAGTTCCCCGAAAGCATATCCTTTCGCGTAAAAATCCAGGCGGGAAAGAAAAGCCTCCTTCCCGGCAAAAAAGTACCGGCCGTCCAGCATTTCTTCATGAATATAAAAGAACATCAGCTGCATATCCAGGTCCCGGACCAGAAAAGAGCTGTTTCCATACGTCATTTCACATATACTCATACTGCCTCCTTTATCCGTTGCCAAGCTTCAAGACGGCAATTTTATCTTTACCGGCAAGAACTATGGTATCAGCACCAGACCATTGGCAGACAAAAAAGCCTTTTTCATCCGATATTTTCTTCCAGGTCTTCCCGAAATCGGAAGAATAGCTGATGTGTTTGTCACCTACAGCAATAATTTCTTTTCCTTTTGAACCTGGCTTTATCCTTACACAGGTAGTATAACCGGCGTTCTGTCCCGAAGCCTGAACATGCCAGGTTTTCCCGCCGTCATTTGTTGTCGCAATGTTGTTGATATTGGCTTCCGGTTTTGTGTAATCACCACCGGCAGCAATTCCGAAGTTATCATTCAGGAAGTCAATAGAATAGATTCCCTTGGAAGATTCACCCTGAATAAAGGGCGTAGTAAAAACTTCGGAAGTACCGCTCTTCAGGTTCAGCCGTATTATCCGTGACGCTTTTCCCCCGGTAGCAATCCAAAGATGTTTTTTTGTGGATGCCATATTTGTATTGCTGGCAGCAAAGGCGGCTTCCCCTTCCTGCAGCAGCACATCGCTCCTGAGGAAATTCCATTTTCCGTTCCTGAACGCTGCCATTTTCAGCCTGTGGCTCCGGTCCGGATCGCTGAAGGCATACGCAAGATGATCATTAACGAAATGAAGGGCATCGTAAAAAGCAGTCTTGGCCGTATCCCGGAATACGACATTATGTTGCAGACTATTTTTGTCAATCCTGTAAAACTCAGCAGGGCTTTCGATATTGATCGTATAAAAAGCATTTTTATCCTGGCCCAATGTGCGGAACTGCTGTTTCTTATCAGATACAATCAGCTGCTTTTTATTTTCAGGGTTCTTCAGATCGACAAACCCGAATTTGGAATCCGTTCCGCTGTACCAGACCTTGTTGTCATACAATTCAATGGCCCTGATGCTGATCTTGTCCGTAAAAACAGTTTCCAGGCTTTTTACCTGCTGTGAAAATACCAGGACACCTGAGAATGCCAATAGAAAGGGAAAGATTTTTTTCATAGGTACAAAAATAAAAAATCCACAGCACGCTGTGGATTTTTCATCTATATTTTTATTAATCGATATCCGGTTTTTCAAGTGGTTCCTGTTCTGCTCTGAACGTTTCGCCATATCCCACCTGGTGGAGTTTGCTATTCTTTAAGCTGTAGGTGAAATAAATAATTACTCCTAAGACAAGCCATCCCATAGAAAGGTATTTTGCTTCATGGCTAAGATTCCAGATCAGATAAACATTGATACAGATTCCCAGGGAAGCAATGACCGGTAATGCCGGAACCCTGAAAGTTCTTGGCAGATGCGGTTCTTTTTTTCTGAGGATCCAGACGGCCACACACACCATGGTGAACGCAAAAAGGGTCCCGAAACTGGTCATATCGGCCAGTTTACTGATCGGGGTCAAGGCAGCTATGGTAGCAATCACAATTCCCAGAAGCATGAGGCTTTTGGCCGGTGTTTTTCTTACAGGATGCACATCGCTGAACATTTTAGGAATCAGCCCGTCTTTAGACATTCCCAGGAAGATACGGGACTGCCCCATGATCATCACCATCAGTACGGAAATCAACCCTACGGTAGCAGCAATGGTAATAATATAACCAGCCCAGCCCTGTCCGGCAATTTCAAAAGCATAAGCAACGGGAGCCTTGATGGCATCAGGATATTTGCCCTGAGGATCAAAATCGCTGTAGTTCATCATTCCTGTGAGAACCAGGGAAACCAGAATGTATAGGAAAGTACATACCAGAAGCGATACGATAATGGCAAACGGAACGTCTTTTTTAGGATTGATGGCTTCACCGGCCTGGGTAGAAACCGCATCGAATCCGATATAGGCAAAGAATATGGCTGCTGCTCCGGAAACAATTCCCTGGATACCGTAGGCTTCTTTCATCTTTTCACCTTCCATCACCATTTTCTGCGCCGGGATAAAAGGATCCCAGTTGGCGGTATTGATGAAAAACACTCCTGCTATAATGACAAACAATACGGCAGATACCTTCATAATAACAATCAGGTTATTTGCCTTAGCTGCTTCTTTTGTCCCTTTGATCAGGATCCCGATGACAAACAGTACGATCAGGAAGGCCGGTAAGTTCATGGAAAAACCTTCACCGGTATAACTTGCCGGATCGGAAGTCAGGTATTCCGGCAGGTGAATACCGAACATCTTCAGTAATTTGTTGAAGTAGCCGGACCACGAGACGGCAACCGTCATGGAACCCATAGCATACTCAAGAATTAAACCCCAGCCGATGATCCAGGCAAAGATTTCCCCTACGGTTCCATAGGCATAAGCATAAGCAGAACCTTCAACCGGAAGGATGGAAGCAAATTCAGAATAACACAAGGCGGCAAAGATACAGGCAATCCCTGCAATGATGAAAGAAATGGCCAATGCAGGACCTGCATGGTAGTAAGCTCCGGTACCTGTCAGTACGAAGATCCCGCCTCCGATGATCGCACCGATACCGATAGCGGTAAGACTCCATTTACCGAGCACCCTTTTAAGCTGACTGCTTTTAACATCATTCTCAAAAGCACTCATCGGCTTTTTCGTCCAGATTTTTGACATATTTTATTATTTATTAAAGATTTACGAAAATATAAAAAATTTAGAAACCTTAACGTTTATTGACAAACTTTAAACATTTATTTTACAGACAAAGGATAAAATTCTGATTTTCACATTATTTAAATGATTGGAAATTCTCTCTTTTTTTGTTTATTTTTGAACTCATGAATCTATACAATCTCTTCATTAAGCCTTATGAAGCCTATGATACTGCACAGATCCTTATGGAAGCCGTTGCTACGGTATTCGGAATCCTGAGCGTTTATTTTTCAATTAAAAAAAATATCTGGGTGTATCCCACCGGCATTATCTCTACCCTGATCTACGTATATATCCTCTTTGATTTCGGTCTGCTGGGGGACTGTATGATCAATGTATATTATACGGTAATGAGCATCTATGGCTGGATTTTATGGTATCGGCATTCAGGAGACCACATCCATGTGGAGGTTTCATGGGCTTCCCGGAAAGAATGGACCTACGGGATTTTACTTTTTGCCTTAAGTGTCATCTTAGTAACAGGAGTATATTACTACAAGCCTTATATCGATAACGGTTTTTCAATGCAGAATACAAGTCTCGGCCTTTATCACCTGGACTGGGGCAACTGGCTGGATGTGGTTACCACCTCTGTTTTCCTCGTCGGAATGTGGTTTATGGCGAAACGGCGCATTGAAAACTGGATCTTCTGGATCATCGGCGATTTCATCTGCATCCCTATGATGATTTATAAAGGCCTGGGCATCACTTCGGTTCAATATTTGGTATTTACAGTAATGGCAATCCTCGGATATGCCGCATGGAAAAAAAGTTTAAAGAAAAATTCAGAAAAAAAGTATGAAAAATTTAATTAAAATAGCATTCAGCGTTATCACCCTTGCAGGACTGACGTCCTGTATGGCGTACTCGGATCCGTATGTAAACGGCTACGGAAACCCTTCTTATGATAACGGATATTATTATGCGCCTCAGGGATATTACGGAAACGGCGGATACTGGGGCAATGACGGGTATTATTACAGGAACGATGTTAATTATTATTATGACAACGGAGTTCCTTACTATTACCAGAATTACAACAATTCCAGACAGAAGGTATATGTTGAGAGAAGATCAGGCGGCAGCGGTGTTGTGACGTCTCAGCGGCCAGCCAATGGCTTCCGTTACAATACCAATGAAGCGCCTGTAAATACCGGGAACAATGGTAACAACGGGAGTTTCAGATCCGGAAACAGGCAGTCGGGCAGCCAGCGTCAGAACGGTGGTTTCAGAAACCAGCCACAGCCACAGCAGCAGACGCAAAGGCCTCAGAATAACAACGGCGGGTTCAGAAACAATTCTTCACAGAATTCGGGAGGCTTCAGAAACAATTCTTCCGGAACGGTAAATTCCAACAGCGGCGGATTCAGAAACAGTTCCGGCACTTCTACACAACCGGCTCCGGCCCAGCAGCCGGCCTCCGGCAGAAGCAACGGCGGATTCAGATAAAAACCGTTATAAATAAGGAAACGGACAGTTAACGCTGTTCGTTTTCGTTTTATTGTAGTAATTTTGCCAGCTTAAAAATATAACGCCACAGGATCAATGGAATTTTACAAATATCAGGGTACGGGAAATGATTTTGTCATGATTGATAACCGCCCGGGAGAATGGGACAGCCTTTCTGTTTCGGATATCCAGAAATTATGCGACCGCCGCTTCGGAATCGGTGCAGACGGACTCATTAAAATCAATACCGCGGAAGGTTTCGATTTTGAAGTGGATTATTACAATTCAGACGGATCAAAAAGTTTCTGCGGCAACGGGGCCAGATGTTCGGTAGCCTTTGCTTCGTTCCTGAGCATATTTGAAGACAGCTGCCGGTTCAATGCCATTGACGGAGCCCACGAAGCTGAGATCAACGGCGATATCGTTAAACTGAAAATGGCCGATGTGGAAACCGTATCGTATGACGGGGAAAACACCGTAATGAATACCGGTTCGCCTCATTTTGTACAATACGTACAGAATCTTGCAGGTTTCCCGGTGTTCGAGAAAGGAAAAGAAATCAGGAATTCCCCAAGGTACAGCGAAAAGGGCATCAATGTCAACTTTGTTGAGCCGTTGGCAGATGACGCCTTGTTTGTGAGGACCTACGAGCGTGGCGTTGAAGATGAAACCTACAGCTGCGGGACGGGTGTTACAGCTTCCGCTTTAACTTTTATGCAAAACCATGATCTAACTTCAGTACAGGTAAAAACGCTTGGCGGAAACCTCAGGGTTTACGCAGAAAAGAAGGCTTCCTCTTATTGCAACATCTGGCTGGAAGGTCCGGCACAACAGGTTTTTAAAGGAAAAATCGATTTATTTTAACCCAAAATTCATTCATTTATATACATGAAAAAATCTGTTCTTGTCATCATCCTTCTTGTTTTTGTTATCGGTGGATTTTTCGGACTGCGCTTCTATACAAAATATTATGGCAATAATATCCGGAAAGACGGATATGTACTGATTCCGCATAAAGCGTCTTTCAGGCAGATCATGGATTCCGCTGCCCAATATGTTGACAACCGAGCGTCTTTTGAAGCCATAGCCCAGGAAAAGGATCTTGCGGAGAATTTCAAGCCCGGCCGTTACCATTTTAAAAAAGGGCTGGGAAATGCCCATCTGGTGAATATGATCAAAGCCGGAAACCAGGCTGAAAACAGTTTCAGGATAGGGGATTTCGGTGATGTTTACCAGATGATCGGAAAGGTAAGCAAAAAAACAGAACTGGATTCACTGCAATTTGTACGTGGCCTTGATGCCATTGCCGCAGAGAGAGGGTATGCCGATGCTGAGGAGCTGAAAAAGTATTTTTTCATCGATACCTACAACTTTTTCTGGACGGTAGAGCCGAAAGATTTTTTCAACCGTTTTAATGACCAGTACAATGAATTCTGGAACACTGAAAGAAAAAACAGGGAACAAAAATCCGGACTGACCCGGGATCAGGTGTATGCCCTTGCCTCCATTGTATATAAGGAGTCCGGAGGGAAACCGGATGAAATGAAAACGATTGCAGGCCTTTACCTGAACCGTTACCGTAAAGGAATGAAACTGCAATCCGATCCTACGGTAATTTATGCCATCAACAAACAGACGAACTTCAGGTCACCCATCAAGAGAGTGTTTTATAAGCACCTGTCTACCCCATCGCCTTACAATACCTATGCAAATAAAGGCATTCCGCCGGGACCTATCTGTATTGTGGACAAAAATTCCGTAAATGCAGTGCTTAATGCAGAAAATAACGATTACATCTATATGTGTGCTGATCCTGTCCGGCCGGGATACCACAAATTTACGGTAAGTGCCGAAGAGCATGCCATCAATGCGAAGGCTTACCAGGACTGGCTCAATTCCAGAAATATAAAATAATAATTAAATTTAACTTTATTTTAACAATTTAGCAATTAACATTCAGCTCTTATAAGCGACCTATTCATCATAAATAATAAACTAAAGCCCATTATTGTGGTACATGCATCATTAGCAATTTCATAATATCGGGTGTGATTTTTCACGATTTTACACAAACAATACCTTATGAATCAGACGGAAATTATTAACATTTTTACAAGGAAGACCTTAGGGCTCACCTTTGTACTATCGGCGGCCGCATTGGCTTTTGCACAGGAGAAGGTAGGTATTTCCGGAACGGTGGTCAGCAAGAGCAGCCAGCCCGTTCCCTATGCTTCAGTTACCTTCAGTAATAAAGCAAATAAATTATTCAGTGATGCCACGCTTACTGATGAGAAAGGCCAGTATACGCTGGATCTTGCACCGGGATCCTATGATATCATCATTGAGGCAATCGATTACAAAAAGAGCGTTGTCAATAAACAGATTACGGCAGCCGGGAACATCGGAGCCCTGTCCATAGATCCGGAAGCCAATACCACCAATCTGAAAACCGGTGATATCCAGGGCGTAGTTATTACAGCGCCGTCTACAAAACCATATAAGGTAGAACTTGATAAGAGAACCTACGATCCTTCCCAGGATATTGTCAGCAAAGGCGGAAACCTTCAGGATGTCCTGTCTAACGTACCTTCAGTATCTGTAGAGACAGACGGAACCGTATCGATGAGAGGAAGTTCCAATGTAAAATTCCTGATTAACGGTAAGCCATCTGCATTACTGGGTATTGATGACGGAGCCAATGCATTGCAGAGCATCCCTGCAGACCAGATTGAGAGAATCGAAGTGATTACCAATCCTTCCTCGAAATTTGAAGCAAGCGGAACAGCCGGTATTCTGAACATAATTCTTAAAAAAAGCAAAAAAACAGGATTTAACGGAAGTGTATTAGGTACGCTAGGATATCTGCCACAAACCAATTTAAATACGAATTTAAGCTGGAGGAAGGGAAATTTTACATGGTTTCTAAATGGCGGTGGCGGCTACCGGGAATCTAAAAATACACAGCGAAACAATGCATATCTGTCAACAGGAGATTTCAGAGAAACCAATAATGAATCGATCTCTAAAAGTAAGAATGATAATTACAACGCCACCGGAGGCCTTGTCGTAGACCTTACAGACAAAACTTCGATCAACGCTTCAGGAACCGTAAGGACATTTGACGGAACCAATACAGGAAATATCGATTATACCAATTATTCTTTCAGCAATGCTATAACGACAAGAAACCGGGCCAGTCTCGGTACAAATAATAATTTAGCATTCCAGGGGGATTTTGGCATTGACCATAAATTCGATGATAAGGGCCAGAACTTATCTCTTTCAGTGAGTCTTCAGAGCAATCGCTCAAATAACGGGAGCATAATCAATCAGACCCAAAACGGTCTTTTTGATCTGGATAATCTTATTGATCAGAAAACAAGAAACAAGACGCTAATAGGTAAAGCAGATTACGAACTTCCTATCGGAGAAAATTCCAAGCTTGAAGCAGGTTATAGAATAGACGTTAACAACAACAACTACCAGAATCTCGTACAGCAAAAAACCTCTACTTTACCATTCATGCTTTATCTTGAAAAATATTCATATAATGCCAGATATGAAGAAATGTTCAATGCAGGATATGTTCAGTTTAAAAGTAAAATAGGTAATTTAGGCTATCAACTGGGTTTAAGGAATGAATACACTTCTGTCGATATCGATTACCTCAACTTATCTGGAGAGACCCAAAAAACGACGAAAAACTACAATAATCTTTTCCCGAGTATATTTTTAAGTTACGAAATTTCAAAAGACAATCAGTTTTTGCTGAATTATTCAAGAAGAATCGACAGACCGAGATCCTTTTTTCTGATTCCTAATCCAAGCTACAGCGACAATCAGAATATCTTTGACGGAAATATCGACCTGAATCCATCGTATGTGGATTCTTATGAAATAGGATACAGTATTTCCAAAAGTAAATTTACCATTAATCCAACATTGTATTTCAGACATCAGTCTGATGATGTAAAGATTGTAACCTACAACAAACAGGAAAATATTAACAATGTTCCTACTACCGTCTTCCATACAAAGCCTGTAAACCTTGGAAGCGACGACAGATTCGGTCTCGACCTGAATTTCAACTGGGATACTACGAAATGGCTTAAATTCCTCGGAAACGTAGACGTTTTCGGATATAATACCAAAGGTACATTCTTTGATCCGGTCCTTATGAGTGAACCTCTCCCGTTTGATGGCAGCGGTGTCTCAGTAAGAGCAAGACTTACTTCTACAATCAAGATCGACAAAACCTTTAATATCCAGTTTCAGGGATTTTACCGAGGAGGACAAAAAACACAGAGTGTTGACAGAAAGGATATGTATGCGCTGAACTTTGGAGCTTCTAAAACCATCTGGAAAGGTGATGGGACAATATCTTTCAATATTCAGGATATTTTCAATACCAGAGCAATGCAATCGACATCTTACGGACCTGGATTTACGCGGGAGTCTTACATGCAGTGGCAGCCAAGACAGTTTGCTATTTCATTAACCTATAGATTCAAACAGGGAAATGAGAAGGTAGACCAGCCAAAACGTAAAAAAGACATCAATTCCAATGCAACAGGAGATGATCAGCAGGGCGGCCCGATGTAATGGGTCGGTATAAGAATTACAGACATAAAAAATCCCGAAAATAATTTCGGGATTTTTTTTATTCTGCAGTTTCAGCAGTTTCTATTCTGGAAAGCTTGGCCAGTTCCGCTTCGTAAATCCTTTTTCTCAGGTCACTGGAAGAAAAGCGGTGGTCTCTTTTGTTATAAAAGATTTCAATGCCTTTCTCTTCGCAGTACTTCTTACCGGTGAAATCCCTGTCGAGGTAATCATCGCCTATGATTCTTACATCGATCACAAAAGATTTCAGGATATCAAGCAGGTCTTCTTCCGTATAATACGGGATGATTTCATCTACCGCGCTAACGCCTCTTAACTGAATATACCGCTCTACAATGGTTTGTGTAGGTTTGTTTTTCGTTGGCCGGTCATGGGAAGGATCGATCTGCAGTCCTACGATAAGGTAGTCGCAGACGGTTTTGGCTTCCTCCAGCATCTTGATATGTCCGGCATGAAGTAAATCGAATGAGGAAAATGTGATACCTATTCTTTGTGTTTTCATATCTGAATTGTTTAAATGTGTGAGTCTAGTTTCTAACGGTTCCGAATTCATTTTTCATTTTTAAGTATTGCTGCCATTGCCATGCCGTTTTTAACGCTTCTTCCAAAGAAGTTTCCGATTTCCAGCCCAGTTCCCGTTCTGCCTTGTCTGCATTGGCATACGCGATGATAATATCTCCTTCCCTCCTGTCGCAGATCTGATAAGGAACTTCTACCTGGTTGGCGGTTTCAAAGGCTTTTACCACCTCCAGCACTGAAGATCCTTTTCCGGTCCCGAGATTATAGATATCGATGACGGTTTCATCATTTCCGTGCTGCATCAGTTTTTGCAAAGCGGCCACATGCGCTTTGGCGAGATCCACGACGTAGATATAATCCCGCACTGCGGTTCCGTCTTCGGTGGGATAATCATTTCCCCAGACATTCAGTTTTTCCCTGATCCCGGCCGCTGTCTGCATCACATAAGGCACTAAGTTGTTCGGAATTCCGATAGGCAGTTCTCCCAGTTTTGCCGAAGGATGAGCCCCGATCGGATTGAAATACCTCAACAATGTGATCTTACGCTGATAGGCTTTGGCAAAATCGGTTAAGATTTCTTCTCCCATCTGCTTTGTTTTTCCGTAAACGCTCTCCGGCATTTTCAGCGGCGTATTTTCATCAATCGGCATCGTATCCGCCTGGCCGTACACTGTACAGGATGAACTGAAGATGAAATTTGAAATTTTCCTTGCCTTGAATTCCTGCAGGATGTTGATCAGGGAGAACAGATTGTTCTCATAATAATCCACCGGTTTGAGCTGGCTCTCCCCTACTGCCTTGGATGCGGCAAAATTGATACAGCCCTCAACAGGATGGGCATCAAAAACCTGTGCCAGAAGTTCCTTCCTTCTCAGGTCAAAAGGGTAAAAAACAGGTTTCTTCCCTGTAATCTCCTCAATGTTTTTTAAAATAAATTTTTCGGAATTGGAAAGATCATCCACGATGACCACTTCAAAACCGCTGTTCAAGAGTTCGACAACCGTGTGCGAACCGATGTATCCGAGACCTCCCGTTACGAGTATTGCCATTTATGTTATCCTTTGATTTTTATCCACTTGCCGTTTGCAACAATGTGAAATTATTTATGCTTATATTTTGATCTAAAATAGACAATTTCTTTGTAATTATACCAGGAAATCCTAATATATACAAAAAGATTTTGAAGGACGGCATCTGCCATAGCAGTTGTCTTTTTTACGGTATTCCGTCTGGTTAAATGAATGGTAAAGATAGAAGCAATGCAGTTATCGCAATATGATTTGAATGCTACTTTTAAACCAATACAATTGATAAAGCCAAAAATCCTGTTTCTGCTGTAGGTGTAAAATCATCAGCCGTCATTCTTGGAATATAATCCGAGATACCGGCAGGTGATTTTGAATCAGGCAAGCCTTTTGCAAAGAGCGATCCTTTATTGGTTGTTTACCATCAACGATCATAAATAAAAAGACCCTTTACTATAAATTCAAGGGGTCTTTCTGATAAAGTATTATTTTACTATAAGTTTATGAACCGAGATCTCACCTTCACTTTTCAGCTTTACCAGATAAGTGCCTGTACTGAATTTTATACTGATTTTTTTTTCCGCGTCAGCTGATCCTTTGTCTACCATCCTGCCTGAAGCATCTGTAATTTCATAAGCAAAGTTTTTAACCGTACCGCCGGTTACTGTAAAATATTCTTTCGCAGGATTAGGATAAAGCTGTCCCGAAGCACGGACCGCACCGGCTTCAGACACCGAAAGGTTGCCTTTATCACCGGCAGCAACCGGTGTATCCGGCGTCTTTTGATAAGCATAGGATTTTACCGTAAGGGTCTTATTGGCAAGAGAGATCAGAATCCAGCCGTAATGCGTATTGGCTCCTATCTTAAATCTGACTCCGATGTACCGGTCTCCCAGGCCACTGAAAATAGGGGCTCCCGTATTGGCAAGATAGGAACTTGTATTAGTAGCCCAGTTCAGTGCCGGACCTATGATTGCATTCTGGACGAGAGGTTCTGTCTGGCAACAATACGGACCCGCTGACTCTGCTACACTTGAAGTGGCCAGAGGCCTGCTGATATTCAGATTCCATTCGACAGGATTAGTCTGAAACCAGAAAAAATGATATTCATCCGTTCCGTCACTGTTGAAATCTATCGGGGAAAGATTATTTGCGGACGATTGTCCGTTGGCGCCTCCCGTAGTGAC
>NZ_CAJYMO010000355.1 GCF_913776365.1 uncultured Chryseobacterium sp. | reverse complement strand
AATTTTCAGGATATTTTTTTTAATATGTTCGATATAATCCTTTTCCACGATGACGTCACTGTCTACAAAAACCAGCCATTCGTTTTTTGCTCTCCGGGCACCGTAGTTCCTTGAGAGTCCCGGCCCGGAATTATCTTTCCTGAAATACCGGATTTCCAGCAGGTCTTCAAAGTTGGCGATGGTAGGCTTCAGATCGATCAGGGAACCGTCGTCAACAATAATCACCTCAAACGCTTTGTCCGTTTGTGCAGTAAGCGAATTCAGGAGTTCGAAAAGTTCGTCTTTCCGGTTAAAGATAGCAACGACAAGGGAAAGGGTAGGCATCAGATCTGAAAATTTTTCAAAATTACTTATTCACGGAAGAATGAGCAAAAAAGTTGATTAAAATATATAACGGAAAATCCGGCATTTTTGTATAAAGTGCATGAGGTAATCTCTGAATTTTCATGGGCCCTTTTTTCCAGATCACTCAGCAGCTGATCAATGGAACCGCAATAACACGGATCATTTTTTTATTAAACGTGCCCGGGATAACGATCCTGATAGGCTTAAAAGATGCCTGAATTCCTATAATTATTTTTAAAGAAGTAATATTTGCCAGATAAGTGTATCCATGAAAGATCTGCCGGTTCAGCCAGCTTTTCAGATTCCAAAGCTGAAAGCTTATTATTTTCATCATTTTATGGACGGGTGTAATGTTCTTTTATCCACGAATGGAAATGTTTTCCGGTATGAAAGAAATTATCCGGATATTCCTGATCTGAAGTATATATAAAAAGCGAGAGCATGAAAAAACAAAAGAGATGAACCGCTGAAAAACAGCCACCGGAAAACACTTGTGAAATCATATTTTCCGAAACGATATAAGATCAGGAAAAAGATCAAGGACAGTAATGTACCGATGATCGATACTACTGCTAATGACCCGATGTGAAGCTCGAAAGGCAATGGCTTTTTAAAAACGAAAAACAGAATGACGAAAGCAATAATCAGAAAAACAACTCCCGTTTTCTCCGTAAGATGCCTGCTTTTTTTATCCTGTACGGGTTTATCAGACCCTGAACCTATCATCAAGATATTGTTCAACATGTCTGCTATATCTGAAAAAATCCCGAAAACATCAAAAAAATCGAAGTTCATAATTATAATTTTTGCATAAATATAAAGCCTTCCGTTTCCGGAAGGCTTTATAATCATTAATTTTCCAGCTTATGCACTTTCTTCGTTCCTTCATACATTTCGTACTGAAGAAAGCGGGTTTCCAGCTTTCCGTTGAACAGCTTGATTTTCCTGGACGGGCGGAGGCCAATTTTTTTCAGCGCATCCAGATCTGAGGAAATCAGCCACGCCAGGGTATTGGGATAATGGGTCTTGAAGGTATCCCCTATTTTTTTGTAGAAATCATCGTCATTGATGGAGATCCTTTCATCATACGGCGGATTGAAGACCATCAGCAGCGGGAACAGCTCCTTCTTGGAATCGAAAAAGTTCTGCTTCTTTACTTCGATCACATCTTCCATTTCGGCAGCTTCAATATTCATCCGGGCAGCATTCAGCATCCGGGCATCGATGTCATAGCCCACGATTTTTCCGGTGAATTCCCTGACCCGGTTGATGCGGAATTCCTTGATTTTGGAAAACAGGTCGGCATCGTAGTTTTTCCAGTTCTGGAAAGCGAACCTCTTCCTGAAAATCTGGGCCGGCAGGTCCATGGCGATCATGGCTGCTTCGATCAGCAGGGTTCCGGAACCACACATCGGATCCAGGAAGTTTCCTTTTCCGTCCCAGCCTGCCAGCTGAAGCATTCCGCTCGCCAGTACCTCGTTGATGGGCGCTTCTCCCTGTTCTTTCCGGTACCCCCTTTTGAAAAGGGCATCCCCGGAAGAATCCATTGAAATGGTAACCAATTCCCGGTCGATATGCAAGTGGAACTTGATGTCCGGGTATTTTGTTTCCACATTCGGACGTCTCTTGAATTTATCCTGGAAATAATCCACAATGGCATCCTTCATCTTCAGGGTAACGAACTGCGAATGCCTGAAGGTTTCTGAGTTTACGGTGGCATCAATGGCAAAAGACTGATCCACATCCATGAAATCTTCCCAATTGAATTTAAAGAGCCGGTCATAAAACTGATGCTGGTTAAAAGCTTTGAATTCGTACACCGGAACCAAAACTTTTAAAGCCGTTCTCGCCGAATAATTGATCTTATACAAAAATCCGAGGTCCCCTTCACAATTGACTGCACGGTTTTTCACTTCTACCTTCCTTCCGCCCAGTTTTTTGATTTCTTCTGCTAAAATCTGCTCAAGCCCGAAGAAAGTTTTTATCTGAATCTGTATATTTTCTGTTTCCATAAATGAGTATTAAAGATATAAATAGGTATGAATTAAAAGATTAGGCATTCAGTGTCAGCAATCATCGAATATTTCAATCTTCCAATATCGAATACTTTTCCCTTTTACCGCACAAATTTAGTTATTTTTGCATTATGGAATGGTTTGAATCTTGGTTTGATACCCCTTATTATCATTTATTATACAGCAACAGAGACTATACGGAAGCAGAAAACTTCATCACAAAACTTACCGCCGACCTTGAGCTTCCCCCAAATGCCTCGATCATTGATCTTGCCTGCGGAAAAGGAAGACATTCGGTTTTCCTGAACAAACTCGGTTATAAGGTACTGGGGCTGGACCTTTCCAGGAAAAGCATTAAATACGACAAGCAGTTTGAAAACCAGACCCTTGCTTTTGAGGTTCACGATATGCGGAACCCGATTGATGCCGAGCCTATGGATGCCGTTTTTAACCTGTTTACCAGTTTCGGCTATTTCGATAACGAAAACGATGATAAAAAGGTATTTCAATCCGTTTATAATGTACTGAAGCCCGGAGGTTTTTTCGTGCTGGATTATCTGAATGAAGAATATGTAAGACAGACCCTGGTACCTGAATCGGTGGTCACCCGGGAGAATATTGAATTTAATATCTCCAAGAAAATTGAGGGCCGGCACATCGTGAAGGATATCCGCTTTGAAGCGGATGGAAAGTCTCATCATTTTTTTGAAAAAGTAAAGCTCCATACCCGTGAAGCCATCAATTCCTATGCTTCGGAATGCGGGTTTGAGAGGATAAAAATATGGGGGGATTATCAGCTGAATGAATTTAATAAGGAAGCTTCTCCCCGTTGTATTAATCTGTTTAAGAAAAACTTATGATCACGGTATTTTTACTGATTCTAAGTGTAATTGCCGGAGTGTTTTTAGGTAAATATTTTGGTAAAAAAGAAAAACTGGCAAAAAACCTGCTGGTTTTAAGTGCCGGATTCCTGATTACCATTTGTCTGAATGAGGTCTTCCCGCAGGTTTATACTTCCCGGGCAGGCAGCAGCTTAGGGATTTTTGTGATTGCCGGAGTTCTTCTCCAGATGATCCTGGAAGCGCTGACCAAAGGTTTTGAACACGGTCACTTTCACCATCACAGCGAACGCAACATCCTGCCGGCAGCCCTGATGGTAGGCCTCTTTATTCATGCTTTCATTGAAGGAATCCCCCTGGCTAATGAAACCCATCAAGTATCTCCGTACCTGCTCGGCATCGTATTCCATAACCTCCCGATTTCATTTATCCTGGGAGCATTCCTCTTCAACAGAAACGGAGAGCCGAAATCTGCCCCGTCTTATCCTTCCCTGCTGATCATTGCTTTGTTCGCATTGGCATCTCCGGCGGGAATGCTGTTAGGGAATTATTTCAATCCGGATCTTCAGCCTTATTTTTTAGCCGTCGTGGGCGGTATCTTTCTTCATATCTCTTCAGTCATTATTTTTGAAAGCAATAAAAACCATAATATCGACTGGATTAAAATCGGCCTTGTGGTAACAGGTGTCTCCCTGGCATTGATCATGCACTTGTTCCATAGCCATTCCCATACAGGACATTCTCATTAATGGAGCTTAACTGGAATACCTGCCCTGTTTAAAAGAAGCATATGGATACCTGAAGCTTGTACAGCCTCATCATGATCAAATGATAACCGCACATGGCATCGCACAATGATCTGAATTGCCATTATTATACAAAACGAATAAAATAACAGGTATTCCGGTAAAAAAAATCTCCGGAACTGCTGGGTTCCGGAGATTTTTGTATTCAATCTGCCTTATTTCCGATTCAGGGAAATCAGAATTTCCATCCGAAAGTAAGAAAGAAATTATTTCTTATATTTTTTACATCGGACACGGCATAGGCTTCGCTTGCAATCAGGCGGTCACGGGAATAGTACCCGTCTTCAAAATCGGCATTTACAAGACCTCTTAAGAAAGGATTGCTGTATTTGGAAGTAACGTTCTGATACGTAGCATCAATATAGAAAGATCCGAAATCATATCCGATACCTAACGACGCAGAGTTCCTGTTTCCAAGAATAAGATTGCTGTACGTTTGTGCTCCCATATCTCCGTTATTATCATACCGGTCAATGTTCAGGGCATCGAAAGGACTGGAAACATAAGAGTATCCTCCTCTCAGCCTGAACTGCTTGATTCTGTATTCAGCTCCGATTTTCACTTCTGAAAGATTTTTGGAATTCTCCTTGAAAAAATCATTCAGATCAGCTTCTGCAGGACCATATACTTTATAATCAGCTTTTGTAAGTCCCAGGGTATAATCTACGTTCATAGAGAAACTTTTATTAGCGATAAAAGCGGCACTTACGGTGGCTTTCAGCGGTGAAGTCAGCTTCCTGCTTTCTGCTCCGTAGTCATCTCCATTGTATACATCATTGTAAAAGGCATATGTCCTGTCAATATTCCAGAAAGTCGGAGTTTCCAGGGATGCACCGATCCTGAAATTCTGGTTCAGTTTCCCGATAACCCCGATGGTAGCGGAGAAACCGTTTCCTCTTTCGGAAAACGGCGTATTCTGCTTGCTGAAGGATTCGGAATTGCCTGAATTCACATCGTTAAAAATTGCCGTATCGGACTGATCAATCGATGCATTCAGGAAATTAAGGCCTGCTCCCAGATAGAGGCTGTTGTTGTAATTGGCTCCTACCCCGAAACTTGTTTTCGAAAGGTATCCGTAACGGTCATAAGCATGTTTTCCAAATGCAGAACTGCTGCTCGTACCACCTGTGCCGGGAAAGTCATAAATAAGATTATTGTTTCCGGGAGTTTCTACATAGTTTTCAATAGACTGGTTGGAATAGTTGACCCCGATATTAATGAATTTCCACGCGCTTTCTGTCATCAGCTGGAACGTCATCATGGCTCCTATATTTCCCAGATCTCCTTTGTTTACCGTATAGGCACGGGAAGCCCCCGCATAAGAAGAAGTATTTTTATTACCCGTAACGGATAACGTTCCCGATATTTCTCCGGAGATGGCTACCCCAAGCCCTGCCGGGTTGGTCAATAAAGAATTGGAGTCTCCGCCTAACGCTCCGTTGGAACCTGCCATGGCATTGAACCTGGCAGATCCTGTACTGGGAGAAGCTGAATATACATCTACCGTATTCCTGATCACAGAAATATCCTGAGCCTGCGCAAAAAATGCAGCAGAGATACTCATGAGTGCTAAAGATTTTTTTAACATTATTTTTTTGAATAGTTATTGATTTTTAAATTACCTGCCGCCACG
>NZ_CAJYMO010000354.1 GCF_913776365.1 uncultured Chryseobacterium sp. | reverse complement strand
CCAGGGAAAAACTCATCGGAACCGATCTGACGGTAGCGGAGATCGCTTATGAGCCGGGTTTTGAACACCCTCAGTCGTTCAGCAAAATGTTCAGGCTCCGGACAGGCCTGTCGCCGCTGGAGTTTAGGGGCTCTTTTGAATGAGACAGGAAATCTACAGATTTTTCAAAAAAGAACATTTAATTAAGATTTTAAACCCGAATGGTATAAAAGGAAAATTTTATTTTACAAAATACCCAAATATTATGGTATTTTGTTTTTCCGTTTATTATATTTTATTTAATTTAACTCATCTGAAATTAAACAAAGATTAATAAGCATTTTTTTTATTCAGACATAAAAAACAAAATAACTATTGATTTACTTTGACAGAAATAGAGAAGCATATTGGCCTTATTTCTTATATCGATACGGAAATTGAACCTACCAGTCGCAAAATCCTTGATATCGGAGGAATAAAAGAAGACGGAAGTTCGTTTCATAAGACTTCTGTTGCAGAATTTATTCAGTTTATTGAAACAACTCCATTTATCTGCGGGCATAATATCATCAAGCACGACCTTCAATATCTCCGGACAGCTATCCGTGATGCAGGAATTGATGCTAAAAACATTATCGACACCCTGCCCCTTTCCCCTTTACTCTTTCCTACAAAACCTTATCATGCCCTTTTAAAAGACGATAAAATTCAGACAGAAGAGGTTAATAATCCTCTTTACGATTCGATTAAAGCAAGGGATTTGTTCCACGATGAAATAGAAGCTTTTTACCGGACCGATGAGAATCTCAGGCAGATCTTCTATCTGTTATTGAAAGACAAAAAAGAGTTTGCGGGTTTTTTCCGTTTTATCAATTATACCGGAAAGGAACGTGATACCGAAGAGCAGATCCGGCAGAAATTCAGGAATCAATTCTGTGAACATGTCGATTTGGCAAAAATAATAGAGACCTATCCTATCGAATTAGCTTACTGCCTCTCACTGGTTAACTCTTTCGTTCATCATAAAAAAATCCACTCCATTACTCCGACCTGGGTGCTGAAGAATTATCCGGAGGTGGAAAGATTAATGCTGATGCTAAGAAACACGCCCTGCATCAAAGGGTGTACCTATTGCAACGATGCACTGGACGTGTACAAAGGTCTGAAAAAGTTTTTCGGCTTCGATTCATACCGTATGTACGGTGGTGAGGCCCTACAGGAAAAAGCAGTGCAGGCTGCCGTAAACAATAAATCCCTGCTTGCCGTCTTCCCGACGGGCGGTGGAAAATCCATTACTTTCCAGGTGCCTGCTCTGATGAGCGGAGAGAATTCAAAGGGCCTTACGGTTGTGATCTCACCTTTACAGTCTTTGATGAAAGACCAGGTGGATAACCTGGAAAAAAATAATATTACGGATGCCGTCACAATCAATGGATTACTCGACCCTATCGAAAGGGCCAGATCATTTGAAAGGGTGGAAGACGGATCCGCTTCCCTTCTGTACATCTCTCCGGAATCACTGCGTTCGAAAAGCATCGAGCGACTGATGCTGGGAAGAAAGATCATCCGTTTCGTCATCGATGAAGCGCATTGCTTTTCATCATGGGGACAGGATTTCAGAGTTGATTATCTTTATATAGGTGATTTTATCAAATCCATCCAGGAAAAGAAAAACCTCGATTACCGCATACCCGTTTCCTGTTTTACCGCTACGGCAAAACAAAAAGTAATAGAAGATATCCGGACTTACTTCAGGGAAAAACTGGATCTTGACCTTGAATTATTCACATCAAAAGCATCAAGGACGAATCTCCGGTACAAAGTTTTTGAGAAAGCTGATGAAGAAGAAAAATACCAGGCCGTCCGCGATCTGATAGAGGAGAAAAACTGCCCGGTTATTATCTACGTTTCCCGGACAAGGAAAGCTTACCTGCTTGCAGAAAGATTAACCAGGGACGGTTTTGATGCAAAGCCATATCATGGAAAAATGGACAAGCAGGAAAAATCTGAAAACCAGAATTCCTTTATCAGCGGTAAAACACAGATTATGGTGGCCACGTCTGCTTTCGGAATGGGCGTAGATAAAAAAGATGTGGGTGTGGTGATTCATTACGAAATTTCGGATTCGCTTGAAAACTATGTCCAGGAAGCGGGAAGAGCCGGGAGAGATGAAAATATCGTTGCCGAATGCTATGTGCTGTTTAACGAAGAAGATCTTGGCAAACACTTTATCCTGCAAAATCAGACCAAACTCTCCATTAAGGAAATACAGCAGGTTTGGCAGGCCATTAAAGCCATTACCAAATTCCGGTACACGGTTTCCCATTCTGCATTGGAAATTGCCAGAAAAGCAGGTTGGGACGATAATATCATGCAGATCGAAACGAGAGTAACAACTGCTATTGCAGCCTTGGAAGATGCCGGATACCTTAAAAGAGGACAGAATATGCCGAGGGTTTTTGCCAACAGTATTTTAACCAAAAACGCCCAGGAAGCCATCGACAAAATCAATCGATCCGCAAGATTTACGGAGAAGCAGAAAGAGAAAGGCATCAGGATCATCAAGAAGCTTTTTTCGAGCAAAAGCAGGAAGCAGACAAACGAAGAAACGGCAGAATCGAGGGTCGATTATATCAGCGACCATTTGGGTATCGTGAAGGAGGAAGTAATCAATATCATCAATCTTCTACGCGAAGAAAGAATCTTAGCCGATACCAAAGACCTTTCCGCTTTTATAAAAAAAGGAGAAAATAAAAACCGCTCCCTCAGTATTCTGGAGACTTTCTGTAAAATTGAAAAGTTCCTGCTCTCTTTTGTCGAACAACAGGAAAAAATTTTCCACATCAAGGAACTTAATGAAAAAGCGGAACAGGCAGGATGTTCAAACAGCAGCACGCAACGGATAAAAACAGTCTTTAACTTTTGGTCGATCAAAAACTGGATCAAAAGACGCAGTATGGAATATTCTAAAAACCATTTGGCCCTTGCTGCTTTGTATCCCACGGAACTTTTAAAAGACAAGCTTGAAAAAAGGCATGAACTGGCCGGTTTTATTGTTGATTTCCTGTATGAAAAAAGCCTTTCGGAAACTTCAGAAGATGACGCAGGCAAACAGGAAGTACTGGTGGAATTTTCCGTTCACGAACTTAAATCTGCTTACGAAAACAGCCCGAATCTGTTTAAAAGGGATATAGTCCTGGAAGATGTCGAAGATACCCTGTTTTATTTATCAAGAATTGAAGCGATAAAAATCGAGGGCGGCTTTATGGTGATCTATAACAGGCTGACCATCGAACGTACAGAACAGAACAACAATAAAAGGTATACAAAGGATGACTATCAGAGGCTGCATCAGTTTTATGAAAATAAAGTCCAGCAAATTCATATTGTCGGAGAATATGCGAAGAAGATGATTACCGATTATCAGCATGCATTACAGTTTGTAGAAGATTACTTTCAGTTAAATTATTCATCTTTTCTCAGTAAATACTTTAAAGGCAGCCGGCAGCAGGAGATCTGCCGTAATCTTACACCGGCAAAGTTCAGACAGCTTTTCGGAGAACTCTCCCCTACCCAACTCAAAATTATCCATGATAAGGAAGCACAGCATATTGTGGTAGCGGCGGGACCGGGAAGCGGAAAAACCCGGGTCCTTGTTCATAAATTGGCCGCTCTGCTTTTAATGGAAGATGTGAAACAGGAACAGTTGCTGATGATTACGTTTTCCAGGGCGGCGGCAACAGAATTTAAAAAGCGGCTGATCCGACTGATCGGGAATGCAGCGCAATATGTGGAGATAAAGACTTTTCATTCGTATTGTTTTGATTTATTGGGTAAAGTGGGAAACCTGGAAAAATCAGATCTGATTATTAAAAAGACGATCGAGAAAATAAGAAATGGTGAAGTGGAAGCCAGCAGGATCACCAAAACCGTTTTGGTGATTGATGAAGCCCAGGATATGAATGAGGATGAATACCTGCTTATCAATACACTGATGGAACAGAATGAAGAGATGCGTGTGATTGCAGTAGGCGATGACGATCAGAATGTTTATGAATTCAGAGGATCCAGCTCAAAATATCTGGAAGCATTTATTTCAAACAACAATGCCGTAAAGCACGAACTGGTTGAAAATTACAGAAGTAAAAACAACCTGGTAGCCTTAGCAAATGAATTTGTAAAGCAGATCCCTCACCGACTGAAAAGTACCCCGATCGTACCCGTGCAAAATGATAACGGAAAAATAAAAATCGTTAATTACAAAAATAGAAATCTCATTGTCTCTCTGATTGAAGACCTGCTTCATACCGGTCTGTCCGGCACGGTCTGCGTACTAACGAAGACCAACCATGAAGCTTTGCAGATTACCGGCTTGCTTTTAAAAAATAAAATACCGGCAAAACTGATCCAGACCAATGACAATTTTAATTTATATAACCTTTCGGAAGTCAGATTTTTTCTGAACCGGTTGAATTTATACAGTGATGCTTTTACCATCAGCGATGAAGTCTGGGATTCCGCCAAACAGGAGGTAAAAAATAAATTTCACAGCAGTAATAAATTAGAGATCTGTATCAACATCATTAAAGAATTTGAAGCGATCAATACAAAGAGAAAATATAAATCCGATCTGGATGCATTTATCAGGGAATCAAAGCTGGAAGATTTTTTTAATACCAACGGTGAAACGGTTTTTGTTTCCACCATTCATAAAAGCAAGGGAAGGGAATTCGACAACGTTTTCATGCTGCTTGAGAATTTCAGCCTCTCAACAGATGAGGCCAAGAGGCAATTATATGTAGCCATGACCAGAGCAAAAAACAACTTAACCATCCATACGGATGCTCCATTTCTGGATCATTTTTTTATTGAAAACCTGATCAGGATCCATAATAAAGAAACATATTCCCAGCCGGACGAGTTAGCCATGCACCTTACGTATCAGGATGTCTATCTGGACTTTTTTCTTAACAGCCAACACCTGATTCCGGGGCTTATCTGCGGTGATTTGCTAATTTTTCATGGAAATATTTGTATGAATTCCCGCCACCAGCCTGTTCTGCAATTCTCTCAGCGTTTTATCGAAAAAATAGAAACCCTGAAACAACAGTCATACGAATTAAAAACGGTAAAAGTAAACTTTATCGTTTACTGGATGAAAGAAAATACGAACCAGGAAATAAAAATTATCTTGCCGGAAGTCTGTTTCAAAAAAACTGATGCTTCTACAGCCGGTTAGCTGGTAAGAATTCAATATTTCATGCTATGCAAAAACAATATCAATTGATCCGTTTCCTCCTGTCCTCATTTTGTACAAAACACCACATCGCCATTTTGGCTACGACAATTACCATTTAGGCTTCTCCCATGCCTGGCCGGTAAGATACCTTTGCGGTATTAAATCTTAAAAATTATGAATCAGACCATTTTCATTACCGGAGCTTCTTCCGGAATCGGAAAAGCAACCGCCAGGTTATTCGCATCAAAAGGCTGGAACGTCATCGCTACGATGCGTACACCGGAAAAAGAAACGGAACTCAACACGATCGGCAAGATTACCCTGCTGAAACTGGATGTAACCGTACCGCAGGAGATACAGGAAACGGTACAGAATATTCTGCAGGAACATGAAGTGGACGTGGTTTTCAATAATGCGGGCTATGCGCTGATGGGTGCTTTGGAAGCCGTGTCCGACTAAGAGATCCGTGCCCAGATGGAAACCAATTTCTTTGGCGTCGTTCGGGTAACCAAAGCCTTTATCCCGTATTTCAGGGAAAGAGGCCACGGATTGTTTATTACGACCGGTTCGTCTGCAGGCCTGGCAGGATTCCCAATGGGATCGATGTATGATGCCAGCAAATGGGCCATCGAGGGATGGAGTGAAAGCCTGTCCTACGAACTCTCCGAATTCAATATCGGGATCAAAACCATTGAACCCGGTATGGTATCTACGGAAATCATGAACAAATCCCCGGTGGTTTCCCATCCTGCCTACGATTCCCTGCTGAATAAATTTGTAGCGGCGGTCATGCAGCAGGAAAACATGACAACCCCCGAACAGATTGCCGAGGTGGTTTACGGAGCGGCTACCGATGGCTCAAAGAAACTGAGGTACGTCTGCGGTGAAGATGCCATCGCGATGTACACACACCGCCTCGAAGTTGGCGACGAGGCCTTCCGCGAGGGAATTTTCGAAATGCTGAATGGCGGCAGATCTCTTATTTAAAATCTTAAATATAGCAGCATAAGGAAATTATGGATTATTTTAGCGACCTAAGGAAACAAGAGAAAAAGTGGAAATTTTAAAGGTTTTAGCTTAATGTGAATTCGACGGTAACTATTTATTTTTAAGCGATTTAATGGAATTAAAAGAAAAGTGAACACCTGAAAGACTTTACATTAGTGAAAAATCAGTTGATATTCAAAATTCCCGGCAATCGTAACCTAAGATGCTCCAGGCACCAGCTTCCCTCTCCCATTCTGTCAGTCCGGTTGGTACCGGGAGTTCACATTATTTAAGCCCTCCAAAGAAATCCGGCGGCCACGATTCCGGCCGTTGGATTTTTATGTACATTTGAAATTATGAAATCCAGAGAAATTCATCATCCCAGGCATTTCCGGACGCTTTCCGAAATGCAGCACGCCCTGAACCTGCCCAAGCCGGCACATCCTTTAATCAGCTTGCTGGATTATCGGGAAGCCGCCATTACCCATGAGATGCTGTCGTTTGATTTTGTGATGGATTTTTATCACATTACCTACAATGATTCTTCGGGATGCCGGATGAGATACGGCCAGACCACCTACGATTTTAATGAGGCCGGCATGTGCTTTACCTTACCCGGACAGTCTCTGGCCGGCATCTCATCTTCAGGAGACCCCGCCGGTTTTACCCTGCTGATTCATCCTGACTTTTTCCGGGGCTATCCGTTGGAGCGTAAAATCAAAACGTACGGCTTCTTCACCTACTCGATTAATGAAGCGCTTTACCTTTCGGACAAAGAGAAAAATATCATCACCAATATTGCCGGTACGATCAACGACGAACTGAAAACATCGATCGATGACCTGAGCCAGGATGTGCTGATCTCCCAGGTAGAGCTTCTGCTGACCTACAGCCAACGGTTCTACAAAAGGCAGTTCATTACCCGTAAAATCATCAACAACGATTTGCTGAGCAAAATGGAAACGGTGCTCGATGCGTATTTCAATTCGGAAAAAGCCGTCATCGAAGGACTCCCTACCGTAAAATACCTGTCGGATCAGTTGAAAGTTTCACCGCGTTATCTCGGGGATATGCTCCGTTCGGTTACCGGATTCAATACCCAGCAGCACATCCACATGAAACTTATCGAAAAAGCAAAGGAAAAACTGATCGGAACCGGTTTAACGGTAGCAGAGATCGCTTATGAGCTGGGCTTTGAACACGCGCAGTCGTTCAGTAAGATGTTCAGGCTCCGGACAGGCCTTTCGCCGCTGGAGTTCAGAGGTTCGTATAATTGATGTGAACGGTGAATTCTGCTCCGCAAGTGAATTTAAATAATAAAAATTAACCATTGACCCCCGAAGGAATTGACCATTGACACAAAAACTTCCCGCATCCGGCTTCCCTTTTCCAGCCCATAAACCGCCTGTTACTTTAAAGCAACCTTTTCGCCGAAAACAGCCGGGCAAAACCGTCAAATGCTTCCCGGAAACTCCGGCCGACCGGAATAGAAACTTTACCGATCAAAACTTCAT
>NZ_CAJYMO010000353.1 GCF_913776365.1 uncultured Chryseobacterium sp. | reverse complement strand
TGACTCTCACTTATGGAAGCAGCGTCAGTAAAGTAAGCGTAGAGCTCAATACGGTCTATACAAAACCTGCCTTCTTCGGCTATAACAGCAGTACCGACCAAAAGATGAAAGGCATTGACCACACGGTGAAGCATCCCGGAGAGACGGCCGCACAGGCTTACGAGCTTAATAAAAACATCTTCACAACGAAGTCACAGGTCCCCGTACCGCTCAACGCCAATATGGAACTCGATGTAGACCACTCGCAGCAAAGTTCCCGCGGCAGCGCGGCAACTGAAGTCTTCACCGTGTCCGGGGAAACCATGATCCCTTTCCTCTACCCGGGATCCGTGGCCGATCTGGAAATGAGGCAGCCGCATTCCAATACCACTTCCTATTTCACCCGAATCATGGTCACCGAAATTTCCCACGAAGTGGATGCCCTGGGAAACTACAAGGGATCATTCAAGGCTATTGCCGAGGGAACCGGATTTCTGCCCAGACCGGAATTCAACGATCCCAAAGCCGACCCGCAGGTGGCTACCGTTGTTTCCAACACCGATCCCCAAAGCCAGGGAAGGATCCGGGTCCGGTTCCAGTGGCAGGACGCAAATGCCTCCACCCACTTCATCCGCATGATGAGCCCCGACGCCGGGGGAACCGGCGCCGTACAGCAGAACCGCGGGTTTGTAGCCGTTCCCGAGGTCGGAGACCAGGTAATGGTAGGCTTTGAATACCACCATCCTGATTTCCCCTTTGCCATGGGCGGAATGTTCCACGGGAAAAACGGACGCGGAGGAGGCACCGCCAACCACCTCAAATCCATCCAGACCCGGAGCGGAATCAGGGTCCTGATGAATGACCTGGATAAAAGCCTGACCATTGAAGACCCCAGCGGGAACAGCTATTTCATGGACGGGAAAGGGAACATCCGCCTGACGGCACCGGGCAATATGGAGTTCAGTGCCGGAAAGGACATCATCATGAGCTCCGGCAAAAACCTGGAAGTAAAAACCGGCAACAGCATGGAGTTCATGTCGGGCAATCTGGCGGCTTTCCACATCATGTCGGGAGCGGTATTCTCCACCCCGCTGATGGAAATGTCGGTACCCGTGCACCTGGACATCCAGAGCGGCAAGACCAGCCTTCTGTCCGAAGAGGAAACCACCATCCAGGGAAGGATGACAAACATAGCCGGCATGGAAAGCCTGATGATCCACTCCGATCAGCAGACCACCGTCAACAGCAAAGGCTCCACCCACGTGCTGGGAAAAGACGGAAACAGCCACTCCAATATCCCGAGGGATTACAATCCCCTGGAAAAGAAAATGGACGGAAGGTGCATCGTCAACTTCAGGCCACAAAAAACCTGGAACGGCAGAGGCTTCGGTTTTGACTGGATAAGGGCTAAAGACACAGGTATGCCCGGTGATTCAGACTATCTTGACATTGTTGGAAGAATAGACAATGATGATTTTGTACCGGATCCCACAAAATACCAGAAACTGATCTCCAGTTTTTCCCATTATGTGTATAACCATACTTTTCCGGACGGCTCGGTACAGTCCCGCTCTTATGCTTTACCTTATCTTACGCTGTATCCTCCTGATCCTGTTACCCGGCATCTCTCTTCTGCAGTGCTTAACATGATGATCGATATCCGTGAGGTGCCGGTCAGTATTGAACTTGAATATGATCAATCCAAGTTCGAGATCGTCCATCCGCCCTTTCCGATGGCGGAAGGAAACCATACCGTTCCCCTGACAGTTACCTGCCGCAGAGCATTTTCCACAGACAGCACCATTAAAGTAAATGCAATATACCCGGGAACCTTTAAAAGCCATAAAAAAATAGCAGGTGGACTCAAAATTAAAGCAAACCAGACTACTTACGAAGTACCTGTTATTTTTGTACATGTTATTACGGATATAGGGGATGGTAAATCGGGAATGAATACCCGGAATATTGCTGATGAACTCCGCATCCGGCAATTATTCAGGCAAGCCTACATTACGCCTGTTTTCATGAGATCCCTTATGCTGGACATGAGTGAGGATGCGGGAAGAGGCAGAGGAACGGTCCCTAATGGAAAGACTGCTTTCAATGAAATTTTCAATATCATCTGGAAAGAAGCGATGCAAATTGAAAACTACTCTTTTCCGGCACAGTACGTACTGTACTCCGACAATGCGGGAGAATCTTTTCGCGGAACACAGAAATTACGGGACTTGCTGGACCGGCAGCTGCAGGCCGCTTATCCCGGGATGAATTTTTCCGGTATTAAAAAAGTATTTTTTATCGATCAGCTGTTTACCCATGACTCTGAAGTCCTGCAGGGAATTTCTCCCAGTGAAAGCAACGCTCATCCTGAAAAGGACATTGCTATTATCTTTAAATCATATGATGCTGGCGTGATTGCCCATGAGCTGATGCACTGCCTGGGATTACAGCATACCTTCGATATGGACAATAAGTTCATATTCAAAGCAGGAAAGACGGATAATGTGATGGATTATCCGGATGAAAACATCTCCCGGATCGCTACTTTTCATTGGCAGTGGAAAATCATGCAACGGCATGCAAGGGCTGTCAGAAGACGGTAATCCCCAGCAGAAGATGCTGAAGAGACTGCTGAACTCCGCATATTCCGGAGGAGTAACAACAGCCATCATACAGACGGGCTTTGCTGCCCTTTGAAAAATAGTAGTCACCCATAAAAATCACCTTCTATCTATGAAACCAGAAGATTTTACCCAGCTGATTCACAACAGAACAGAACACTTCAATATCCGGGAATTCTATGCCGGCAACAGCGAAGGTTCGCCCAAAACCGAGAAAATTAAGAACATTATGGCTATCGAATGTACTGCAGGAGCCCAGGGAAGCTGGTTCGTTTCGCTCAGTACCCGTTCAGGCAGTTGTTTTTCGGTGTATAAAGAGTATGGACCCACAGGCATCATCAAATGTAAATGGGTGACCTTCCGTAACGGAGGAGCTGTGGTGGGGATCCGGTATATCTTTGATGATAACGGAAAATTACAATCTGCCGAAGATGAAGAGGAAGGCTTTCATTTTACCCCGCATCAGGTCCTGGAAGTCTGTTTTGATCATAAGATCGATCTTCTCTCTGATGACACCTGTATCGAAAGATACAGAGACCGCCACCTTAAAGAATTTTATTACATCATTCATTTCAAAGGAACCTATCAAGACAAATCGGGAACCTTCCTTATGATCCTTAACGGCAGCAACGGAGTCCTTGAACGGATTATCCTCCAGCATCCCGGCAGACCGCGTGAACTGGTCTATGAAAAAGAAAAACAGTCCTAAACCTGCAAAATGGCAGAAAGCAGGTCTGTCTGAATACTTATGACCATCCGTAACCTGCAAGGGAAACCTTTCCGGATGATGAGAAATACCCTCCGGTATAAGAGCAACACCTGTAAAAATCCTTAAAAAATATCCTATGCCCGCAAAAATAACAGAACAGGCGCAGCTGAGCTGCGATAAAGGAGCTTCCCCTGCCAGGCTTTCCGTTACCAGCCAGCAATTCTGCAAAGCCGACAATAAACTGATTGCTACCGAAAAAGATAAAGAAGCTGAAGTGAACATCCCGGCATTCGGGATGTGCAGTGTGACTCAGAAAAACTGTAAGCCCGAGATTGGTGCATGGATGAATACCTCCTCCAAGGATACCATCAACGGGATGAAAATTCTTACCCAACAGAGCTTCTGCACCTGCTCCCAGGGCGGGAAGATTTCCGTAAGTGAAAAAGGATACACCGAAAACCATGAGGTGGACTGAGAAGAAGATCTCTAGTAAAAAAACATAACCATACGGCAGGATCGTCCTGCCGGAACTTAAACCCTATAAACATTTTTATCTTATGTCCGTATTACACAAAATCAAAGCTTATCTGTATGATAATGTGCTGACCCCCGATCCCAACGATTTTATCGCCCGTACCGTGAGTGAGCGCTCGCTGAACGTAAAGCAGATCTGTGAGACTGCCGTGCGGAGAGGCGGTGCCGATGTATCGGCTCCGGCCATGGAACATGCCGTAGAGCTTTTCCTGAAAGAGATGGCCTACCAGCTCTGCGACGGCTATTCCGTCAATACCGGATACTTCACTGCCAATACCCAGATCCGCGGAGTCCTCAACTCCGCCACGGAAGCCTATGACACCAAGAAGCACAGTATCCTCTTTCAGTTCAACCAGGGAGAAAAACTAAGGGCTGAAATCCCCGGCATCGAAGTCAGCATCCTGGGCGTAGCGGAAAGTGCCGCTATCATCCTTGAAGTAAAAGACATCAGGAGCGGTACGGTAAATGACCTGCTGACTCCGGGGAAAAACCTCAGGGTCAAAGGAAGCAAAATCAAGGTTTCCGGAAACGATCCGTCCGTAGGCGTATTTTTCATAGATGCTGCCAGCCAATCCAGGATTCCGGTGGAAGCCAGTGATATGGTGATGAACAATCCGTCCGAACTCATTGTGGTCATCCCCGATCTTCCTTCCGGCACCTACCGCATTGAAGTGGTGACACAACATTCGTCCGGAAAACTTCTCAATGAACCCCGTACTGCTACTCTTGATAAAATATTAACGGTTCAGTAAGGGAAAGCCTGTTCCTACCGTACGGTATATAACCTGTTTACCGTATTGTAAAGGCCATCTTTACCGCACTGTAGCGTCATCCTTTACAGCGTAGTACACACTCCCGATCCGATAGTTGTCATTAACAAAGTAAGCCTGATGCGATATCGGGATGGTCTCAACCTGATGCGGAACAGTCAGTATCGGTCTGCACAGAGCACTTACCAAAAGTGCAGAAGATAAAACATCCATTTCCGATTATTTTTTTCCCGGCTCCGGGTTTTATGCCTGCAGCCGGGTTTTTATAAGTATTTATCTATCAAGAACCTTCTATGTATCAGAAGGCCGGGCCTGTCTGATGTTGCAATTCTCATTCGTCATGTAAGAAGCTATAACCAAGCCGGCTGAAGCGAGGTACCAAAGAATTGTAGATAATAACTCACATACAGAATTTTCAGATCATCTATTCCATCAAACACGCATTGATACAAACCAGCAAATCAACCGATGATGAATTATCACACAAGCATCTCATTGTTTGCAAATAATACGATTTATCAGCTATTATCTTAAAGGTTTTATAATTTTGTATAAGAATTGATACGGAAAAAATTTTATAAAAATAATCATAATCAATATTTTTGAAAAGGATTTATAAGGGCTGATGCTCTTTTCAAATGCAGAAGAGAAACTTTCACTTCTGGCATAGAGCATTTCACTTTATATAACCAAGTTGGGATTTTAGCAGGGGTGTCTATCAGCTGTATCCACTTCCGGCTCGTGAGAATTGTGCAACCGGATAAAGGGATGCGGAACCTGTCTTTTCAGAATTAACAAATGATTAAATAAAATTGTATCTTATGGATTTTAAAAATTTTCACTTAGGTAAGCTTCTCAGAAAACGTACCCGTGAACTTGATATTTCATCTCGCCGGCTTACCAATTTCCTGAACTGTACCGAAGAGGAGCTTGAAAAAATGTACCAGGCCGAAAGCCTTGACACCAAGCTAACGCTGAGATGGTGTAAAATTCTGGATTATGATTTCTTCCGGCTCTACAGCCACCATCTCATCCTTTATTCCCCCGAACACAATAAGAACCCCGGTACCGGTAAGAAGAGGGGCAGCAGCATGCCGCAGTTCCGTAAAAATATTTACAGCCAGGAGCTCATTGATTACATTCTGGAGCTCATTGAAAAGAAGACAAAAACAAAGCTTCAGGTAATTGATGAATACCGGATTCCCAAAACCACGCTCTATAAATGGATTTCCAAAAGAACGGAAATTGAGAAATAGATCCGTAGCCTTTCCGATGCTGAGAACAGATGCGGCACCATGATCTGCAGCAGTAGCGGATATCGATGCGGCAACAGCTTTATTTCAATTTAATAAAAACATACAATGACAAGTTATATCCATCTTCTGGGCAAGACAAAAAAAGAAATCATACAGGAAATGGGAAACGAATGCAACCATCATCCCGCTCCGGTATGGACTTATCAACTGAAAAGAAGCTGGCTGGGCAGAAAAAGGGTTCTGGTACTCTATTTTTCTGAAGAATTGGTTGAACATTTCGAAATACGTTACTCATGGAAATAATATCCACCCTATTCCACTTATTTTCCGCAAAAAAATTTAACAGCTATCTATGGAAAACCCAACCTGCCAGGAGGGGAAATTACATCAAGGAACTTCTGAAAACAGACCTTATCAGGGGAAAAGAGGCTGAAGAAGTAGAAGCCATGCTCGGCAGGAATGAGTCCTGCTCTCATATGGTGAACCGCTGGACCTACGCCCTGAATATCAATAGTACAAACCATAAAAAATACTATCTGGCTGTATATTTTGAGAATGGTATTGCCGTAAAAGTAAGAAAAGAATACAAAACAATACAATAAGCATATGAAAAAAACAACTCCCGATTATAAAAGAATCTATACCGAAATGATCATGGATAAATATCCTGATTACCTGCCCAAGTGCCATACGATCCTTGACAAAAATGAATTCAGCGTAATGGATGTCATCCGGCTGAATAAGCTGATTTCTTCAGGCAATAACAGAAATGCCAACCAGAAATATAAATCCTATGACCGCACCGCTATTTTTGAAATCCTGGACTATCAGAAAAAGCATAACCTGAATAATGTATCGGTGGCAAGACATTTCAACATCAGCAGGAATACGCTGGGCACATGGAAAAAAAGATTTCTGAGCTGAAAATCAGATCATCATTCAATTTTTTGAGTACCAAAACAGTCTATGTATGAGATGGATTTGCCTATTTTTCTCCTGCCTCTCTATCTTTCATTATGCACAAGATGATCATCAAGCGGATACCGGAAGGTACAGACTGCTGCTGGCTGAAAGCACCTACGCCAGGAATCAGCCGCAGGGATTTCCTGATTTTACCTATCAGCGGCCTGAGAACCAGTACCTGACTGACCTGAGGCAGAGATATCATCTGGAACAGGTTGCAGGAAAAGGACCAGACCTCAGTAAAGTCATCAACCTTTTACAATGGATGCATGATGCGGTCCCTCATGAAGATGAAGACAATCTTCCTGTGCTCAATGCACAGAATATTATCGATACCTACAGCAGGAACGGACTTGCACAGGGCTGCTACCCTCTGGCGATAGCCATGAATGAAATCTTCCTGTCAATGGGTTTTATATCCCGCATTGTCATTTGTTTCCCTGCGGACGCGGACCATCCCAACGGAGGCCATGTCATTAACAGCGTTTACATTCCCTCACTTGGCAAATGGATCTGGGCAGATCCTCAGTACAATGCTGTTCTCTATAACGAAAACGGTAATTTGCTGGGAATAGAAGAAGTAAGGAAACGGATCATCTTTAAAAAGCCGGTTTTTCTGAACAGCAAGGCGAATTACCATCATGAAAAATCAGCACTGCCTACTACATTGATGAATTTATGACCGAACATCTGTACCGCTTTATCAGTCTGTTGCACAGTGAGTTTAACAGCGAAACGCGCACTCCCGGAAAAATTATGAAATATGCAGAACTGATTCCTGAAAATTCTACCGCTGTTTTCAGTGGTATGTTCGAGACGCATCAGGGAAAAGAAACAACAATTATCACCTATCATACTTCAGATCCTGAGGTTTTCTGGAAAATCCCAAAATAACAGGCAATCATCTTCAGTTCGATATCTAATTTACTGCTTGTGCCCTGCCGTTCACAGGCAAGGCGCAGCATGCGGATGTACAGGGAAATATCTTGGGACACAGGCAGGATGATTCAGGACCGATCTTTACATGAGGTCAGTATCACCGGTAAAATGACCTTACGGGCAGAGGCCGGCCTTTCATCGTCCGGGGCGGAGATCTGTATGCCAAAACCGGATTTGCCGTTTATCCGGCGATTATCCTTCAGCCTGAATTTTATTTAATATTGCAAGACAAAGCGATAATAACAGGAATACAGAGAACAATGCTGCCAGCTACCCTGGACTGGAAGTACGCTATATCCCGGACTGGTTTGCCATTTCCAACGGGAATGATGTTCATTTATTTGATCAGATCCACTTGATCCCGACTATGGTTTAAGAACGAATTTCGCAGGAAATTTAAATTACAGATTCCGGGCCGGCATCAACTATGGGAACCAACTTTGGAGAAACCACCGCTTCTTCAGCGGCGGTACTGTACCTGAGTATGAAACCGGATATGATTTCTGAAGGACATCAGCCTGTATTCCGGCAATATGGCAAGGCAAATCCGAAACATCAGGCAGTTACAGACTGCAAAAGGCAGGCTGAAGTCCAAAAGTTTTTATCTAAATAGGGGAATTTAAGCTTACCCTGTCAGATGGCTCTGTATTTCTCTCTTAAACAAAAGCCTGCCTGAAATTTGAATCCTCCCGCACTGTCAAATACTGTCTGAATCATCTGAGAGTATGTCATATCCTATTCTTTCCGCTTTTTCTTTGCGTATAAAAGTAATGATGATCCATCTGATGATCCGGACTGACCTTACCTCCGTTCATATAAAAAACAGCATCCTGAAATGCTGTTTCATTATAAATATAAGCACAAGGCTGTTGCTTCATACCTATACTATCCTAAATAGTCAACCTGTAAATTACATGGATTCCGGCTCGGGTCCCTTCCAGTTGTTTACGGAAGCAAGACCGTTGATCTTCACCGGTTTTCCTTCTTTGGCGGATTCGTAGATGGCTTCCATAATGATATGGTCCTGCAGGCCTTCCTCTCCTGGCGTAAAGGGCTTTTTATTATTCATGATGCAGTCGGAGAAATGATCCATTTCTTCGGCAAACTGGTTGTTTTCAGCCAGCATAATTTCTTCGCTGCGCTTCATTTTGCCATCGGCCCTGGAGGTTTTCAGCCGCTGGCCTTTGTACGCGTAGGCCTGGTCGATATCTATCCATCCTGTTTTGCAATTTACCCTGTACCGGCGGCTTTCATGCACATCATAGTCGGTGGCACAGCTGGCGATCACTCCACT
>NZ_CAJYMO010000352.1 GCF_913776365.1 uncultured Chryseobacterium sp. | reverse complement strand
ATAAGGTTGTATAGGATGTGGCTGCAAAGTAACAAATTATAGGATATATTCTCTATAAAATCCGGAAAATGAACGTCACGGAAAGGCTTTTTCCCGGGGCAGCCCCGTTACCGGCTTCCGCACATGATGAAAGCAAGAAAGGGGATAGCCTTCCTGTTATCTGCTGTTCAGCTGCACATTTGCCCGTCTGGTTTGTTCTGCATGATCTGCCGGACTTCGGCTGCAGCAGCCGGTTCCGTTTTCAGTATAAAGGCATCATAAAGTTCTGAAAGAACCGGTACGGTCAAAGCTGTTCATCCGGATGAACTTCAGCATTACCGAAACCTTCATAATATTGGGAAATATTTTCTATGAGGCAAAAGTGGAGTTAAAGATCATTATATGCTTATCCGTAAACGATTACGGATGTTAATTTAATTTTAATAAATCGGATTCATGACATTTATCATAAAAGGATAATTGGCATTTATGTTCTGTCCGTTTTCTGCATTTTTTTGATACTTTCGCGGTTTGTACAGAAAAGATGATCAACCCAAGGATAAGAAAAATGCTGGTGCCGGCAATCCTTTGTCTGCCGTTAAGCTTTCAGGCCCAGCGCGCCGTTTCCAAGATCTATTCAGATTTTGGCGGTTTCTGGGAAAGTTCCAGCACCATACAGCCCAACAATCACCATAACCTGCTGGCGTTCCGGTGGGATGCCGACGGGGCAGGTACCGTTTACAGTCCTGTTACCTACAGTACTGGAGTGAACGACAGTAAACTGACGGCCTCCGGAGTGGCATTTCAGGCCGGAACCTTCATTTCCCTGCCGATCTATAATATTCCTGCGCCCGGAAGCAACACTTTTATAGGAGTAGGCAAAATGCTGGGCGGAGACGGCAATGTTTCTCCTTTGCCGGTAAACAACAATATGGTAGAGTACCTTTCAGACGGACTGAACGGGTTAGGTCTCGGATCCGCTATTTTCAATATCCCGCAGGGCTCCAGCATCAGCCTTAACACGATGGGCATCGTACCGGCCTCGATCGGTGACGGCGTGCCTGATCTTATTTTTACCCAGATGGGAAGCCCTTCGGCAGAAAATGACACCTATTATTTTCAGGATATTAACGGAAATATTGTAGGAAATGTCTATTCCGTGGCCTTCAGCAATGTTCCCAGCATAGGCAAGGCATGCTGGAAATTTTATAATGCCAATACCAATCCGCCGACTTATAATGCAGGCGTTTCCAGCAGCTGTGAAAGGGATATCCGCATCCTGGCCGCCGACTGGTCGGAGTTCGGTATCACCAGTACCAATTACAGTAAGGCCATAAAGCTGATCCAGTCCTTTTCCGGGACTTCCGATCTGGCATTCATCGGCGCCTATAACAAGGAGTCCATCACCTTTGCTGCCAGCATTACGGGAAATGTTTTCAATGACCATAATGCAGGGACACCTGACGGAACGGGGATGGGGAACGTTCCGGTAAAGTTCTATAATAATAATGTCGAGATCCTCAGCACGGTAACCAACGCTTCAGGATTTTATTATTTTGACAATATCAATACGAATACTTATCAGGGGCCTTACCGGGTGCAGGTAAGCCCTCCCTCCGGTTACCAGATGGTGGGAAATACTGCGGGAAGCACTTCTCCGAGCCTGAATGTTACCCTCAGCAACAGCAGTTCTACCGGCAATAATTTCGGGATCAACCGGCCGCCGGTTGCGGTGAACGATCACCTTTCGGTCGGTAAGAATGTTCCTAAAGCCATCAGCATCCTGGCAAATGATACCGATCCGGATTCCGGTGCGCTGGTTCCGGCTTCTGTCAATCTGGTTCCGCCGTCAGGCGCATCAGGCATTACTATGGTAAACGGCTTTGTTAAAGGATTCACCATGGCTGGGCAGGGGAGCTGGCAGGTGGATAATACCGGACTGCTGATGTTTTCTCCGGCAACGGATTTTTTCAGTACTGCATCTCCGGTCAGTTATACGGTAAAAGATACTGCAGGGCTCACCAGCAATACGGCTACCCTTACTACCGCAGTGGATTACTGTACGAAGCCGGGGCTTACCGGCACTCCGGACGGATATACGGATCTTGGAATTTCCACGCTTTCCGCACGATACGGAAAATGGCCGCAGGGACCGGGGATTGCCAGCGGAGGTATTCCGAACGGGCACTTGGCACTGGAATCTTCCGCAAAAGGAATGGTAATAACCAGGGTTTCCAATTCAAATGCCATCAGTAACCCTGTAAAGGGAATGGTGATCTATGACCGTGAAGCCCAATGCATCAAACTTTATAACGGAAGCAGCTGGAACTGCATCAAACGCAGCTGCAACGACTGATAAAAAAGGATTTTAATTTATGAAAAACTATATGGCAATGATCTTCCTGGCAGGAAGCATGATAAAAGCACAGGTTGCTATTGGGAAAACTGCCGTCTCAGGCAGCAGCTCCCTGCTGGAGTTTGCCGGTATGACTGCTGGTAACCTTCCCGGCGATACGGAAACCGCCAACTTCCGCGGCATTATTCTGCCGGCCGTTGCAACAACTCCTGTTTTCGGGACAGTGACCCCTGTTTCCGGGAATGCCCAGAACGGCACCTTTCTTTTCGACAGGCTAAGCAAAAAAGTCCGGATGTATGAAAGCGGGAGGTGGGTAGACATGACGGATGAGGCAACATCGGGATCCTTTATTCCTGTAGCAGGCAGTGAGGCCGGTGCAGGCGTGATTATAGGATCAGCAGGCAGCAGTGCTTCCGGTGTACTGGTGCTGGAATCCTCCGACAAAGCATTGGTCCTGCCTCACATTAAAAATCCGCATGCTTCCGTAAAAAGTCCGTACCCGGGCATGATGTGCTACGATACGGTAAGCAATTCCATCGCAGTGTATGACGGAGGCCAGTGGAGCTACTGGAAATAATGTCTTCTCCACCTTTGTTTCAAAGGCCACATCCCCATCCGGATTTTATTTTCACTATATTTGGAATTATTTCAAGCCCATCCATCCATCTCTCTGCTTTTTTCGATAATCAATAATTTGTAACATTATACGCCATATGGGAAAAAAATTTTCTACGGTGAATGGTTGTTGGAAAAATGCCAGGGCGCAGAGGGTTTCTGAATGCAGTGTGGGGAAGGGCGCAAAGATTTTATCGGAGATAAAATTTTGGAATGCAGATGACCATAACGGGAAATGCACTGTAAATCCACTGGCATGATTCAGCAGTATGGATATCGCTCGAAGATTGCGCAGATTTTGCAGATTATTAACAGCATTCTGTCGTAAATGATCTGTACATCTTTGGGAGGTACACCCTATGTTCATCCGGATAATATCTCTTCTTTAAAGCGGCATACAAATTTGACTTGGTC
>NZ_CAJYMO010000351.1 GCF_913776365.1 uncultured Chryseobacterium sp. | reverse complement strand
TCCGTTGATAAAGGTGGGGAGCCTGAACTGACGCGTCAGGATCACCCTTTGTAAATTTTTTTCATACATCAGGATAACGGCACCATTGCCGCGATCGTAGGCTTCACGGCTCTGCTGCTCCGTGCTGCCGTCTTTTTTCCGGAGACTGAAGGTTACTTTCTTCAGGGTGTACCAATTGTCTGATAAGATTTCTGTTTTTTCTATGTTTACCTGCATGTCTGCATTTTTTTAAGGTATCGGTAATCGTTATTTTTTCTGTAGTAAATCGCTGAGTGCCGGCTTCAGGTGAGGAAACTCAAACCTGAAACCTGCATTCCGTATTTTTTCAGTAGAAGCCCTGGAACCCTCCAGAACCGCAACTGAAAGTTCACCGAAGATTATTTTCAGGACAAAAGCCGGAACATTAGGCATGAACAGCGGTTTATTCAGAACCTGTGCTGCCGTCTGTGTCAATTCCCTGTTGGTTGCATGCTCAGGAGCTACAGCATTAAAAGCCCTGTGAATTTCAGTATTTTCCATGGCAAACCGATACATGGAACAGATGTCACGGATATGGATCCACGGCATATATTGTTTTCCGCTTCCCAACGGCGATCCGATACCAGCCCGTATGGTAGGAAGCATCTTTTTCAGGGCGCCTTCCTTTTCGGAAAGGACCACGCCCGTTCTCAGCTGCACCACCCGTTCTGCAATCTGCTGATCTCTGAATTCTTCTGCAGCCCGTTCCCAGAGCACAGTAACTTCACTGAGGAAATCGTTGCCGGGCATATCCTCTTCTGTAAATATTTTATCCGTAGTTTCGGTACCGTAGTAATTGATCCCTGAAGCAGATATAAAAGATCTGATGTTCTGCCTGTTCTTCTGCAGGGCTTTTAAAATAAGCCGGGCCGAATCCACACGGCTGGAGATGATCTCTTTCTTTCTCTCATCGGTCCACCGTTTTTCAGCTACGCCTGCACCTGCAAGGTGGATGATATGAGAAACATTTTCAAGGGCCCGCTCATCCAGGGTTCCTTTGGCTATATCCCATTCGAACTCGTGATCATTTTTCTTTTTCCGGGTTAAGAACCGGACGCTGTATTTCGGAGTAAGCTGTTTTGATAATTCTTTTGCAATTAGACCGTTGGCGCCGGTAATCAGGACAATTTCTTTCATAATGCTGGGGTTGATCTCGGTTTACGACTGTTTCCTTACAATCAGGATAAAATCTTCATCCAGAAGTCTATAACCATAATCATAAATAAACCGGTATTCGGAACCGTTTTTGTAAACTTTCAGATTGGTAAAATAATCGAAATCAAAACCCAAGCCATCAAGTTTCGCACGGGTAACCTTTGCCTTACCGTCGGTATTGATTTCCGTCAGGATCCTGTAATTCTTACGTAACCTATTGTTGATGTTACGCATCAGGTTGCTGGAGTCTTTGTTCTGTTTGTTATTATAAGCATTGCGGCAGGCATCATTACAGAATTTCTTATCTGACCTGCCGATAATTTTTTCACCACATTCTAGACAATTCATAAGATATCTTTTTTCATTTTGTGTGTATGATTTGATTGTGTTTTTTTCCTGATCAGCTTTTTCAACCGGCTACTGACCGGATAACTTCGGTTGGGAGTCATATTGTTAAAGACCAGAGCGGTTATCAGCAGGATAATACAACCTGTAAGTACAGGGGAAAAAACATATCCGTAGCCGAGTGCCGGGATCTTTCCGGTGGAGCTTACGGCGATCAGTGCCGTGGCGCCGCCCGGCGGATGCATGGTTTTGGTAAACTGCATCAGTACGATAGAAAAAGCTACTGCAAGAGGAGCGGACAGCCAGATGATATCCGGAACAATTTTAAAAACGGTAACGCCGACAAGAGCAGAAATCACATGTCCGCCTATCAGGTTCCTGGGCTGCGCGAGCGGACTTTCAATAGCGCCGTAAATCAGTACACTGGAAGCCCCGAAGGATCCGATGAGAAAAATATTTTCCGAAGCCCATAGCATGTGGGACTGGATAAAAGCAATACTCCCGATTCCGAAAAATGCTCCCAGAAACGACCAGAAATGTTCCCTGTAATCCACCAGGGTTT
Source organism: uncultured Chryseobacterium sp. (assembly GCF_913776365.1). GTDB lineage: Bacteria > Bacteroidota > Bacteroidia > Flavobacteriales > Weeksellaceae > Chryseobacterium. The sequence goes on along the minus strand of NZ_CAJYMO010000351.1, from coordinate 9,936 downwards.
CCCGGTAGATCACGTATTTCGAAATCCTCAATGTCCGCCTGATCCTCTTTTTCATAGAATCAAAGATACAGAATTATCTGTTGGGAAAAGATGAAGATCTGAAAGCTGAATACATTTCAACGGATGCTAAAAGCCCGTTTATTTCTGAGTGAAAGCCATGACGCTCTCAGACCAGGGAGATTATTCGGAACACAAAACATCAGAGAGCCGCTGAACCTGCTGATATATAAGGTGGAATCAAAATTTCCGGATAGAATCTGAAATAAGATCCTGGTCTTACATTATTTTATATACCTGCACACTGACTTTATCTTGTGAAAAACCATTTTCCGGATTTCAGGAGAAAACGATATTGTTTTAAGACAGTGCGTTCGAATGATGCTTTTCACCCTTCATTTGTAAAGGTCCGAATGATATGATGATCATTTTTCAACTGTAAAATTATTATTCGTTTTCAAACGACTACAAACGGATTTAAATAATTTTCTACCGATTCGGGGGGTAAAGTCTGCCAATCTTTGCAACAGAGAATCGGGAAAACAGTGAACGTCCCGGATCTGAATACTAACCTTAAAAATTAAATGTTATGTCACTAAGAAACAGAATCACACTGATCGGTCACACAGGAAAAGAAGTTGAAATGATGACTTTCGACAGCGGAACACCAAAAGCAAGCGTATCGCTCGCTACCAGTGACCACTACACCAATGCCAAAGGCGAAAAGGTTGAAGAAACACAATGGCACTCCCTTGTCGCATTCGGAAAAACGGCTGAGATCTTTCAGAAGTATGTTCCGAAAGGAAAAGAGATCGCTATAGAAGGAAAACTGACGTACCGCTCGTACGATGACAAAGATGGTGTTAAAAGATATATCACAGAAATCAGGGTGGAGGAGATCCTGCTGCTGGGAGGCAAATAAGTAAAAACAGAGAAAATGAAAGTAAAAGTTTTCAGCATCAGGCTGCAAAAGGATTTTCTATATGAAGATCAGAGAAAACTGGACGCATTTCTGGAGTCCAATGAAATCATAAAAGTGGAAACCGCTTATGTGAACGACGAAAATTACTGGTCTGTGGTGCTTTATTTTGATGCGCTGAAGATGGCAGGAGATCAATCAGCCCTACCTGTGGTGAAAGAAAACAAACCGGTAAAATACACCGCAGAGAATGATGAGCTGAGTCCTAATGAAGAAAAAATCCTTGACGCATTGAAGCTCTGGAGATCTGAAAAGGCCAGAGAACAGAACCTGCCGACGTATTTTATCGCCAGCAACAAAGAACTTCTCTCGGTAGCCAAGTACAAACCCGCGAAAAAAGAAGAGCTGCTGGATATCAAAGGCTTTGGCAAACATAAGATAGAAAATTACGGCGAAGAGATTCTCGGAATCCTGGAAACCGCATGAAGGTAAAAACACAAGTGACCGAAAAAGGGTGAAGAAAGCTGGAAGAAACTGATCTTCCGGCTTTCTGATCTGTATCCCCAACCGTTTTAAGCAGCCGGAAATAAGAATATTTCGGAGAATAACCTGTTTTATGAACCAAATACAGTAAAAATCTGCCAGATCCACTTTACCTGCCGGCGTATGGTTTAAGATCAAAAGTATAATAAGATATAACCAGGTGAAACTATAGTCCGGACCTATGCTTTTACCGTGTATACCATTACCTGTTTGAGTAAAAGTTTCGTTTGTCTTACTATGATTGGTATTGATTGTCTTATTCCGAGAATCGGGAAAGACCTGAAATTATAACGATTTTACCCGGATTACGTCCTGCTTTTCTTACCTCAGATTTTCGCTGACAAACAGATTTTTCTCCTAACCTACAGTACAGGCCGGCAAAGAAAGGATCAGCAGGGTGATGCAGAAGAATTTAATATGGTGCATTCTCATTCGGCTGGCAGGCGGTATTGCCGCTTCGATTATTGCCCTACGGCATGCAGGATAATGATAAGTCACAACATAATTTCTATGCTTCCACGTATGATTCTGTGCGGAATGATTCATCTGCATTCTTTTCTGATGCTCTCTAAATCTTTGGCAGAATAGTAAAAAGTCCTTTCAAATCCTTATTTTTGCAGGCATATCAGTAATACACTAGCATTCAATTAGACAATGAAACCAGGTTTAGCAAAAGGCACAAGAGATTTTACCGCACTGGAAGTTTCCAGAAGAAGATATATCATCAATACACTACAGAAAAATTTTGAACTTTTTGGGTTCCAGCCTCTGGAAACCCCGAGTTTTGAAAATCTTTCCACCCTTACCGGAAAGTACGGCGAAGAAGGAGACCGCCTGATTTTTAAGATTTTAAATTCAGGGGATTTTTCTGCCGAAGTCAATCAGGATGACTGGGAAAATAAAAACCATCAGAAACTGACTTCCCAGATCTCGGAAAAGGCACTCCGTTATGACCTTACCGTACCTTTTGCAAGATTTGTGGCGATGAATCATAATAAGCTCACCTTTCCTTTTAAGCGGTACCAGATCCAGCCGGTCTGGAGGGCAGACCGGCCCCAAAGAGGCCGTTTCAGGGAATTTTATCAGTGTGACGCTGATGTCGTGGGAAGTGAAAGCCTCTTACAGGAAGTAGACCTGGTTCAGCTGTACCTGAAATCATTCTCCGAGCTTGGAGTTGCCGTAACCATTCATATCAACAACCGCAAAATCCTTTCCGGCCTGGCAGAATATGCGGGAATTGCCGATAAACTTATTGATTTTACCGTAGCCTTGGACAAGCTTGATAAAATAGGAAAAGAAGGAGTGGTAAAGGAACTTTTGGAACGTGGAATCAATCAGGAATCCATTAGCAAATTGGATTTTCTGTTCACCCAGTCTGAAAACGCTCTTGAAAACCTTCAGCAGCTGAAGGAAAAATTTAACGGGAACGAAACAGGCCTGCAGGGTGTGGAGGAGCTTGAATTGGTAATCAACCATTCGTTGCAGCTTGGGGTAGATGCCGGAAGTCTTGTATTCGACATTACATTGGCCAGAGGGCTTGATTATTACACCGGGGCCATTTTTGAGGTAAAAGCAAACGATGCAAAGATGGGGTCCATAGGCGGTGGCGGAAGATATGATAACCTGACTGAAGTTTTCGGCGTAAAAAATATACCGGGCATAGGGATTTCCTTCGGACTCGACAGGATTTATCTGGTGATGGAAGAACTCGGCCTGTTCCCTGACGAAGCAGCTTCCAAAATGGAATACCTGTTCGCCAACTTCGGCGGCAATGAATCACTGCAGGCCCTGCAACTGATCAGGCAGCTGAGGGAAAAAGGGATTTCTGCAGAATTGTATCCTGAAAATGCCAAGCTAGGTAAGCAGTTTACCTATGCTGAGAAAAAAGGGATCAGGAACCTGGTGTTTCTGGGAGAAGAAGAAATTAAAAACGGTACCGTAACCTATAAAAACCTGGAAGCAGGAGAGCAGAAAACTGTTTCCGTGGAAGAATTTTTGGGCAGATGATGCATCAGGTTTCCGGAGAATGGATAGAAAAATGGCTTACAGGCTGGTCTGTATCAAGAGGCCTTCCTTTACCGGAACAATGGCAGTCGGGATATAAAGTGAAAGTAGGACAGGAGACGCAGAAAGAAAGGTATGTCTTTCCACAGCTGAACAATGATTTCATCCGGCTTGCCCAATCGGTTGATGAGCCATGGATTCATCTGAAAGTCTGTGCTTCCTATGAAGAATTCCGGGATCTGATTCCGGAAAGGTGGCAACCGCAGCCGCAGGGGTACATGATGAAAAGTTCTGTTCCTATGACAACTGCATCCGGCTGCATCGGAACGGATTACTCCCTTAATGTAACAGAGCATAAGCCTGATTCATTTATTGTGAACATCAGGTACCGCAAAACGGAACAGGCTGCTATCGGCAGACTGATCATCATTGATGGGCTGGCCGTTTATGACAGGATCAGAACCGAAAGCAACCACCAGCGGAAAGGACTGGCCACACTGATGATGAAGAGCCTGGAATCCATTGCTTTATCCAAAGGAATTACTGCCGGCCTGCTGGTAGCCACCGAACAAGGCAAGCCTCTGTACGAATCATTAGGCTGGGAAATGTATTCCGTATACACCTCCGTTTTGATCCCGGAAGTCATAAATCCACTGAAAGAATCAGGAAGTAACAAACTGAAGTAAGATCATCACTCAATTTATACGATCTGCGTCCCGAAGATCCGCTCATTTTTTTGTAATTTAGAATCTTCTATTACGCTCACAGAATAATAATGTAAAATGTAAACCTATAACCGATGAATACCATTTGCGGATTGTGCGGAACACCTTTAACCTCCATGGATACCCTGCTGGGTGAAAATAAACTGGCAGACGGCCATGTCCTGTGCAATAAATGCCTTAACCAGGCTACAGCCATCAACAGGGATGTCGAAAGTAATCTTGGTCAGTTGTTTCTTCCTGAAATACGGGGAATCATTCTTGAAGGCAAATTAGGCGTCTCCGAAGCCTCACCGGACGCACCGGCATCAGCTAGTCCGAAAAGCAGTGCCGCGAGTTTTGGCTTTGGCGGCCCTGTCAGCAGGCTGGATGAAATCCAGGACCAGATCGTCGCTCTGAATGCGAGAATCAGTATTTTTGCCAATGCGGAGGTCAAAGAGCTCGTTCATGTGCTGGAAAGAGATGAGAAATTAACGGCAATTGCAGAAGGCTTAACCATGCCCGGAAAGATTGAAGGACTAATTTTTTCTACCCAGAGCAGGGTCGTTTTTATCGACAAGAAATTTTTCGGGAACATCCAGAAGGATGAGTACCTGTTCCGCGATATCGCATCGGTAGACCATTCCGAAAGCCTGCTGTATTCTACACTGAAAATAAGTACGAAGAGCGGGACCGTTGCAGAATTCAAGCTGCATAATAAAAGTGACGGAAGAAATTTTTCGGCAGCCATGCAGTTATACCGTAATGAGAGCAGTCCGCGGCCCGTTATGACGCAACAGCAGCAAAAGCCACAGATCCAGGCCTCTTCTTACAATTTTTACAATCTGCCCGTATCAGAGTCTGCCGTACCTCAGACTCCGCCGGCACTTCCGGTACAGCCTTCCGTGAACCGCCAGAAAGAGTCTCCCGAATCTATCTTTGAACAGCTGGAGAAGCTGGGCAAGCTCCGGGAAATGGGGATCCTGACAGAAGAAGAATTTGCCGGACAGAAGAAGAAGCTCCTGGACAGGCTATAATGATATGAAAACCCTCTGCAATCTGACAAGTAAAAACTCATGAAAGATTATTGTGTAATATGCGGGAAGGCACTGACTGCCTTAGACCATATGCTGGGAGAGAACAGGCTTTCGGACAGCCATCTTCTGTGCAACAGCTGCCTGGAGAAAGCCAGCAGTGTACATCAGGAATTGCTGGAACATCTTGATCGTTTCAGCAGCAATGATATCAGAAACCTTCTGGAAAACGGTGCCCCGGAACTGGTTCCTGTACATCCGGCAACAATTCCGGTACCGGAAACTGTACAGCGTTTACCTTCCGTCACCGGCGGATCTGAAATCCTGCCTCCGCAGTTCTACAAAAGAAGACTTAAGGAAATAAAGCAACAGCTGAAGCTGGCCAAAGCGAATCTCTCCATCTTTGCCAAAGGTGAAATCAAAGAGCTGCCTCATCTCCTGGCTACCGATGAACCTGTTCTGGCAGTTACAGATGCTCAGTTTGTGAAAACAATGGATGCCGGAATCCTGCTGGTTACCCCGAAAAGAATGATCTCAGTTTCAAAATCAATGTTCCAGCTGGCAAAAATCCATGATTACCCGAACGAGACCATTCATAAAGTAAGTTTCAAAAATCATTTTTTATCCCCGGTGATCAGGCTTCATACGGATACAAAAGTCGTGGAATTTGAATGTTTCTGTGATAAGCGGGATGCCGGAATTTTCTATGATTTTATTGACAAAATATACAATACGAACCATCAGCAGAAAACGGATGAAGCAAAAGCCGCCGCAATGCCGGCAGCCATTCTTGAACAGCTTGAAAAACTGGCGGCTTTAAGGGAAAACGGAGTCCTTACCGAAGAGGAGTTCACCACCCAGAAAAAGAAACTTCTTGAAAAATTATAAATATTCCGTAGTACTCAATGACAGACAACGAAAAGTATAATCACCGGCTTTTACAGATTAAAAGCGAACTGGGAAATATCCCGATGCCGATCGTTACGATCTTTATGAATAAGGAAATGGAACGCCTGCCTCATATCCTGGAGCCTGAAGAGAAAATCATTCATGCCGTTACCGGTAACTGGAAGGGCAAAAAGCATGGTCTTTTGACAGCGACCGATAAACGGATGATCTTTTTATCCTATAACCTGTTCAATTCGTTTGAGGAGCGTTTCAGTTATGAGAATATGAGTCCTTTATGCTGTGAACAGGGGATGCTGTATGGAGACATCATCATCCAGGCGGATACAAGGGTTGTTATTAAAAGGGTCAACAATAAAAATAATGCTGCAAGCTTCTGCAACACGGTGAACACACTTCTCACCCGCCTTACGGTTTCCGGAAATTCCGGGAATGCCGTACCTGATTCAGAAGATGTTTACCGGTTGCTGGAAAGTCTTGGCAACCTCCGCGAAAAAGGAATTCTTACAGAACAGGAATTCGCGGAACAAAAAAAGAAACTGCTCGACCAATTGTAAGTACAACGGGTTGCTCAATAAGAAAAATAAATTTATAATTCATGATCAAAAGTCTCATTTTTAAACTTCTCAACGGCAGATGGTATTTTGCTCCTGCCATTACCGTTCTTTTCTCCCTGTTTTGCTGGCTGCTGCTTGTTATTCTTCCCGTTTTCCCTTCAACATGGATCACATTGAATGCATTGCCCGGTATTGCTGCTATTCTGAGTATGCTGCTGGGGGTCTGGAGAATCTTTAAAAAAGAATTCAAAAACGGGATCCTCCAGATCTTTGCGAGTTTTTTTGTAATGGGTTTCATGGGATTCCTCTTCGGTACAGCATTACCGAAAAGTCCGTATAAAAAGTATACAGGAAATATCAAAGCACCGGGAAATGAACAGATGCACATGCCGCTGATGCTTGCTTATGACGGTGAAAAACCTTTGCAGGAAGTAAAACAAGAGGATATCATTCTGTATGATAATGATATGCCGGGACAGTACAGATACGAAATATTCCTGAATAAAATTGAGAAAGGAGAGGTTTATCTCAGGATCTTCGATCTCAAAACCAACCGCATCCTTTCTGAGAAAGAAGTGACCAAGAGATCTAAAATAAAGGTATCCAATCCTGCTGAAGACCTCAGGGAATTCGGACTGAGCAAAAATTTCCGGATATCCGAAGGAAGCTGGGGCAACTATTACGGAAGCCGGATCGAGCTCTGGTTCCAGCCGGCAGACCCTGAGCAGCCTGAACGGAAGCTGCTGACCAGGTATTACGTGATTCAGGGGAATTAAACGCGGTTCAAACTCATCAATGATATGGAACATTATTTAGACATCAATAAAAATTCATGGAATGCCAGGGTCAACACCCATCTGGAATCTGATTTTTATTTCGTTGACGAATTCCTGAAAGGCAGAACTTCACTGAATTCCATTGAACTGGATCTTCTGGGAGATCTTACAGGAAAATCTGTTCTGCATCTGCAGTGCCATTTCGGACAGAATTCTATTTCCCTTTCCAGAATGGGAGCACAGGTTACAGGTATCGATCTTTCCGATAAGTCCATTGAAGCCGCCGGGGAGCTGGCACTGAGAGCAGGAACCGATACCCGGTTTATCTGCAGTGATGTGTATAGTCTCCCTGACTGTCTGGATGAACAGTTCGACATCGTCTTTACCAGCTATGGAACTATAGGCTGGCTTCCCGATCTGGACCGGTGGGCAAAAATTATTTTCCGCTTTCTGAAACCTTCAGGTAACTTTATTATGGCTGATTTTCATCCTGTTGTCTGGATGTTCGATGATGATTTCCAGGACATAAAATACAGTTATTTTAATACTGATCCGATCTCCGAAATCACTGAAGGCACCTACGCCGAACCCGATGCAGATCTGGTCCAGGATTTTGTTACCTGGAACCATGCGCTTTCCGAAACTTTGCAGAGCCTTATCAGTAATGGGATAGAGATTACGGATTTCAGAGAGTATGACTGGTCACCCTATCCCTGTTTCAGGCATGTAGAAGAGTTTGAAGAAAGAAAATGGCGAATCAGCCGTTTTGGAAATAAAATACCGATGGTATATTCCATTAAAGCAGAAAAAAAGCTGTCACCATAAAATCGTGACAGCTTTTTTGCTATATATGAATGTTAAAATAACCTTTTTTAGCTAACAGCTTCCTGTGTCTTGCTTTTGAGGTCTTCAGCTTTATCCTGAGCCTGAGAAGCTACATCATTTGCCTTATCCTTTACCTGCGAAGCTACATTGTTCGCTTTGTCTTTTAAGTCATTCCCCCACTTGTTGAAATTATCTTTAGCAGTGTTGATCTTATCCTTTACCATCTGCTTATCCTCTTTGGATGAGTTTTTGTATTTCCAGTAAGCCAAAGCTCCAATTCCAACCAATGCCAATAAACCTTTTGTCTTATTTCCCATGATTTCTATTTTTTAAATGTTAATATTAAATTTGTTACCTATTATCATGTAAAATACGTGCCAAAAAAATAATTACATTTATAAAATAATGTTAAAGTCAATTAAATAATTCAAAATTTTCACCGTCAAAACTTGCGAATACCATAGTAGGATCGGAGTCCTGATGATAGATATTACCAGCTTTATCGATAGCAATCGCACCGGCAAAACCTTCAATGGATTTTAATTCGCTGAAAGTTCTGGTAAAAGCCTCCGGAAGGGACATTCCGTCGGTAACGCGGGTAACGATCTTGGCAGCAGTTGCATTGCTGACAATATCTTCACCTACGCCGGTACAGCTTACGGCACAGTATTCATTGGCATAGTTTCCGGCCACTGTAGCTGAATCGGAAATGCGTCCGGGGATTTCAAAACCTTTTCCTCCGGTGGAAGTGGCCGCTGCGAGTCTGCCGTCTTTATCAATGGCAACACAGCCAACCGTTCCTTTTCCGCCGTTTTTCAGTTTTTCTTCATATTCTTTCCGGCGTTGCGGGATCTCAGTGGAGTAGTCGGCAAATCCGTGCTCGGTTGCATACTTTTTAGCTCCGCTGCCTCCGAGGACACGGTCGTCTTCACCGATAAGGGCCTCAGCTATTAACACAGGATTCTTTACATTTTCAATGTTGATGACACCACTCATTTTCTGGGTTTCCCCGTTCATGATGGCCGCACTCATCCGGATCATGCCGTCTCCCTGGATCTGTGAGCCGGTTCCTGCATTGTACAGCTCATCATCTTCCAGCAGCGAAACGGCATATGCTGCGGTCTCGAATGCCGTATGATCCTTTAAATAATCGAAAGCCTTGCGGACAATCTCTTTCAGTGAATTCTGTTTAGCTGTTTTTATTTCATGGCTCTGTCCGCTTTCCGAGAAAAACCCGCCGTGGATGATTACTTTCATATAGATTATATAGTATACTGTTACTGGTTGCTTATTCTCAAATATACGAATATTCTTGCAGGAAATTTACATCATCAAAGATGCATAAATCCATGCCGTAAATCAGAACCGGCTAAAAATTACGGATCGTATCATGTTCCAATGATCTCATGTACCCAAATGCAAAAGGTAACATCAGGATTTGAGCTGCAATAATTTTATACTAGTCTCTGTACCGTATTCTGATTTCCGGTCGGGAAGTATGGAATAAGCCCACTATGAGTACCGCTTGGATCAGAATAAATCAATCAGAGACTAATAAACCGCATGACAAATATTCATCATCACTTTTTTCCGGTATATAAAAATTATTGTCATTGTCTGTGGGAAAACTTACATTTCACCACTGACCATTGGTTATGTGTCTGTTAATTGTCC
>NZ_CAJYMO010000350.1 GCF_913776365.1 uncultured Chryseobacterium sp. | reverse complement strand
ATCTGGCATTCCCGCCGTCTTTTTCGCTTTACAGGAACATGTATTCCCTGATGTACATTTCCCTGTTTTTTTCCGGATAAACCAGTGATTTAACCAATTCATCTATAAAGCCTTTCGCCTCGTTAACGGCGACCTCGGAAACATTCCTTTCAATGTCACGTCTGAGGCGATAGTACATATTTTCGTAATCCAGCGGCGGGTCTAAGGCGAAAACAGCTTTCGGTATAAAGTAACGGCTCCTGTCCCTTACGGAGATCTCAGCATATTTTACCGCCAGCATACCACCGTAAGACAGTCCCCCGATGGCAATCCGGTCCTTTGAAAGGTGATATTTTTCCACATTGTCCTTCGCGATTCTGTCCATGAATTTCTGTTCTTTTTCCATCGTAAAATCACCGTCTTCGAATCCGGGAAAAAGAACAAGCATATTGTTCTCATAAGCGAGCTCATCGAGATAGATCTGATTCATCACCCCTTCAGGGGTTTCGCCGCCGCCCGGCAGAACAATCAGCATCCCGGAAGGTTTTCCTTCGGGTACGATCCTGTAATAGAAATTCGGGGTATCCCCGAACTTTATTTTTTCAGGCTTCTGAGAAAACAGGGAGACACAACAGGAAAGAAAAATCAGAAGGTAAAATTTATTTTTCATGGTGTATTAAAAAAATTGAAAAGTATACGGGACCTCAACGGCAGAATATAAACGCACAACGGCAGATAATATTTTACATACAGGAAAGACAAACATTTATATTTCTCACCTGCCCAGATAAAAATCCCGCAGATTTCATCCTGAATCTGCGGGAGGGTTATGATACGGTTTTCAGAATCTGGCCTTTTATTTTATGCCGAGTTCCTGCTCGCGTTGATATTTCCGAAAAGCGAACGGGTTACCAGCTTTTCGTAGGCTTCCCGGTTGCCTTCTCCTTTCTGGATCTTCATTAAAGCATACTGCTGGATGCTGAGCAGAGGCAGGACAATCCTTTCCCGGATTTTTACCGATTTTCTGGACAGGGCATCTTCCTGCTGGAGCCTGGTAAATCCTGTCAGTTCCAGCATGATATCCCTTGAGAGCTGGTATTCATCGAACAGTACATTCCAGAATCCGCCGAATTTCGGATTGTTCTTGATGTAATACGTCAGCGGGAAGTAGGACTTGTTCATACTCATCATGGAGTTCAGTACCAGGGTTTTGAAGAAATCGGAACCGGTGTACAGTGCCCTCACCTCGTCGAAGCGGCCCTGCTCCTTCATCTGCTGCATGGCATAACCGAACCCAAAGAATCCCGGCACATTCTGCTTCAGCTGTGCCCACGAGCCCACAAACGGGATGGCCCTCAGGTCCTCAAACTTCAGCTCATTGCCGTCACCCCTTTTAGAAGGACGGCTGCCGATATTGGTTTTGCCGTAATATTCCAGCGTACTCATTTCCTGGAGATACGGTACGAACATCGGATGGGCCTTGAGATCAGCATATTTCCTGTAGCTGATATCTGCCAGCTCAATAATCAGTTTGCGTTCTTCTTCCGTAAGGTCTTTTTTTGAATTTTTAAAGACATCATTTTCCACACCGGCTGTCAGCAGCTGTTCGAAATTGTATTTGGCCTGTTCCTTATTACCGAAGATGCTGGTGATGGTCTGGCCCTGTATGGTCAGTTCGATTTTGTTATTGGCAATGGTTTTTCCTTGGGAAGCATAGAAATCGTGGGTTTTTCCTCCGCCTCTGGCCGGCGGGCCGCCCCGTCCGTCGAAAAAGACCACTTTGATCCCGTTTTCTTCGGAAAGCTTCGTCAGCACTTCCTTCGCTTTATAAATTTCCCAGTTGGCTTTCAGATAACCGCCGTCCTTAGTTCCGTCTGAGAAACCCAGCATAATGATCTGCTGCTTCCCTCTCCGTTCAAGGTGCTTTGCATAGACCGGATTCCGGTACAGTTCGCTCATTACCTTCTCGGCATTGGCCAGTCCTTCCATGGTTTCGAAAAGCGGGACAATATCCATATTGATGTTTTCCTCTTTATAGCCGCATATTTTGAAGAAGGCATATACGTTCATCACATCCTTCACGGCATCGGAATTGGAAATGATGTAGCGGTTCATTCCGCGATAGCCGTTCAGTTCCTGGATTTCCGAAATCTGGGAAACCGTCAGCAAAGTATCTTTTGCGACATCCTTAAAATCCTCCGGATTTACCTGCTCCTTCAGACTGATCAGATGATTGAATTTTTCTTCGTAATCCGCGTCAGGTTTTCCGGAAACTTTAGCAAACACCTCATCAATAACTTTCTGGTGGATCCGGCTGTCCTGGCGTACGTCCAGCGTGGCAAAATGGGTCCCGAAGATTTTCACCCGGTCCCTGAAGTTGGCCAGCAGCTCAACGAACAGCGAATTGTGCTGTTCCACAACAATTTTTTCAGCCTCATCAATCCGGCTGATGATGGCTTCCACCGTGATTTTTTCACCCCTGAAAATAGCTGCATACAGCTCATTGCTGAGTTTGGTAAGTACCTCCGAGACCCCCCTGAAGCTGAGCCTTCTCCTCACCGATTTCAGGTGGTTGTAATAGGCTTTAAGAATGGCGGAATGCAGTTCTTCCGCTACCCTTCTGGTAACATCGGCAGTTACAAAGGGATTTCCGTCGCGGTCGCCGCCCGGCCAGAACCCGAGCTGGATGATATCTTCATGCAGCTGGAAATAATCGGTTCCGAAAGTGGATTTTATCTTGTTGAAAAGCTCGCCGATGGTATCGTAGTAGACATAACGGAGATAATAAATGATGCTCAGGGCTTCGTCAATCGGGGTTGGTTTTTCTTTGTTGACGAAAGGGGTCTTGCCCAGCTGTTGCAGGAGCATATCGATATCGGTAACGGAATCATGGGTGATTGCGTTCCTCAGGTCATGCAGGATCCGCTGTACCGAGTTGGGATAAAACTGGGTAGGGTGTGCCGTAAAAACGATTTTGATGGCAAAGTCCCGTAGTTTTTCCCGCACTTTTTCCAGCTTATGGTCCTGCAGTGCATGCTCATAGAGATGGGTTACGGTTCCTTTGTCACTCTCGGAGTGCAGTCCCGGAAAGGCGGCATCTTCAATACTGTCGAACAGCACTACCTGGCGTTCAATGTACTGGATGATCTTGAACAGCAGCTCGAGCTTCTGCTCTTCTGTCTGAAGGTCGGTATGGCTGGTAAAGAATTCCTCCACGATTTCTTCCGGGGTCTTCCCGGCTTCGTAGCCGGCCTTGCTTTCTTCACAGAGAAAAGGAAGGAGCATCCCGATATTGGTCATCTTATCGTAAGGCAGGCTCATAAACAATGAATTGTAGATCTGGAATTTATTCTCCACGATCTGCCTGAATTTTTCTGCGCGTCGGTCGTGTATCATAGTCATAGTAACAAATGTAGGGGATTTTAATTTTTCTATGGAATTAATTTAATCTAAAATAATACCTAAATTGCAGTTTTATTCCGTCATGCTTAAATTAAAATCATTGTTCTTCTTATTTTTTTCGACGGCGATGTGGTCCCAGACAAGAGGTCATGATACCATAAACCGGATGCCGGACTGTACCCGGTATCATGAAGAACAGCGGCTCTACCTGAAAAACTGACATCAGAAGCGGCGGCCATCGATTACTCGGGGCTCAGCAGAAAGATTGTTGAAAATATAGTCCGGGACTGTATTCCTTCTAAAGACCTGATTGTTTTTTTAGAAAATAAAGTTGATCTTATCTGTCTTGAAGGCATCCTGAATGACTGCATGGACACGGCCGATAGTAAAAATCCATATTATAAAGATGCTGACTTCTGGAATCCCGAAACATTCCGGTTGCTGAACCGGTTCCTGGACAAGAATATCATTCCCAAGAAAAGCCGTTTGGGAGATGGCTATAAGACATTTTTATCAATCAGAAAGTAACCTATAAAGGAAGGCCCGGTGCAGAAACAAAACCAGTAAAAACGCTGGAACCTATCATTATATCTGTCATGGGATACAGAAAAAAACCTGAACGAAGATCATCATGTGCTTCGTAATCGGGAAAAACAGCGGTTAACCTGGCTACGGCCAATTCAATTGCTGTCAGCTTCCGGAGTTTCAAGGACCGGAAAGTAGAAGTGACCATCGAGTACAATCAAAGAAAACTCATCCGGACCATTCAGATCCTTACTTTTCAGTACAACCCTACACAATGGGAACAGATATTTGGTGAATTCCGGGATGAATAGCAGTTTCTTCTGACTAAAAGTCGCATTGCCGTTTTCAGGATTATTGAGTAGTTTTACTGTTTTCAATTGGCATGATCAAATTCAATTTCCATATAAAAACCAATACCCCTTCCCATCAGTCGGGTCCGGGAAATACGCAGGCCGGCACTTCCCTGACCGGTACAGATTCATGGAAAATCATCCTGATTATTTTCGGGGTCTTCTTTCTTTTCGGCATCACGGCTTTAATCGGCTTTTTTTCGATAGCTTTCGGCGGCATCAGTTCCGTATCGAAAGGAAATGATGAAAGAAGGGAACAATGGAAGAAAATCCGTTCCCTGCCGCTTCTCAAAGGTAAGATTTATGCTTCCGGTACGGTTAGTGCTCCGCTTTCCGGAACACCTGCTGCTTTGTATCTGCTGCGGGTCGGGACCGAACAATACGTATCCTACGAGAGCCCCGGTACCAACGGCAGAAGCTACATCAACAAGGAACTTGTAGAAAATTTTGATTATAATATGGCTGCCGGCTATCCGCAGGGAACCAGGATTTCCGTGAACGAAAAACTGTATACGGTCAGCTTTCAGAAGGCCATTATGGATACCACCGGAAGCGGGGAAATGCACTTCACAAAAAAAATCATCAACCGGAACCCGAGAAAATACAGCAGAAATATTCCTTTCTCCTATACAGATTACCGGATGGCCTGGGAACTGAGGAATGCTCATCCCTGGATCAGTTCATATTACGAAGATTCCTATAAAGGCGGATTCAGGAATATTATTATTAAAGAATATGTATTCCAAAACGGGGATTCATTGTACCTCAAAGGAAAAATTGCCGGCAACACGCTTCTTGTCTATCATGAACATATGCTTTATACGCCGTCACGCACCCAAAAAGAAATCCGGGAAGGCAGGAATGAGGAATAACGGGACCAGGGCAAACCTCCTTTCCCGGTGACTGAAAGGTACAATCAGCCTGTCCGGTGAATGTCCGGTGCCATTCTGTTTGGATCACAACATGGTAATGCTTATTTTTAAGTTCACAAAAAACGGCCCTTATGAAAATATACTTCCTTCTCTTCGTTATGACCTTCCTGCTCACCGCCTGCGGCGAAGACTGTTACAATGCACCGCAGCCGGTGGTTTTTGAATTCGTCAATGCGGCCGGTGAAAATATGATTACCCAAGGTACGCTCGGACCATTTACCATCAGCGATGAAAACCAGGCCAACCTGCAGCTGACCAGGACTTCCGACGACCGCATTATCCTTGAAAAGGTAGGCGCCTTCAACGGAACGAAGAACTATACCTTCTATTCCGGGATCAGGACCTTTACGTTCTCCATACAGTCCTCCGAGTTCAAGGGCGGCTGCGACGGTTACCAGATCAACAAATTAACTTTCACGGGAGTCGGAATAGACGTTACCGACGAAAAAGGGTATTACAGGATCCGGTTGGAATAATTTATGCTTCTTTACAGCCGCAACAGAACAGACCGGCAACTTTTTTATGAAATCATTTTTCCCAGCACTTATTTTCTTTTCTCTTCTGCTTTCAGGCCAGCAAGCTGTTCCTGCCGGCTTCAGGAGGATCCCGGAAATCATGGACAATCCTGAACTGCTCTACCCTTTTATAGTTCCCGATAAAAAGTATGAGTACTGGTCGGTCATGCGCAACCATCCGGATCCTGACAAAGCAGTCATCTATGAAAGCCAGATGCCTGATCATCTGACCCTCAATGATCCGGCACCTGAAAAAGGTTTTTTTCAGCACTGCACCGGTGAAGACTGCTTTTCTTACCTGATGGCCTGTGAAAACGGCAGAACCCGGTATTTCGCTACCGAACAGCAGCTGAGAAGCTTTATCGGAACGGTGGACAACCTTCCCGAAGCAATGCTGATTGCCAACACATACGGCTATGTTACAGACAGCAGCAATCCGGGAAGAAGTTCTTATAAAATGGAAGACCGGTATATTTCGTTGTATCTGACCTCAATAAAAAAAGGACCGCAGTCCACGGAATCCTTTCTCATCAGGATCAACAGGAAGACCGGAAAAGCGGAGGTGAAAAAGCAACCGGAATAAAAACAGGCCGGTTCAGCTAAGACGGCACGCTCTCGTGATGTTGAAGAACTGTCCGGAAACCACTATGGCTTTTTCTACTGCGTTTTTACATAGATTCTGAAAATAAGCCCGCAGATTTGGCAGGTTGAGATGGCTCTGCGCCATATCGGGGACCTGTAAGAATCTGCTTCAGCCGTATCGATGGCTCCGGGACTGATGCACTTTCCTGTTGATCCGGCAAACCCGTTAGTTGTGCTTCGGCTAAGAGATACATGGAATAAAACATCATTTCTTTTACCTGAATTCAAATTCCCCTTTTCTCAACTTTCAGGATTCCATTTTCTGGCTCTGACCTTACACTTCATAGCTTTCATCAAAACCCATAATTAGAATTTTAGAACTTCCTTACCTGAAATTTTCCGTGACAATGCGTAAATTTGGACTATTATAAATTGACAACATGCTTAATTTCGAGTTTAAAAATCCGACCAAAATAGTATTCGGGAAAGGGGAAATTGCTAAAATTTCAAAGGAAATCCCTTCAGATGCAAAAGTTTTACTGATTTACGGAGGCGGCAGCATCAAAAACAATGGTGTTTACGATCAGGTAAAAGAAGCTTTAAAAGATCATGAAACCTATGAATTCGGCGGTGTGCCCGCCAATCCGGAATATGAAATCTTGATGGAAGCCCTCGCGCTGATCCGGGAGAACAATATCACTTTCCTGCTGGCCGTAGGCAGTGGCTCCGTGATTGACGGCACCAAATTCCTTTCAGCCGCCGCAAACTATGAAGGCGAACCCTGGGAAATCCTTAAAAAACCCGTACGCACCCTGGAAGGCGAAGGTATGCCTTTCGGTACGGTGCTGACCCTGCCGGCCACAGGTTCAGAAATGAATTCCGGTTATGTGATCTCCAGAAGGGAAACCCACGAAAAACTTTCCTCCGGCGGCCCCGGGCTTTTCCCTCAGTTTTCGGTGCTGGATCCGGAAGTGGTGAGAACCATCCCTGAACGGCAGATCGTCAACGGGCTGACGGATGCCTATACCCACGTCCTGGAACAATACATGACTGCCCCTTCACCGGCCGACCTGCAGGAAAGAATTGCGGAAAGCATCCTGATCAGCTTACAGGAATCTGCTCCGAAACTGCTGTCCGGCGACTTTGATTACGATGCTGCAGGAAACTTCATGTGGTGCTGCACCATGGCACTGAACGGCCTTATCCAGAAAGGGGTCATTACCGACTGGGCTGTGCATGCCATGGGCCATGAACTGACCGCTTATTTCGGCATCGACCATGCCCGCACACTGGCGGTGATCGCCCCGTCCCACTACCGCTATCATTTTGAAGACAAAAAAGGCAAACTGGCACAGTACGCGGAAAGGGTCTGGGGAATAAAAGACGGAACCACAGAAGAAAAAGCCGAAGCGGGAATCAGGAAACTGGAAGAATTCTTCCACCACCTGAACATCCGGACAAAGCTCTCCGAATATACGGAGGATTTCAGCGGAACGGCAGAGCGCGTGGAAAAAGCCTTTACTGAGAGAAACTGGACCGGATTGGGGGAATACAAGAAACTGACCCCACAGGATGCCCGTAAGATCGTGGAGATGAGTTATTAAAAGCAGGAAGCCGGACAGGACCGTGATGTCCTGTAGGTCAACCATGCACTGTAAATAAACCGGGACCCGGAATCACTGCCTGTTATAGAAACAGACAGTCATCCCGGATCCCGGTTTTCTTTTATACCTGCTTACGGCAGCTGCTTCAGAGGTAAGGTAAAACGGTATATTTTTGATAATCAACTTCAGGCATTCCGGACGTCGCTTCCATCTGATTTACCTTTTCAGCAAACATTCGTTTAAAAAACCTCGATTTCATTATATATATTTCGAATTTATTTATATTTTAGCATATTCTAAATTTGTGATAATGAAAAAACAGTTACTTCTATTTGCCTTTTCAGCATTAACGCTTGCTTCTTGTGAAGATGAGGATACCCAGGCATACGAATTGGATATGATGAAAGGTGATTGGAAGATCAGTAAAACGGAAACCATTTCCGGAAAGGACGATAAAACCATAATCGATACGTATACTCCTACGGGGTGTGAAACAAAGAATAATGCCTATTTCAGTACGGATTATTCCACTTCCTATACCGAATATTCCGGTACGGGAACAAACTGTCAGGTAGCTGCGGTAAGTTCGGGTACCTACGAGTATAATTCTGAAACCAAAGATCTGACCCTCAAGTATAAAAACGAAAGTCCGATGAAATTTAAGGTCGTTATTCTTACCAGCTCGGAAATGAGAATGAAGCAGACCTCCGATAATATCGATATGGACGGAGATACGATTCCCGATGCCATCTATGTATCCTATAAAAGATAAATCACGATACACTCCCGGCCTTCCGGGAGTTTTCTATGAAAGAGAATTTTAATTTCAATCCATAATTAAATAATGAAGAAGATCCTATCTGCATTTCTGATGCTTGTATTCGCCCTTTCCTTTTCGCAGGAAAAAAAACCGATGTTCTGGGAAGACATCCAACATTTCAAACAGCTGGACCGTGAACACACGCCGCCTGAAAATGCCATCCTGCTGGTCGGAAGCTCATCCTTCACGAAATGGACAGACGTCGACCGCTATTTCCCGGATAAGCACATCATCAACCGGGGTTTCGGTGGCTCACGGCTTACTGACCTGAACTACTACGCGAATGACCTCCTGAGCCCTTATCAGCCTAAACAGATCATCGTCTACTGCGGTGAAAATGATTTTGCCGACAATGACAAATTAAAAGCAGATGCTGTAGTTGAAAGGTTCAAAACATTCTATCAGAAAATCAGGTCCAGGTTCCCGAAAGTGGAAATAGATTTCATTTCCATTAAGTATTCCCCGAGCCGCGAAAAGCTCTGGCCGCAGATGAAAGAAGCCAATACAAAGATTGCCGCTTTCATGAAGAAGCAGCCCCATGCCGGATTTATAGACATCACAAAAGTGATGCAGGACGCCGAAGGTAAGGTACGGAAAGACCTTTTCGTGGAAGATATGCTGCACATGACCCCCGAAGGTTACCGCCTCTGGACTTCTGTGATGGATCCTTATATGAAATAACAACCTGATTTTATTGTATGAAAGATTCCGTCAACCAGCTTCCCCTTTTCCGGAAGGCACAGGAAATTTACCAGACGCTGATCACCCTTACCGATCTTTTCCCGGAAGACAACACCTATCTTCAGCACATCAAGTCCCATCTGCTGGGCGACATCATGATGATTCAGGCGAAAATTTCCGGGGCCCATGCCGTAAAGCTCTACGATATCAGGATGGAAAATGCAGCCATTATCCGTAAAGCAGCACGGGATATTATGGTCGGCGGAAACAATCTTCAGGATTTCGGTTTCGCGGATGCCCGGTATTACCGGATCATCAGGAGCCAGATTGAGGAATTCAGGCTGCTGTTCGTAGAATGGGTAGCCGGGTTCAATCCGAAACATTTTATCGTGGACAGCTGGGGGCTTTTCAACCCGCCCGGCATTTCATACGATTATGTACAGGGCGATGATGAACTCGATTTTCTGAATGAGGATGAAAATGAAGATGAAGATGAAGATGAATAACAACATCCGCTGAGAGATTCTGGAAAGTCTGTACTATTACCTATTGAATGTAATCAAGCCGCCATCTTTTACAGCAGATAACAATAAATCAACATTAAATAATAGAGAGACTGTCTTCCGTAAGGCAGTCTTTTTTTACAGGCAATGGTAAAACATTTCACCGGATCTCTGGTCCCGCCTGTGCAGGCAGTGTATGGTCAATGTGAAGCGTCTGCTTTTTCAGGAGCTTTTTCCTGCTATCCGCTATTACTCCTCGCGCCTTCGCTCTCCAATGCACGCCAACGCCAGACCCCTGCCCCCCCGACCCTCCGGTACCGCTGTGGGGTAGCCGCTGCTATCAGGGCTATGGGCGGCAGTCTTTATTTTCACCGGAAGTGCAGGAGTCAATGGTCAATCCGCTTCGCTGGCCAATGGTCAATTTAACCTCAGCGACATTCACGCTGATGCGAGCGTCACGATCGTGCCCCACAACTGCATGGTCCGGCTTTGTATTACTCCCGCAGAGCGAAGTTCATCATTCACCTGTATGGTCAATGGTCAATTTCTGCGAGTCAATGGTCAATCTCTTAACATACTCTAAAATTCATCATGGACTAAACTGGCGCGATCGTCACAATCGTGTCCCACAGCAACACTGCTGATGAATGTTGGAAATACGCGAAGCCGCAAGGAATACTGAAAAAAGGCGTGGTATAAGGCGCAAAGAATTTGACAAAGTCAAATTTTAATGCTGCTGAACTGCTCATTTTACCAGTACCTTCTTCGGGAAATCAATCAGCAGTATCCCATTTTATCTCCGATAAAATCCTTGTACCAGGCTGGCGCGAGCGTCACGCTCGTATCCCACAACTGTATGGTCCAGCTCTGTATTACTCCCGCAGAGGGAAGTTTCTCATTAACCTTTGTTATCAATAATCAATTCCTGCTGGTGAATGGTTAATTTTTTAACGTACTCTAAATTCACAATGCAGGTCCGGCTCTTCATTCATCCCGCAGAGCGAAGGAGGGGAATATCCGTTAAGTGTACCGGATAAGATACAACCGGCAATCCGGAAAAAAAAGCCCTTCCGGAATTCCGGAAGGGTGTATGTGAGTAGACAGGAGTTACTTCTTTTTCTTAGACTTGGAGATGGCTTTCTGCTGGGCCCTGTTGGCTCCGAATTTCTTGGGCGCTTTCCTCTTGGAAGGTCCGCCCCAGTTTTCTTTGGTATTTTTGGCTTTCTTTTCGTGGAATGCCCCTCCGCCGTCATTCAGTTTTACCTGAACTGGATTTTTCATGACTACCTGCTCTTCTTCGGAAGCGATTTTCTTCGGATTGATTTTTACTTCCTGCGGGAACGGCATAAACTGAAGTTCCTTGTCCATCAGAAGTTCGATGTCCAAGATCAACGGCTCTTCTTTCTTGGTAACGAAAGTAACGGCTTTACCGTCTTTATCGGCCCTTCCGGTTCTTCCGATCCGGTGGATGTACTGTTCCGGAATATCCGGGGTTTCAAAATTGATGACGTGGGTAATATCCGAAATATCGAGACCTCTGGCCATAACATCGGTAGTAATCAAACCCCTTATTTCTTCGTTCTCAAAACTTTTCATGGCTCTCAGCCTGTAGTTCTGGGATTTGTTGGAGTGGATCACATCAAACTGTTCCGGGAACAGTTCATCGATTTTCGTAAAGAGGAGATCGGCATTCTTTTTATTATTGGTAAAGATCAGCACTTTGGACATCTCTTCACCGGTTTTCAGGAGATGCTCCAGGAGGTTGATCTTGGTATTGAAATTCTCTACCTTAAAAGCCGTCTGCTCTATTTTTTCAAGCGGTGTTCCGGATTTGGCCAGGGAGATTTCTACAGGGCTGGCAAAATACTGGTCGAGCATTTCATCCACGGCTTCCGTCATGGTTGCTGAAAACAGGATGTTCTGCCTTTTCTCCTTCATCATTTCAAAGATGTGGGTAAGCTGCGGCCTGAAGCCCAGGTTCAGCATTTCGTCAAACTCGTCAATAATCAGCTTCTGGACTTCTTTCAGGGAGATGGCATTATCGATGGCAAGGTCCATCACCCTTCCCGGGGTACCGATCAGGATATCGCAACCGTCGTTAAACAGCAGTTTCTGGGTATTGATATTTTTCCCGCCATAGATCCCTATTACTCTTGCAGTGATGTTTTCCGTAAGTTTTTCCACGATTTCCGTTACCTGCACCACCAGCTCACGGGTTGGTACCAGCACCAAAACCGTGGGGTTGCCGGTTTTATTGTACTTCCAGGTTTTCAGTACCGGCAGCAGGTAAGCCAGTGTTTTCCCGGTACCGGTCTGGGCAATTCCCATCACGTCGCGTCCGGAAAGGATCGGCTTTATGCTTTTTTCCTGGATGGGCGTCGGCTCGAATAAATTGAGATCCGCTAAAACATCGAGAATCTTCTCCGGAAGTTCAAAATCTGCAAAAGTGAGTTTTTCCATTTTGCAAAGATAGGCAATTAATTTTTTAAAGTTAAACATCTAAACTTTACGACTGAGCAGACGTATTTAGATTAAGGCTCTGATTTTCGATGACGCCTGCATAAAAGTTAAAAATGCAGCAGGATTTCCCCGGTACTTTACGAGATCATACATTTACGGTGTACTTTTATGTGGGCTAATATTATTCTGCAGATATGATATTCTTAAGGAATATGGATTTTTAAGAGTTAATTTTAAATGGGGTTTACAATTTAAATCTAACAATTAAATCACGCAGATTGTGCAGATTGCGCAGATTTATTTTGTGAGGCTAGAGATATCATCATTCATGAATCTGTTCTAAAAAAACATTGACCAGCACAGTTCCGGCATTTATAATACGCTTAAAATTTACTTGCTCCAGGGGAACAATATCTGTGTAGGCGATAATGATAAGCATTGTTACAGAACTCCAGCGGAGTTCTATCTTTTTACAGCCAATAGGGAGATAGCACAACTACGGCGTGCATCTTATTTACCTTTATTGTGGCTACACAGATGATGTTCCTATGGAAAAAGAATTTTGAGAATGAGGGTAACAATTCATTTTAACAAAGGAAATTGAATCAAACCGTTCATAAACTATTTTCTTGTGATCCTCAACAGAATGACAATCATTAAAAATACGGAGAATATAAAACCTAATACCGCAACCAGAGACAGTTCGCCGATCCTCGGTCCGGCTTCCGATACAAAAACAATGGCCGTGGCAATCATATTGGCGCCCAAAATCATGGCCAGTATCAGATTGATGATGCTGGACTTGATCAGCTGGTTGGTTTTCTCAATATTCTTGATCTCGCTGGAAACGGTAAATTTATTTTCATCGAGTTTCTGCAATACCGAACGCAGTTCTTTCGGGATTTCGTCTACGTTATCCGTAAAGCTCATCATCCGGTCCATGCCTGTTTTCATGATGTTCTTCGGACTGATCTTTTTTGCGAGTATCTTTTTGGTATACGGA
This sequence comes from uncultured Chryseobacterium sp., assembly GCF_913776365.1. Classification (GTDB taxonomy): domain Bacteria; phylum Bacteroidota; class Bacteroidia; order Flavobacteriales; family Weeksellaceae; genus Chryseobacterium. The sequence goes on along the minus strand of NZ_CAJYMO010000350.1, from coordinate 4,774 downwards.
TGAAGGCTTTTGACCACATCCAGCTCCGGATTGATGGTTCTCCCTACCCCTTCGATAAGACCGATGCCCTTGAACAGCAGGTAAAAATAGTCCGGCATATAGAGGCGGTTGTCCTTCAGTACATCCTTCATCTTATTCATCACGGCCTGGGGATTGATCTCTTTCAGGGAAGTGCTGTGAACGAAGTTCAGGATATCTTCCACATCATTTTCAAATCTCCTTTCGTCAGGGATCTGGTAGGTCACCGCCATTTTTTTCAGGGAGCGGACAATTTTATGGGGATTTTTTGCCACGAAGCTGACAATCAGACTTTCCAGCACTTCTTTGTCATTCGGCGGAATCTTCCCTACAGCCCCGAAATCGATAAAGACCACCCTGCCGTCTTTTTTTACCAGAATATTGCCGGCATGCGGATCGGCATGGAAAAAGCCGTAGTCCAGGATCTGCGATACGAAGAGCCTGAGCCCGGTTTCAGAAATGGCTACGGGATCGATTCCGTGTTGAAGAAGCGTTTTCTGATCCGTTACCTTAATCCCGTCGATGAATTCCATACACAATACGGTATTGTTCGAGAATTCACCATAGACTTCAGGAACGTAGGTTTCCTTATTATTTTTGAAATTCCTCCTGAACTGAAGAATATTTTCCCTTTCATTGATGAGCGACACCTCTTCAAGCAGCGATTTTTCAAAAGTAGAGATGGCCTGCCTGAGGTTCAGTTTATCCCCTATTTCAGAATAGGCAGAAACCAGTTTTTCAAGATCTTTGATCAGCAGCAGATCGTCCTCAATCAAGGACTGGACATCCGGTTTCTTAATTTTCAGAATAACTTCTTTTCCGTTAAGCAGCACCGCTCTGTAAACCTGGGCAATGGAAGCCGTTGCCAGCGGTTCAGGGTCAACAGACAGGAAATGGTCCTGTACCGCAATGCTGAATTCATTTTCCAGGATTTCCTGTACATTCAGATCTACGGTTTCCACTTTGTCCTGCAGTTTCTGCAGTTCCTGGATCAGCTCAGGCGGCAGCAGGTCTTCGCGGTTGCTGAAGGTCTGGCCAAGCTTTACGAAAGTAGGTCCCAGCTCTTCAAGGACCAGCCGGATCCTCTCATACACCGTTCCTTTGGAGATTATTTCTTCTGCATTTGCCGGAATTTCTTCCCTGTTCCCACCGTTCATCCGGGCCAGCATATCTTTAAACCCGTATTTGCTTAATACGGAAATGAGCTTGGCTGACCTTTTTAATTTTCTTTGCTGCTTATCAAACATATCCTTAAATGTAACTGCAATTTAACTCAAAAATTATTCCTACTTATAGCTAGAGTATAATTTTACTAGTCATGTATAATATCATAGTTTTATAAATCATCACATATTAACAAAATACAATTTGTTTCTTATAATAAAATTCAAACCATTTTGAATTATTTAGCAATAAATCTTATATTTACAATGATATACAACTCAAATGTTCAATATTCAAATCTAATTAAAATGAAAACCTGTTTATTGTTAATCATGTTAATTTCTTCATTTATGTCATCACAAAATTTCAATTATTTTAACGATTTGCATAGTGCAGATTCATTATATCAGCAGAAAAAATACAAAGATGCCGGACAAATGTTCGACTTGGCTATCAATTATTTCGGGCAAAAGCCATTTCAAGATGTTCTTTACAATGCTGCATGTACATGGAGCTTGGCAGGGAATAAAGATAAAGCTTTCCTATACCTTGAAAAAATTGTATCAGATCAAACCTTATTTTCCAAGAGCAGTGATCCTGTTACATTTTATAATCAATTGATACAGGATAAAGATTTTGAACCCATATGGAAAGATGTACGTTGGAAAAAGATAGTGACTTCAGCGGCAATGAAGAAGAGCAGATTGGAAAAAAATATTGATGAATCTTTATCTGAAAAGATTCTGGTAATGAAAAATGATGACCAATTTTTAAGACTTCGTCTTGATTCTTTAAGACTTGCAAAGAAAGTTACTCCCGAAGAAGAAAAAACAATGTGGAGAACTATAGCTAAAAAAGATTCCATGAATGTGGAAAAGCTAAATGCTATTATATCTCAACACGGATGGCCCGAACCGGAAAAGGTAGGTTTCGATAACAGCCATACTTTATTTATGGTCTTACAGCATGCCAGCTTGGATGTTCAGAAAAAATATTTTAATTTAATTAAAAATGCAGTAGCTACTAGAAAAGCATTTCCGGATGATTTTGCTTTATTACAGGATAGGATTAATATGCGCTCGAAAATTCCTCAGATCTATGGAAGCCAGACACTGTATGATGCATCATCCGGATATACTGTTTTCCCTATATATGATGTGGAACATCTTGACGAAAGGCGCGCCTCTGCTGGACTGATGTCTATGTCCGATTACATGAAAGCATTCAATCTTAAATGGGACCTCAATGAATATAAATCAAAGGAGAATGAATTATATGGGAATTATATAAAAAATAGATGAAATTATGAAATAACAATTATTAGTAAATTACGAAATTAGCATAACAATAAACCAACAAATATTTAAAAATCATGAAAAAACTTAAAAAATTTGAAGTAAAAGAAGAATTATTGAAAAAAATTCAAGGTGGAACAAGAGAGCTTACTCAGCTTCCTGGCGGTGGAAGTTCTTCTTCCAGTTCTTCTTCCAGTTCTTCTTCCAGTTCATCATCATCGTATGCAGAGACTGAGTCTGAATCTGAGTCTGAATCCGAATCTGAAACAAGTTCAGGAATTGAAAATTACTAAGATCATCTTAGGATAAAATAGGGGCTGTCTATGAAAATAGTCGGCCCTTATTTATTAGAATAATATAATCTTCAATATAATTGTAATGATATTGATTTTATCCAGAACTGATGACGGATCTACTAACAGAATTATAGATTGGTTGGTTTATCAGAAAAAAGAATATATAAGGCTTAATGGTAACAGAAATAATTATAAACTTCTATCCATTAAACCTGATGAAATTTCTGTAGAAATATATGGAAAAAAAATAAACCTTTTAAGATCTTCCAGCTTTTGGTACAGAAGAAGTGCTTTTAGTGAGCGTACTTTCAATTACACTAGTAAAAAAGATCAACTAAAACACATTTTTAAGGAAGAAATTGACCAATTTTTTATCAATAGTCAATTAAATAATGAGTTTAGGGTTATTTTTGAATATCTATATTATCTTTTAGAGGATCATATTCCTAATAAAGTAGGAAATTATTTCCATAGGGATGTTAATAAGCTTATCATTCTGCATGAAGCTTCTAAGGCAGGCCTGCAAATTCCAAAATCATATATTGCTCATACCAAAGATGATCTGCTTTCATTAAAAGATAAAAAAATCATAACAAAAGCTTTGAAAGACGGTGTCTATTATTTAAAGCGGAAATATGAGTATTTTTCCTACACCGAAGAAATTGATTTTACAAATACAGTTACTGAACGTATCAGTAATGAGTTTGTACCGTCCCTTTTACAGGAAAAAATCAATAAAAAATATGAACTCCGTGTTTTTTATCTTGATAAAAAACTTTATCCTACTGTTATTTTTTCACAGCAACATAAAAGTGCAGCTGTCGACTTTAGGAAATCACCTGAAAACATACGTTTTCTCCCTTATAATCTTCCGGAAGATATTCGGGAGAAGATTGGAAAACTTATGGAACAGCTTGGTCATAAAATAGGTGCCATTGATCTTATTGTAGATGAAAATGACCAATATATTTTCCTGGAAGTAAATCCGGGTGGTCAATTTTCTTATTATTCAGACCATTGTAATTATTACTTAGAAAAAGAAATCGCTCAGCTTCTGACATGAAAAAATTAAAAATAAAAAAACAACACAGGCCCTTATTACCTCTTTTTTACAATAATATAAGCTATAAAGAGATGGATGATTCAACATATTCTTTTGAAATCCCCCATTCACGGAAATATATGAATTATACCAATATTAATGTTCCCCATAAACTCATTTCCAAAATAATCGATTATTCGAAATTAGACTGATAAATGACCATGAAATCTAAATTTTTACTCTTATTCACAAATGTTTTTTTCGTGAGAGGATATACCAGAACAATGGTTTTGGATATACAAAAAGAAAAATGGATATTTATAGATAATGAATATTATGAGATTATCCTGCAGCTAAAAACTAAGAGCATAGAATCAGTAACTGAAAGTTTTGATGCAAATAGTATAGTGTATTTCAATGAATTTGTAAATTTTATTCTTGATAATGATTACGGAGCAATAGTTGACGATATTAATCTCTTCCCTGAAATCAGGGAATATTGGGATTCACCTTATCAGATTGATAATGCTATTTTAGATCTGGATAAGCAAAGTTCATATGAAATCAGTTCAATTGCAGATCAATTGCAAAAACTTAATTGCCAGTTTATCGAAATAAGATATTTTGGTCTGTTTGATATCGAGAAATTAAATACCGTTCTATCGCATTTCGAAGGTAAAGATCTGCGGTTTATACATGTAATTACAGAATATGGTAATTTTGAACAGGAAGAATATTTTAAGCTTTGTACGAAATATATTAACGTTGGCTTCACTTTATATAATTCCCCTGTCAATAAACTTGTAAAGTCTTCATTAAACAATATTGTAAGTGGAATGGGTCATATAAACTATATTCAGCAGAAAATAGATAATTGCTCTTTTTGCGGTATTATCAATGAGACAACTCTTATCAAGCCAAAAGACGTAACTGATTTTATGGAAAACAAACTATTTAAT
>NZ_CAJYMO010000349.1 GCF_913776365.1 uncultured Chryseobacterium sp. | reverse complement strand
TTTACATAATACAATACTACATTGTATATTCAATTATGAAAAAACTAAACATCTACTTCACCGCAGGAATTCCGGAATTGGAAAATACAGCTGAAATCATACAATTAATCCAGGATTCGGGAGCCGATATGATGGAAATCGGGATGCCGTATTCCGATCCGGTGGCAGACGGGCCGGTTATCCAGCAGGCGCATGAACGGGCCCTGCAAAACGGAATGACCATTGAGAAACTGTTTGCCCAATTGAAATCCGTTAAAGATGAAATCAAAATCCCTGTGATTCTGATGGGCTACGTCAATCCTGTTCTGCGTTTCGGCTTTGAAAATTTCTGTAGAGAATGTTCGGAAAGCGGGGTTTCCGGATTGATTATCCCTGATTTGCCACCGATCGAATTTGAAAAAAACTACCGCAAAATTTTAGAACAGTACCAACTGAATTTCACTTTTCTGGTAACTCCGGAAACGTCGGATGAAAGGATCTTATACCTCGATTCCTTAAGTTCGGGATTTCTGTATGCCGTCAGTTCTTCGTCCACAACAGGAAACGAAAATACCGTACTGAAAAACGAAGACTATCTTTCAAGATTGGCATCGCTTCCACTGAAAAATCCGGTAATGATCGGCTTCGGCATCAAATCCAGGGAAGATTTTGAAAATGTCACCGAAAAAGCGGACGGCGGAATTATCGGAACGGCGTTTGTGAACATCCTTTTACAGCAAACAGACTGGAAGAAGCAAGCCCCTGATTTCATCCGTTCCATTAACGGGTAAAAATCACTAAATTTGTGCATTCAAACAAGGATATGAATACCATTCAGAATAAAACCGTCGTCTTTGAAGATTTGGGAACCCGCGAATACCAGCCGGCCTGGGATTATCAGGAGTCCCTGATGAAAAACATCATCGATCTTAAAATCAGGAACCGTGATCTTCCCGCCGAACAGCATATGGCAACGCCCAACCATTTCCTATTGGTGGAGCACCCGCATGTTTATACGCTGGGGAAAAGCGGGCATGAAGAAAATATGCTTGCCGGAATCGACAAACTGAAAGAAATCGATGCCACCTTTGTGAAAGTCAACCGTGGCGGTGACATTACCTACCACGGTTACGGGCAGATCGTAGGTTATCCGATCCTGGACCTGGAAAATTTCTTTACCGACATCCACAAATACATGCGGAACCTGGAAGAAGTCATCATCCGCACCATTGCCGAATACGGACTGAAAGGAGAGCGTTCTCCCGGGGAAACCGGTGTCTGGCTGGATGTTGGGAAACCCTATGCCCGCAAGATCTGTGCAATGGGTGTAAAAGCTTCCCGCTGGGTAACCCTTCATGGTTTTGCCTTAAATGTGAATACCGATATGCGGTATTTCGAATACATCATTCCATGCGGGATTAAAGACAAACAGGTTACTTCGCTGAAAAGAGAACTGGAAAGAGCACTGACCCCTGAAGAAATGGAAGACATCAAAGCAAAGATCAGAAAACATTTTGAGGAGGTTTTTGAAGCGGATTTGTACTCAAAGTCTGGAGACTTTGAGTAGCTGTGTTTTAAGACTATGAGTAGCTGCAGTAATTACATGTAGGGTAACGGCACTACAGCTGCTGGTTAGATAACGATGCTACCTCTTCTGGTGAGGGTAAAATTTGAAAAAAAATAAATAGGCCGCAGCATTTATTTGCTGCGGTTTTACTTTTCTACTTATATTTGGTAAAAACCAGATATGAAAGAAGGATATATTATCCGAAACCAGGAAAGGCCGCATTTCCTTACCTGCACCGTGGTCGAGTGGATCGATATTTTCACCCGCCCAATCTACCGGGATATCGTGATCGAGAGCCTGAAATTCTGTATTTCCAAAAAAGGCATGATTCTTTACGGTTATGTGATCATGAGCAATCATCTCCATCTCATCATCCAGTCTAAGGACGGAAAATTATCCGACCTGCTAAGGGATTTTAAAAAATTTACCGCCCGGGAAATTTTAGAAAAAATACAATCTACACCCGAAAGCCGGAGAAAGTGGATGCTGGAACGTTTTGCCCTGGCCACTGAAACCCATTCCCGAAATAAAAATTTCCAAATCTGGCAGTATGGAAACCATGCCGAAGAAATTTTCAGCCTGCCCTTTTTCAGGGTAAAGCTAAATTACATCCATCAGAATCCGGTAAAAGCAGGCATTGTGGCAGAGCCTTATTACTACCTCCATTCTTCCGCAAGCAACTATTATAATGGTACAGGAATTATCCAGGCGGTTGAAGTGGTAGATCCGCCGGCAGCTGCATTGATCAATGGCTTTGAGTTTTGGAAGTAAAGGCTATGCAAAGTCTGAGACTTTGCATAGCCTTTACTCTCATTTCGTCAATACTCTTATCCCGTCATATAGATGACGGGATAATTTCTTACCCATTACCCTAATTTTAAAGCAATATCAAATTATTAATTTTATTTTTGACGTATTAAATAAAAAACTTAATGACACGGACTTTCAAATACATCTGCTTTCTCCTATTTTTATCTTTCATCAAATCCTTTGCGCAAGACCAATATATTTTTGAGATCGACAGCCTTATCGGCACTAAAAATCCCAGAAATTTCAATGGTGTTATCCTGATTACCAAAAAAGGAAAAGTACAGTATTCAAGAGCTCACGGGATAAAGGATATATACAATCCGGTTCCGTTGCAAATGGATAATCAATTCGAAATCATGTCAAATACAAAACAGATGACAGCCGTTCTCTTGTTGCAGGAAGCAGAGAAAGGAAAAGTTGATTTTCAGGCACCTATTGGCCGGTATCTAAATGACCTTACCCAACCGTGGGCAGATTCTGTAACCATCCATCAGCTGCTGAACCATACCCATGGAATTACGGATCTTAACAAAGCTCTTGTATTTAAACCCGGATCGGATTTTAAATATGGTAATCTTTCCAGTATTCTTTTAGGAAAAATCATCGAAAAAGTATCGGGACAATCTTATAGATCTGCTGCCGAAAATCTATTCCGGAAACTGGGGATGAATGATACTTTTTGCTACTCAAAAGAAGATAAAAGAAAACGGGTAACCGGACATATGGCTGACCATAATGTTTACAGCGCGGTTGAAGAATCTTTTATCACCGACGAAAATCTGCCTGCAGACGGCATCATCACAACCGCAAAGGATCTTTCCATATGGAATAATGCCCTTCATAAAGGAAAAATGCTGACTCCCGAAATGTACCGTTTAATGACTACACCATCAGCGATGTCCCAGCACGATGTTTTCGGTAAAGAAAAAGTAGGTTATGGATACAATATAAGAATAGCAAACGATCAGGGAGTTTCATATTTCGGGCATACGGGATTAGGTAACGGTTTTGCTTCGCTCAATATCTACTTTCCTAAAAGCGACGTAAGCCTTATCATTCTTGAAAACCAGATGAATGAAAACAGTGACCTGTATTATTATTTCGAAACTGAAATTAAAGACATCATTGTAAAAAGTAATCTGGTGAAAGAATAATTTTATTTGCATCTTTTACAAACCGGCGTACTATAAGTTTTCGCCTTCTAAGCCTATTGTTATTCCTTTTAATAACAGTAATTTTCCTGTATTCCGGCAAATATTCAGTACCCGATTATTTTTTAATAAAAATCTTTTAAAAATTAAGTCTTTTATATTAAATCCAGCCTTACATAATTGTGGTGGCTGGATTTTAATGTTAGATCATAGACAGAATTAATAATTCATTTAGACAAATTTAACAAAATTAAATTGTACACAATTTAATTTGGCAATATCTTTGCAGTACAGAATTCGAATAAAATAATTAGCAAAATGTCATTAATAGAAGATTTAAACTGGAGACATGCGGTAAAAGCTTATGATCCGGAAAAAAAAGTATCACAGGAAGATGTATATAAAATTTTAGAATCAGCGAGGCTTGCTCCCACTTCATCTGGACTGCAGCCGTTCCGGGTTATCGTAGTGGAAAATCAGGACCTGAAAGAAGAAATGGTGAAAGGTGCTTTGAATCCGGAAGTGATGAGGGACTGTTCCCACGTACTGGTATTTGCCGCCTGGGACAGTTATTCGGATGAGAAAATCGATAAAGTATATGACTATCATACCGATGTAAGGGATTTGCCGAGAGGCCGTTTTTCCAGCTATACCGATAAAATCAAAGAAATCTACGGGGCCCAGACGCCCGAAGAACATTTTGCCCACACTGCCAGACAGACCTATATTGCATTAGGATTGGCCATGGCTCAGGCTGCGGAACTGAAAATCGACAGTACTCCGGCCGAAGGCTTCAGCAATGAGGTGGTGGATGAAATCTTAGGATTAGGAGATCTGGGATTAAAAAGTGTAAGCCTTCTTTATCTGGGTTACCGTGATGAAAAAAATGACTGGCTGTCGCACATGAAAAAAGTAAGAATTCCGATGGAGGAATTTGTTATCACAAAATAATCAGACCATTTCATTTTCAAAAATATGGAACAACAGGAACCTTTAAAACTGGAAAATCAGCTCTGCTTTCCGCTTTATGTGATTGCCAAGGAAATTACGGGAATCTACCGCCCTTTTCTTGACGAGCTTGATATAACATACCCGCAGTATCTCGTCATGATGGTGCTCTGGGAACATGACGGGCTCCCTGTAAACCATATCGGAGAAAAGCTGTATCTGGACAGCGGCACTTTAACGCCGCTTCTGAAAAGGCTGGAAACGAAAGGATTCATCCGCAGGGAACGGAAAAAAAAGGACGAGCGGGTTGTTGAAGTCTACATCACGGAATCCGGCAAAGCCTTACAGCAGAAAGCCTGTGAGATTCCCGAAAAAATTTTTAAAAAAGTAAACGCTTCATCCGAAGACTGGATGGCGCTAAAGGAAAATGTACTGAAAATATTAAGCAAATTAGAAAATAAATGAAAACCTTATACACCACAAAAGTGACTGCCACAGGAGGCAGAAATGGAAAAGTAAAAAGTGAAAACGGGGTCCTGGACCTTGAAGTAAAAATGCCGAAAGCTTTAGGAGGCGCGAACGATGAATTCACCAATCCTGAAATGTTATTTGCCGCTGGATATGCTGCCTGTTTCGACAGTGCATTGAACAGGGTGATCTCTTTATCAAAAACAAAAACGGGAGAGACCACCGTAACCGCAGAAGTAAGCATCGGTCAGCTGGATAACGGCGCTTTTGGACTGGCAGTTCAGCTGGATGTGAATATCCCGGAAGTTTCTCAGGAAGAAGCCCAATCTCTGACGGAAAAGGCCCACGAGATCTGCCCCTACTCCAATGCGACCCGGAACAACATCGAAGTGAAACTTTCGGTAACGAATAACTAAAGTAAACTTTATATAGTATAGAATCTGCTTCTTCGGAAGCAGATTTTTTTTATGAAATGAAAATTATGATTTATTTTAAAGTTATGACTAACATGATAATCTTTTATTCTACAATCTTTTATTCTACGCTATAGTCATAAAGTAAAATTCTTAATTTTGATAAACAACAGAAAAAAAATGCAGACAGTCAATCAAGAGCTTTATAGTTCTATAGCTAAAATTATAATTGATGCAAAAACCCAAGTTTATAAAAGTAGCAACATCATCCTGCTGAAAATGTACTGGGAAATCGGACAGCTTATTATTAAAGAAGAGCAAGATGGCGAACTACGTGCCACATACGGTAAATCAACTTTAAAGAAGCTTGCCAATCATTTATCTATAGAATTTGGAAAAGGTTTTAATGAAAGGAACCTCAATAATATGAGAGCTTTTTTCACTGCATTTCCAATTTGGAACGCAGTGCGTACCGAATTGAGCTGGACACACTATAGAATTATCAGCCGGATTGATAATCCAGAACACAGAATACAATACATGGAACATTCCATTGATGGAAACTGGAATACCCGAACACTTCAAAGAAATATTGAAAGCCAGTATGTCAGCAGATTAATAAAAATTCCAGAAACAGAAAAAAATGAAGTATCTAATTTTATAAAAGATCCGTATATATTTGAATTTTTGGGTCTATCTCCTGATATTTCACAAACTGAAACACAGATAGAAACAGCATTGATTACGCATCTTCAGCATTTTTTAATGGAGCTGGGAAAAGGTTTTGCCTTTGTTGCAAGACAGCAACATATTGTTACAGATACTTCTGATTTCTTTGTAGACCTTGTATTTTATAACTATTATCTTAAATGTTTTGTGCTTATAGATCTTAAGACTCATAAACTGACTCATGAAGCCATAGGACAAATGGATATGTACGTAAGAATGTACAATGATCTTAAAAAAGGAACAGATGACAATCCTACAATAGGAATTATTCTATGCACTGAAAAAGATGAAACGGTTGTGAAATATTCTGTACTGTCAGAAAATGAAAAGTTATTTGCCAGTAAATATAGAACATACCTTCCGGATGAAAAAGAATTAAAAATGCTAATTGAAACCGATAGAATAAAATTTGAACTGGATAACAAAGATTAATAATTTGACCAGCTTTTAAGAAACAAAATTAACTATCTGAATAATATCCATGAAAAATATACTCATTCCAATTGTCACATTTTCCTGTCTTTTTAAAATCCATGCCCAGCAAACCTATGCTTTCTTCGGCTCCTTTAACCGGGATAAAGATACGGAAGGGCTCTATGTTTATGAACTGGATACCCTCAGCGGGAAACTTTCAAAAATTACTTCATTCACAGGAATTTTAAATCCCTCATTCCTGACCGTTTCGCCCAATGGAAAATACGTTTTTGCCTGTACGGAGAGCAAGACTAAAAACAGCGGAAGCGTCAGCAGTTTTGAATTTAATCCTGAAAAAAAATCGCTTACTTTTATCAGCAAACAGAAAAGCGGCGGCGAAAATCCCGTTTATCTCACCGTTCATCAAAACGGAAAATGGCTCGTGAACGGAAATTATACGGAAGGCAGCGTTTCGGTGTATCCTGTTTCTGAGAACGGACAGATCCAGCCGTATGTCCAGAATTTCCAGTTTTCGGAAGGCAGTGTAAACCCGGACAGGCAGCAACGGGCACACATCCACGCTACCGTCTTTTCTCCGGATTCTAATTACCTATTTTTGCCGGATTTAGGAGCAGATAAAATCCGGGCTTATCGGTTTGAAAGTAAAAATAACCAGCCGTTACAGCCGGCAGACATTCCTCTTACCCCCACTGTTCCGGGAAGCGGACCAAGGCATCTCACCTTTCATCCCAACGGAAAATTTGCCTATTGCATTGAAGAGATGGGCGGAGCGGTAAGCGTCTACTCCTATGAAAACGGAAAATTAAACAACCTTCAGAGAATTCATACCCATTCCGAAAAAGACAAAGATGATTTTGAAAGTTCGGATATCCACATTTCACCCGACGGCAGATTCCTGTATGCTTCCAACCGCGGAAACGAAAACAACATTGCTATTTTTTCCATTCTGGATGACGGCACTTTAAAAACGGTCGGTTACCAATCCACCAAAGGAAAACACCCAAGGGTTTTCAATCTGGACCCAGACGGTAAATTTTTAATGGCCACCAACGCCGGAACCGGGACTGTTGCCGTGTTCAGAAGAAACCCGGAAACGGGATTGCTTAAGAAAGTGGGCAGGAAGATTAAAATTAAAAGCGTTTCGTGTGTGGAGATCAGGAAATATTAATCTTATATTTATTGCTTCTAAACTTTTGATATGAAAATGTAGATTATTATCCTGAACAATGTTCCGAATAAGCTGGTGCCCGTCATCTCTTCTGATGCGTCACTGGCGTGTTATAAAAAATATAAAAATTGTAAGAATACGGAGAAATGGATTAACGGCATCTTCAATGTATAGCCAACGCATATAATGATTATAATTATTTCGGTTTAGCCAAAATTATGACAGGTTTTGGCTAAAGCCGATCATCACACAACATAAGGTAAATGGGCTAAAGCCCATTTCTATTAATATCAGGCTCAGACGAGTTAAGAATCTTATTAAAACATCACCTTCTTAAAAGCCTCCACCTTCTGATAGTGATCATTGGATTCTTTTTCCTTTTTATCAATAATCAGAATTCCAGATAGATGATCGATTTCATGCTGGAAAATCACGGCGGTGAATCCTTCAACAATTTCAGAATATGGCTGCCCTTTCAGATCGGCGTATTCCAATTGAATGACCTGGCTGCGGTAAAACTGATCCCTGAATTCGGGAATGGAAAGGTCTCCTTCCGGACCGAGGTTCTGGATTTCCGATTTCCAGGTAATCACCGGATTGATAAAATATTCCAACGGTTCTCCCGGCTTATCAAAACGTTGTACCCAGATCACTTTCCGGTTAATCCCCACTTGCGGCGCTGCAATGCCTACTCCACCGTCCGTTGACAATAAGGATTCTTTCATTCTCTTTACCAGGACTGCCGTATTCTTATCCAGCGGATCAATTTCCGAAGAAAGGTTCAGCAATGTTTTATGCTGATGCTCATCGGTGGTCTGATAGATGGGCAAAGCCGTTTCGGGATCCCCCTGATTGATCAGGGAAACCTCATCAGCGGTAAGTTTCTGGGCATGGATGAAACCAATAAAGAAGATTAATAAAAAAGAAAGTTTTCTCATAGCAGCAGAATGTTGAACAAAGATAAATGATGTTTTTAATATTTTAACCATAGATTTTCGCAGGCCTGCACTGATTATAATGTAGCTTCAGCTCCGCTCAGCCACCGGAATCTGAGAAATTTAGAACTTCATCTGATATTCCGCAGGAATCTCAACATCGTATTAGAGAATAGCTAATAAATTCGTTTCTGAATTAAAAGACAAGTTTCCGGCTTAAAACTGATTTTATGTATTCTAACTTTCACTCAGCTCTTTTTACTTTTCTCTGGCTCTTAATACGTTTTCGTCATATCCGCCGGGATCACCAGGTTATAATCCATCGGGATATAGTCTTTTTCAGGCACCTTCAGTTCAGGATCTTCGGATTCGAAGACGGAGATCACCGCCATCTTCAGGTTCGGATTTTTCTGTTTGAGGTACCAGTAAATACCGCCGAATTCCTTGCTGTGGTAATTGCCGTTGTAATGGATGAACGTCTTTCCTGGTTGCAGGTTTTTCAGGATCGATTCTGCCATGGTCGCATCTTTAATGGCCTGGGCGGAAATAAAATTCATCACTTTCATTTCTTCCGTATGGTCGCCCATCATTTTTTTCATTTCTGGGTAACCGGGCGTTTCAAGAGTGACTTTAACCGGCAGTTGCGCTATATAGGCTTTGTCCTTTGCCGGCAGGGTATTCAGGGATACCAGTCCTTCTTTTGAAACCTGGGAAGCATATCTTCTCGGGACATTGGTTGCGATGAACGGTAATTTTTTATCCTTCGCAAAATCCACCAGCGGCTGGTAATCTGTGGCAAAATTGTTCCATAACCTCGCTGAATCTTTTAAAGTTTTGGCATCAAAAGTTCCGTTCAGGTATTTATTCAACTGAGACTGATTATCCCTCTCAAACATTTCGGCGCCCAAGATCAGCCGCCCGTTTTTCTTCTGACAGAGCGCTTCTGTGACTCTCAGCTGCAGCCAGTGATTGATGGAAGTGTTATGGTTCTCACCGAAGAAAACCACATCATAATCCGCCAGTTCGTTGAGCAGTTTTTCCGTTGGCACTTCCTGCCCTTTTTTATCATAAAACTGATAGGATTTAAAATCCTGTGCAGAAAGCGA
>NZ_CAJYMO010000348.1 GCF_913776365.1 uncultured Chryseobacterium sp. | reverse complement strand
CCCAAAACAATAATATTTCCCTGATAAACAATATCCAGTGGGGAGGAAATGAAGAATTGGGTACAGCTCATTTTAATCAGGTAAATTTTTACTATTCACCAAGAACTATAAAAGAGTCTTCTTACATTAGAGGTGTTCCGTTAATTCAGGACAAGAAATTATCTCAGGTCAGTATATTTTCTAACACTTCTTTATTTAAGAATTATTCAATACAGTATTCTGCTTCACAGAATATTATAAATAATGATGCCAATAATAAGATTAATTATGATTTTGTTGAGAAAATAGTTGAAACGAATTCAGCAGGAGAAGAAGCTGATCCTGTGATATTTTCGACAAAACCTTTATCTACTTCTCTGCATGAAAGTGATTTCGGTAATTATAATAATATCATAACCACTGGAGATTATAATGGAGATGGTCTTATAGACTTTGTTGTGATGCAGCCTGCGCAAAATGGAAGGCCTGATGGGTATTATATTTATTTTGACGCAGTCAATAGCAGTAATCCCTCCTTTGTTTATTTGGGATCATACGCAATGTATTCATCCGGTAATGGTTTTACAACGGTAAATGTCAAGTCTGCTGATAATTACATTAAAACCAGACAAGGCCTGATTATTAGTAAAAATAATGCAGGTACTAATCCTCCGACTACAGGAAGCATGCAGCTGAAATATTACTCAGTAAAAAGTGATGCTTCCGTACTCAATACTTTTAATGATCCTCTTGTCCTGGAATATTCCAAAACAATTAATCCATCGGGATATGCATATAGTCCATCAATTTATCCTCCACCGGTTCCACCTGTTGATGATTATAATGGTCAGACAGAAAGATCTGCTGTTCATCTTTTAAAAGAAATAGATATAGATTCTGACGGTATGTCAGAAATTATAATGGGTATTCAGGATTCAAAGTGCTATAACATGATTATCGTACCCGATCCCTTAAAGACAATATGGAGGTGCAGGACATTAGGCTACAGATATATGGTTTTGGATCATACTGATTTACAGAATAATTCAGTACATATCATACCGGGTATTACAGCTAAAAATATTTTAAGTAAAGGCGGGATCATGGATTTTGACAATGATGGAAAGCAGGATATTGTTTTTATCGAACCTTCAGGAATAAATACGGATGCTGTATACTATACCAAAAGCTATATCAATGGAAGTACAGGTTTAAAAACCTCATCTGTTCCTGTAAACAATATGAAACAATATGAATTAAAAAAACAGGAGAACAGTTATGCTATTGAGCTTAAAAAGAGCTATGTTATTAAAGGCCTTATGGACGGGATTCAATTCGGCGACTTGAATGGGGATAAAAATATTGAGGTATTACTTCCGCTTCACGAGTATAAAGTTAACGACGAATATACTACAGGATGGTCTGTTTACCTGAATACCGGAGCTGATCTAGAGGAAAGTTTACAGGGGTTGATGCTGTATAAGAAGGATGTCTCTTCAAGACCTGATATTCTTTCAAACAGTGCTGTTATGGATCTTGATGGTGATGGTAAAGGCGAAATTTTGAATTCTTACACTTTTTTCAGTAATATCAATACCAACTTTCAGAGTAACTGGAGGCTGGATAGCTATTCTGAGCCTTATTATAATCCTAATGACAGTCAGTTCAAATGGCGTTTCAATGAAAAAAGATTAATGTCTTCCGAAAGACCAAAAGCGATAATAAGCCCGTTATTCGGCGATTTCAGAGTCAATAATTCTTTATCCAAGGTACTTTTTTTATTAAAAGCTACTAATTCAAGTGAAATAAAGCTTATCAGTTATCAGCATTATAACCTAAATGCTGATAAGAATATCTCTTCTGTTTCACAGGCTTATCTTCAGTATGATATCGATTACAAGGAGCTCAATCCGGCAGTAAGTCCTAATTTATACGCTCCTGTAAAAAAAGAGCAGTATCCTTATGTTGAATTGGAAAGAATGGATCAATCATATGCCGTATCACAGATCAGAATGGGAGGAAGAAAACAGGATTTCAGATACAGAGGGTACATTGCTCATCTCCATGGAAAAGGAGTGATCGGTTTTCGTCAGACCGCCCGCTCTTCATGGTATGCTGATAATTATGAAAATACCAAAATCTGGAATGGGGTGGAAACAGACCCGCTGCGTGACGGATTACCTGTAAAGGAATGGAGCATCAGGACAAATAATGAAAACCTGGTATTCCCTGCTGATATTTCAGAAAATAACACTCAGTTATTAAGTTTTAAGTCAATGGTTTACCAAACGGATAAATTGGTAAACGGACAAGTAGTTACTACTGTTGCTCCTGCCGACAAATCCAGGATGGTACTTGCCGTTACACCGACGTCTAATAAAAAGAAAGATTTTTTAACCGGGACGGTTACAGCAAGTTCGATAACTTATGGAGATTACCATCTTCCTGCCCAAAGTGTTACAAATACGAATAATGGCTATGAAATCAGCACTTCTACATTTGAGTATACCCATAACCCATCAGGGGTTGGAAAAGATTATTATATTGGCCGCCCAAAAGCAAAGATCAATAATGTTTCCGCCTATGGTGATACAAAGTCTGTCAAGGAAGAATATACCTACGAAAACAATCGTTTAAAAACATGGAAGACCTGGAACAGGGACAATACAGCGTATTTACTGGAAACATATGAATATGACGGTTTTGGGAATATTACTCAAAAAGTAACAGGTAACAGCATAGATGCACAGACCCAAACTATTAAAAGTGAATATGAAGCAAAAGGAAGGTTTGTTGAAAAGAAAACGGATAATTTAGGCCTGGAAACCACTGCTACCTATAATAACCGGGGACAATTGCTGGCACAGATTGATCCGTTGGGTAACAGCCTGACTAATATCTATGATGCCTGGGGAAAACTGTCGGAGTCCACAACCAGTCTGGGAGGAACGACAACTTACCTTTATAACAGGGAAAGCAATGGTGATTTCATAGTTACTCAAAATGATCCGGATGGCGATGTTTCTAAAAAGTATACAAATAAGCTGGGGCAGGAGTATAAAGTTTCCGGCAAGGCCTTTGCCCAGGGACAGTATGTGTCTGTTACAAGTGAATATGATATTTTAGGAAGAAAAATAAGGGAAAGTGAGCCTTATTTTGAAGGACAGAATCCATATAAATGGAATACGATATCATATAATGATACGGTATTTCCTGCAAAAGTAACAGCTACTTCCTTTACCGGGAAGAAAATGGAAACTTCCGTTTCAGGGCTTACCACTACCGTTAAAGAAATCAATGGCTATGAAAGAACAAATTCCAAAACAGCTGATGCCGTAGGCAATATAATGTCTTCTACTGACAAAGGAGGCACCATACAATTTTCCTATAATGCTGCCGGAGAACAGATCAAGGCGCAGTATGCTGAGAATATTGTTACAACAAAGTACGATGCCTGGGGCAGGAAATCTGAATTTAATGATCCTTCCAATGGCGTATATAAATACGAATATGACGGCTTCGGTCAGCCAAAAAAGATCATTAGCCCGAAGGGAGAAAAAGTATTTACCTATAATGCGCTTGGTCAAATGGTTTCCCAGCAGGAACTTTCTACCAATGACGGTGGCCAGGGCACAAATAATAACATTACTTTTTCTTATGATACCAAGGGAAGGCTTGTTTCAAAATCCGGGACGTCACATGGACAGTTTTACAGTTCAGGTATTACTTATGATCCCCAGGGAAGAGTAAAAGTTTCTACTGAAAGCAGCTACGGACGAATTTATTCGCAGAAAGAAATCACGTATGATAGTAAAGGCAGGGTATCTTCCTACGAAAAAGAATTGCAGTCATGTGGTGTTATAACGAAAGTAACCATAGAAAACGTATACAGCACATGGAATGGGGATCTTTATCAACTAAAAGATAAAATCTCCGGGAAGATTCTTTGGGAACTCCAGGAAACAGATGAGAAGGGTACCGTTTTGAAAGGCAAGCTTGGAATGTCTACCATTACCAATACCTATGATGCAGCCGGATTCTTAAAAACCGTTAATCATTCGTCTGCAGTAAAACCGGACATCCTGAAACTGACCTATACCTTCGATGCTTTAAAAAATGAACTGAAGTACAGAAAAACAGAAGGTGATTTCAGTATTGAGGAAAATTTCTACTATGATGACAATAACCGTCTTATTAACTGGACAGATCCGGTAACAGGCCTGGAGCCGAACTCCAACCGTAATGTCTATGATGCAAAAGGAAGGATCCTGCAGAATGATCAGGTAGGTACGATAAAGTTTGATAACACAGCCAAAATTTATCAGCCTACGGGAATGACCCTGAGTGCTGCAGGAATGCAGAACTATAATAATGACCTGATCCAGACTATTACCTATAATGAAAATAATGATCCGACGCTTATTACCGGGCAGAAGGCAAAGATCGGATTTGAGTATGGGCTAAGCAATATGAGGCAGAGGATGGACATTGACAGGCCTAAGCCTGCTGATCAAGGACCTATTGGTGAGTTCTCCGTGATGCAGTCCTCAGAGGATGGCGGTGGCGTTTGGGATCCTAATGCTCCAATATGGCAAAACAGCCTGAGTAAATTCTACAGTGAAGATGGCAGCTTTGAGGTAGTTAAAATAGCCGGTACAGAACAGGAAAAACATATATTATATATCGGAGGCAGCCCATATGAATCCAATATCATATATTTGAAAGATTATGGAGAAACTACAGGATCTTATAAATACCTGCATAAGGATTATTTAGGGAGTATTCTGGCCATCAGTGATGAAGCAGGAAATAAGCTGGAACAGCGGCATTATGATGCTTGGGGTAATTTTACCCATCTGAGAGTTGGGAACGGAGCCGTAGTCACCGATAAAGCGACTATTCTGAATCTGGCCAGGGGCCTTTTGACAGACCGCGGATATACCAGCCATGAGCATCTGTTGGATGTCGGGCTTATCCATATGAACGGCAGATTGTATGACCCGCTTCTGAGAAGATTTTTAAATGCGGATGAGAATATTCAGGATTCACATAATACCCAGATCTATAATAAGTATGGATATGCAGTGAACAATCCGCTGATGTACAATGACCCGAACTGGGAGTTTGCAATTTTAGCTGCTGTCCCTATTCTTATTGTGGGTGCACTAAAAGCAGTAGTTATTGGAAGTTTGATTTACACAGCCATGGCCGCTATAACAGGAAATGCCAGTAAGTCAGGATTTTTAAAAAGCGTATTTACTTCTTTTATTACCGGTGGCCTGGGGGCTGGAGTAGGAGCGCTCAACGTATTTGGAAATGGTTTCTGGGGCGCTGTAGCGCAAGGTGCTTCTATTGGTGCTGCCGGAGGTGCTGTAGATTCTATTGTCAATAATACTCCGGTATTAAAGGGGATTTTGAAAGGAGCTGTCATCGGAGGGACTGTGGGAGCAGTGAGCTACACGGCGAATTATTATATAAAAGGATATAATAGACCTAAGTTTACCACAACATCAGATGTCGAAGTTGATACTAATGCCGATACTAATTTGGACTTGCAAAGTATGAATAAGAATGTGAAAGATGCACGAGGGAATATTCCAAATAATGAACGGTTTAATATTGATAGTGAAGGAATAGGATTAAGTAATTCCGATGGCTTTATGATGAATGACAATGGGAATTTTAACGTGCTAGGAAGGACGGATTTTGATTTTAATTCTGGAAAATCGAATATATTATATTCTACAAAAGCTGCTTCAAACTTTAAAACCTTAGGTAGAGTAATGTCACATGAAACAGCACATGCATGGTCTAATGCATTAGGATTACCTAACATAGAAATAGATCAAGCTAGGAGGTTTCATGATGCTTTCGATAGTATTGAGCATCTGGTAATAAGAAATTTAGAATATGTATATGCAGGCAAAAATAATATTATCTCATATGTTGGCTATGTACCAAAACAATTGATTAATTTTCAGATTGCTGCTTTAAATAGCTCACAGAAAATATTATACAATTTTATATATAATAAATTTTATGATATTTTTAATATAACCTATAAATTTCCATGATATGAAATATATAATTTATTTATCAGGTGTTTTTTTGTTATTAAATTGTTCTGCAGTACATAAAAGCAGTCCGGATTTTATCTTTTCCTCAAAATTTTATGATAAAGAAGAAAAAGAAATAAGCGAAATTTATTATGATAGCCAAACCGGTATTTTTAAAATGAGCAGACCCGAAAAAATAGTAATTAAACTGAATAATGAAG
>NZ_CAJYMO010000347.1 GCF_913776365.1 uncultured Chryseobacterium sp. | reverse complement strand
ATAACAGACTGGATAATAAATAATACTGATGAAAACTGATGAATTAATTCCATTATATAAATGTATAAATAATTATTACTTTTTTTTTAAAATTAACATTGTTGCAGCCAACCGCTGCAACAATGTTTTTGTTTGTTTGGCTTATGATGCGAATAACGCAGCAAATGCAACACCTTCTACCAGTGCAGCTGCAATAAGCATAGCAGTTTGGATCTTTCCAGATTGCTCAGGCTGTCTTGCGATAGCTTCAAGAGCAGCAGCTCCGATTTTACCAAGACCGATACCTACACCCAGTACGATAAGACCTGCACCAATAATTCTAGGGATTTCCATAATATATAATTTTAAAAAATTGTTTTATTGTATTCTTTTAATTTCAAATTCAATTAGTGAGCTGCATGATGCTCGTGTTCGTGCTCTTCAACTGCCATCCCGATAAACAAAGCAGATAACATCGTAAAGATATAAGCCTGTAGGAACGCAACCAATACTTCCAGCAAGTAGATAACCAATGTAAGAAATGGAAATGCTACTCCGGCGATCCAGTTGTTAAAGATATAGATTGAACCGATCAGTGTCATTACCACAATGTGTCCGGCCGTCATGTTGGCAAAAAGTCGGATCATCAGCGCGAAAGGCTTCGTCAGTGTTCCGAGCAATTCGATTGGCAACATGATGAATTTCATCGGCACAGGTACACCCGGCATCCAGAAAATATGCTTCCAGTAATCTTTGTTTCCTGAGAATGTAGTGATCAGATAAGTAAGGATAGCCAGGAAGAAAGTCATGGTGATATTACCGGTAACGTTGATTCCAAATGGCATAAGGCCTAAGATATTAAGAAGAAGGATAAAGAAAAATACCGTTAACAGATATCCCATGTATCTTTTATACTTATGACCGATGTTCGGGATCGCTACTTCATCCCTTACGAAGATTACCAGCGGCTCCAGGAATTTGGTAGCTCCTGTAGGAACCTGAGATTTCTTGTAAGATCTGGCCATTCCGGTGAACAGGAAAAACATCACCACCGCAACCAGGAATATAATAAGAACGCTTTTGGTAATTGACAGATCCAGCGGTTTCTCATTGGTAGGATGACCGTCTTTATCAAAAGCTAAAGTTCCGGCGGCATCCGTCTTATAAATTTTTTCGTGGTGCAATTTATAGTAAGATCCATCCACTTCTGTAGTTTCGCCGTGCATGAATCCTTCTTTGTTGCTCATAAAGGCATGAAATCCGTTGTCATAAAAGATAACCGGAAGGGGAAACCCGATGTGATGCCCTTCTTTATCCACCATCAATGTAAAGTCATGAGCATCCAGCAAGTGATGATCGATGAATTCTTTATTTTCCTTAGTTACTCTGTCTTTTTCGGAAAGCTCTGTGGCCGGAGCCGTTTCAGCGTTAGCTTCACCGTGCTGGGCAGACACTAAGTTTAATACAAAAATACTGTAGAATAAAACTGCGAATTTCTTAAACATTGATAGGTTTTTTTCGTTGTGCAAAAATATGATATTTTTTTGAGTTCCAATAAATATTTTTACTGTTTTTTGTCATGATTGATCAGCCGGATGGCATAGTAGGTAAGCAGCGCTGTCAGAACAAAATACGGTAAAATGAAATGAAATTTGTAGTCCGGTATTACATCAAAATTCAGCTTTTTCCGGATCAGGTACATCAATCCGAACTTTAAAAGGATCAGACCGATCACCGACAGTCCTAAAAACTGGGGCACTACCCTGTTGACCAGGATCACGAGGGTGATCATCATCATGAACATTACGCTCAGGAAAAGATAGAACTTCACGATCACGATCTCATCCAGGTGAAAAACAAATTTCCACAGTGAAAAATGGATCAGGAATGTAAGGAAAAACAGTACGGTGACCAGGATGTTGGGATTAATTTTCATACCAAGCTTTTAGGCCTAACATTCATTAGGCTTTTTTTAATGTACCGCAAAAATATCCTTTTTCCCCGGGATTTCATCATGATTTGATTTATATCATCCCCGGAATTTATACCTTATATATAATATTACGGACCCGATCGTTTATAAATACTAAAAAAATCCTTATTTTTGCAAACCTATAATTTACAATAAATATGTTCAACAGTTTACAGGATAAATTAGACAAAGCGCTTCACAATATTTCCGGGAGGGGAAAAATCACGGAAATCAATGTTGCAGAGACCGTAAAAGAAATCCGCAGGGCATTGGTGGATGCCGATGTTAATTATAAAGTGGCCAAAGACCTTACCAAAAGGGTTCAGGACAAAGCACTGGGACAGGATGTTCTCACTTCCCTGACTCCGGGACAGCTGATGACGAAAATTGTCCATGACGAGCTGGTAGGGCTTATGGGAGGATCGCAGGAGGGCATCAATCTTTCAGGGAAACCTTCCGTAATCCTGATTGCAGGACTCCAGGGTTCCGGAAAGACCACTTTCTCCGGGAAGCTTGCCCATTATCTTAAGACCAAAAGAAATAAAAGACCCCTGCTGGTAGCCTGTGACGTTTACCGTCCTGCTGCCATCGACCAGCTGAAAGTACTGGGCGGACAGATCGGGGTTCCGGTATTTACGGAAGAGGGATCTACCAACCCTTCCACCATTGCCGAGAATGCGATCAGTTTTGCAAAATCCAACGGGCATGACGTTGTGATTGTGGATACGGCAGGTCGTCTGGCGATTGATGAGCAGATGATGAACGAGATCAAATCGGTTCATTACTTCATCAAACCAAATGAAACTTTATTTGTGGTAGACTCCATGACCGGCCAGGATGCGGTAAATACTGCCAAGGCCTTTAATGAAGCCCTGAACTTTGACGGAGTGGTACTTACCAAACTGGACGGTGATACCCGGGGGGGAGCGGCCCTGACGATCCGTTCCGTGGTGGAAAAACCGATCAAATTTATTTCCACCGGTGAAAAAATGGAAGCTTTGGATCTTTTCTATCCGGAAAGGATGGCTGACAGGATCCTGGGAATGGGAGACGTTGTTTCCCTGGTGGAAAGAGCGCAGGAACAGTTTGACGAGGAAGAGGCTAAAAAACTCCATAAAAAAATCGCCAAGAACGAATTCGGTTTTGATGATTTCCTCAAACAGATCAACCAGATCAAAAAGATGGGGAATATGAAGGACCTGATGGGCATGATTCCGGGCGTTGGGAAAGCGATTAAGGACGTAGAGATCAGCGATGATGCGTTCAAGCATATCGAAGCCATCATCTACTCCATGACTCCGGACGAAAGAAGAAGGCCTTCGATCATCAATACCCAGAGAAAAAACAGGATCGCCAAATGTTCCGGAAGGAAAATTGAAGATGTAAACGCGCTGATGAAGCAGTTTGACCAGATGGGAAAAATGATGAAAATGATGCAGGGCCCGCAGGGCAAACAGATGATGCAGATGATGAGCAAGATGCCGAATATGCCGGGCATGGGCGGAATGTTCGGAAAATAAATTGAACGTCAGCAATGCTGTACCAGTACAGCTAAGAATATTGATAAAAAAGAACCGGCTCCATCAGAAGCCGGTTCTTTTTTATCATCGATAAGCCTACTTATCTGATTTCTGGGCTTTCCCTTTAATAAAGAAAGAAAATCCTGCATTTACCCCAAAATTATTATATCTGTTTTTCAGCTGCAAATCACTGTAGTCAATATCCTGTTTGGTGGTGAGCTGACTGAATGATAACCCGGCATTAACAGCAAAGAAAGGGGTAATCATATAATTGATCCCTCCTTTTACTTTCCATGTAAATCCGTTAGCTGTATCATCCTGACTGAAAACGGTAACATTGTTTTCTGTTGTGGAATACTTTGATCTGATGGTTCCGAAACCAGCTCCTGCTCCAAGATAAGGAATAAATTTCGTCGCATTGGAAAAATAATACGTTGCCGTAGGTAATACAGTGATCCCGGAGGCTGTTGTTTTGATATGAATATCGCCCACATTCATTTTGGTCCTTGTACTGTTAAGGTCTGCATCGATTCCTATGGCGAGCCTGTCAATGACAAAATAGCCAAAAGAAGGCGTAAAGGTTACAGAACTGGTCTCGGGGCCATCCTGGGGCTGGACTAACGAAGTGTTTACAGATTGTACCTGGGTGGTGTTATTGAATGAGAATCCGGTATTTCCGCTGAATGTCCAATCGCCTTTGGTCATCTGGGCATTGGAAAGGCCGAACAGTGCAAGTGCTCCTGCTAACATGAATTTTTTCATAGTTATTATGGTTTATTTTATAATGTTTATCGCCTGAATAAGCAGATTGTATTTTATGAGACTGAAAACTCAAGCGGGGCAAAAATAGTCATTTTTTTGAAAAATAAAGGTAATGACTTAAAATTAAGACAGGAATGGTGCAGCATTTTCCCGTATTATGGATGAGCTGCAACAGATAAGTGTATTTTATGACACGCGGTGCTTTACTGGTTTTTTATCCGAAAAACCGGCAGCACTGGAAACCCTGATTTTTTCCATAAAACATTAGTGAAGAAAACACTCAGTCATTGGCATATCCCGGCGGTTGAATGGGCAACTGCCTGCCTAGCCCTGATAGCAGCGGCTACCCCACAGCAGGCGTTGGAAGGCGTTGGGGTGGGTGGGTTTGCAGCGGGAAAGCCGGAGAAGGACAGCGCGAGGAGTAATAGCGGATAGCAGGATAGAGCTTCTGAAAAACAAGAACGATTGGTACAGCAGACGCAGTTTTCCTTCAGTGCTGTGATTAAAAAAGACCGCTGTCAGACTGTATCTCTACTTTTTGCGATTTAAAATTTCGCCTGTATGCATAAAAAAAGCCCCGGAACGGATTCCGGGACTTCAGGGTTTATGTTTTGTTTATTATTTGGCAAATACATATTTTACACCGATTCCTACAGACGCAAGATCAAGTCCGAAGTTGTAGTTATCAACGCTCTTTGCATTTTCGTACTTAAAGTTGCTGTATCCGAAGTCACCGATAGTTGCTTCAAGAGTCCAGTTTTTGTTTACGAAATAATCAAGACCCGGCTTCACGGAAACTCCGAAAGAATTGAATGTTTCTTTGTTATAGTTGGTTATACCCAATGAAGTAGCTTCATTTTTATTCTCTCCAAATGCCATTGGTACGGAAAGCTGACCGAAGATATAGAATTTCTCACCTAAAGTCCAGTATTTTCTTACGAAAGGCTCTACCACTACAGCAGAAATCGTATTTTTGGTATCTGTAACAGCACCGTCAATCTTTGTTACATTGGAAGCATATCCCACTCCTACTCCTACTGCTACGTTTGTTCCGACAAAGTATCCTACTGTAGGAACCAGCGTTAAGTTGCTTTCTTTTGTATTGGTATTATTGTCTTCGCTGGCTGCAAAATTTAACGTTCCTGATAAATACGTTGTTCCTTTAGCGATCTGAGCATTGGATAAACCGAAAAGTGCCACGGCACCTGCTATTAATACTTTCTTCATTTTTAAATAGTTTAATACTTTCTGAAGGCAAATGTACAGCGGTCCCGGCTTATATTAAAATTTGTTAATGTGATTAATATCATCGGAAAATATTGGCTATTTTCAGGAATAATCCCCGCCAGCAGGGACTTCTTATGTTTTCGTAATTTTTTAAACAAAAAAGTTCCGATTGTACAACCGGAACTTATTATAGTTACTTTTAAAAATTTTTATTTCAGGAAGAAATTGGCTCCGAAATTTACGGCACCGAAGCTGAAACGGTCATCCCCATGCCAGTAAGGGCCCGGGCCCGGACCACGATGCTTATATCTGCTTCCTATATTCTGGAATCCCAGATACAGCTCTGTCTTCCTGTTCAGCTGATAGCCGACCCTCGGTGCAACGTACAGGCCGCTGTTAATGTAATTTCTGGTAGATATGGCCGCTCCTAAATCCAGGCCTACGAAAAGGGGAAGTTTATTAAAGGTATATTTCCCGGAAACAGCCAGGGGAATGAATCCGAAGTCCTCCACATTGTCTTTTCCGAAGAAATGGGAATACCCGGTAGCAGCCCCGATATCCAGTCCTTTGGTGATGTTCCACATATAAGCGGCATCGATTCCCAACGTTACACTTGCCGCATCGGAAGCATCCCCAAGCGGAGCTCCTACATGGGCACCTAGCCTGAACCCCTCCTGAGCCTGTGCAAGCCCTCCGAAAAAGGCGAAAGCACCTAATAATAAGAATTTTTTCATTTATAATAAGTTTATAATTAGAATCCGGACGCTTTTATTTTAAGTAGCGTATAAAAACAAAAAGACGATACAAATTTTGTACCGCTTCACCGGTAATAATCCTTTTTCACAGAGAATATTTATAGACTCAAGCAAATGCAGTAAATACGTATTACTTTCAGGTTACTTTTTATTCAAGACCTAATGAGATTCCAGCAATTTTAATTTCTGCACAAAAAAAGCGGCACTTAGATGCGCCGCTTTTCTTTTTTTTTAAAATCCTTTTTTAGTTACCTCCGAACTTGAATCCAACTCCAACTTGCACAAAACTATTCTTTAAAGTTTCATTTCCTTGTGGATTCTTATACAGGTTTGACACGCCAAGGTTATATCTTGCATCAAAGAATATCCCGTTTTCAAGTGTATATTCCGCTCCAATAAAAGGGGCAAGATTCAATGATTTAATTTGATCCTTAACATCTTCATTGGCACTTTGAGTATCGGAAGCAGTCTGTCCCATTGCACTTCCTGTAGCAGATGCTGTAACTTCAGCTTTTGCTGACGTAATTATGCCGAAGTTCATTCCCACACCAAAAGCTAGGTTTTCCGTAGCATAATATTTGGCACTTACCGGAATCTGTACACTTCCTAATTTAAAGTCACTTTTTGCAGTTCCAGATACGGTTACTCCCATTTGACTCACGGAAAATGATTCTTCCCGCTTACCACCCAGAGGTGAGTACAATACTTCTCCCTGAACAGCAAACTTATCATCAAATTTATGTTCAGCCATAATTCCTGCATAGAAAGTGGATTTGGAATCAAATTTATAAGATTGTCCATCGCCTTCCGCTTTAAGCATAGATAGTGAGTAACCAGCTTTAGGGCCAAATCTGAATTCCTGTGCGTTTACATTTAATCCTAATGCAGCTACTGCTGCCATCAATATAAGTTTTTTCATGTAATTAATAGTTTTTTTAATTAATTCGATGGCAAAAATAATACTTTTTTTTTAATATCAAAATCTGCCGTTATTTTTACCATAAAATTAAAATGCAGGACGATTTTCACCATTCTGCATTTTTAAGTTTATATTTTAAGCTAAATTATTCATTCCTATGTTTTTTATCCTCTTCGTTATAGGCTAAAATAATTTTCCGGACCACAGGATGCCGTACAACATCTTCTTCCGTAAGGTGTACGAAGCCGATTTCTTTTACATCTTTCAGGATCCTC
>NZ_CAJYMO010000346.1 GCF_913776365.1 uncultured Chryseobacterium sp. | reverse complement strand
TGGGCGTGACGGAGGCATCGGCACTGCCGGAATAATACTGTCCTGTCCAGAACTGGGTTCCTTCTGCATTGACCTGAATGGTTGAGAAAGGGCTGGCATTGCTGATTTTCTGATATCCTGTCTGAGGCAGTATATATCTGTAATTGAAAGCGAATAAACTACCGTTGGAATCTTTGCCACATTTATCACCGGTGGTATCACCGGTGCTTACCTCAATGATTTTATTCAGGTCAAATACACGGACGCCCAAATTCGTACTGCTGATATAGAGCTTGCCCTTGAAGTAGGCCATTCCGCCAGCATGCACATTCAGTGGTGCATAAGAGCCATATTGGGAATACCCGGTCGGGTTTGCCGGGATATCGGGCTGCACCAGCAGAATATGCCGGTACATAAGATAAGTGGCTGAACCGGGACTGATGTCGATCAGGGTGATGCGGGAGCCTTTGAATCCGGCTTCATCTTTGGCATACCAGCTGACCAGGAGATAACGCACGCCTTCTCTGGTGAATCCTGCAATTCCCTGCGGCCTCCAGAGCGGTGTCGTCTCATCATCGGTGTTCCAGCGGATGCCCCGTACCCGGTTTTCCTCGGGAATGTTAAAGCCGTAGACTTCAGTATAGGCACTCCCGCCTATGGCCTGGCGGTTTTTGTTGAGCTGGGAAGGATTCAAAAAGCTGAAGCCGGAATTGATGTAGGTACCGGTATCCACATAAGCACTGACTTCTACATCCGTATCTGCAGATGCTCTGCCGGTAAAGGTGGGTAAGGATTGCGCTTCTTCGGTTGAAGCCACGCCGGTATTCTGGCATCCGGTGCCGGTCAGGGCACATACCAACATCCCAGCAAGAAATTTTCTGTGAATCATAATCAATAAGGTGACAGGTTTTCAATTGGATGCGAAGCTACCGTATTCCCGCCGGAATGGGATTTCATTATGATGAATTATATATTACGTTTATGTTGATACCAAAATGGAAACAAACGCTGTCCTCTATAAATATCTGATCGTAAAAGAAAGGGAAATCCGGCCGGGAAAGCAGCCGTTATGGGTTATCATATATGATCACCTCAAATCAAAGCATCGTTCTTGTCACGGATAAAAGAGAGAAAATCGAAAAAAATCATGCCTTGTGACAGCATGCTGAAAAAAAAACGGAGCCTGAAAATCAAGCTCCGCCTATTATATTCCGTTAAAAATTACTTCCCTAAATAAGATTTCAGGATCTTACTTCTGGTGTTGTGCTTCAGTCTTTTGATCGCTTTTTCCTTGATCTGACGAACACGTTCTCTCGTAAGGTCAAAGGTTTCGCCGATTTCTTCCAGGGTCATCGGGTGTTTTCCGTTAAGTCCGAAATACAGCCTTACCAGGTCTGCCTCCCTTGGTGTCAGGGTGTTCAGCGCTCTTTCAATTTCAATCTGCAGGGATTCCAGCATCAGGTCCTTATCCGGACTCGGTGATTCGCCTGAACGCAGTACATCGTAAAGATTGGAGTCTTCACCTTCTACCAGCGGAGCATCCATCGACAGGTGTCTTCCGGAATTCTTCATGGATTCCTTGATATCCTCCTCACTCATATCCAGAACTTCGGCCAGCTCTTCCGGGGAAGGCGGTCTCTCGTTTTCCTGTTCCAGATGGGCATAGGCTTTATTGATCTTGTTGATGGAGCCGATTTTATTCAGCGGCAGCCTCACAATCCTGGATTGTTCCGCAAGCGCCTGTAAAATGGACTGACGGATCCACCAAACTGCATACGAGATAAATTTGAAACCTCGGGTCTCATCATACCTTTTTGCTGCTTTCATCAGTCCCAGATTCCCTTCATTGATCAGATCCGGCAGGGAAAGCCCCTGGTTCTGGTACTGCTTGGATACGGAAACCACGAAACGGAGATTGGCCTTGATCAGTTTTTCCAGTGCGGCTCTGTCGCCTGCCCGGATCCTCTGTGCCAGTTCTACCTCTTCGTCCGCTGTAATCAGTTCCACTTTACCGATTTCCTGCAAATACTTGTCTAATGAAGCAGTCTCCCTGTTGGTTACCTGCTTGGTGATTTTTAATTGTCTCATCTATTTTATCCTCGAAAAAGAGTTTCTACCTATTATACGTCAGGAAAAGTAAAAAGGTTACACGGAGTACAAAATTTTTTTATAAAATGAAGGGCATTCCGGAAAATAATTGTAATTTGCCGGTCTTGCTCTCGTATCGGCGCCTTATTCGGAGAGGGCTGCCGCCAGGGTTTTCTCCGTAACGATATTCTCCGATGCATTCAATACCTGAAATTAAGAATCAGTGTATCATTTTTCAGGAGCTGTTTCCCGCTATCCACTGTATCTTTTTCCGCCCTTGCTGACTGCCGCCGCAGAAAAAGGATGCCGTTTCTATCGGGGCTAAGAAAGATGACATCATCATTTCCGGCAGAGGATATATCAATCAATAGGGCGGGCTTTATCCCGGCTTCATTATCGCGGCATACATCCGGCTTCAGCCAAAACCTATCCGCATCTGGCTAAAGTCCGATCATCAGGCATCCCGTAGTAAATGGGCTGTAAAGTCAAAGTAAGGGGTGAACGTCAAACCTATAAGGTTTTTAAAACCTTACAGGTTTAGTGCCGGTCTGAACGGCAGCTATTGCCTGTTATATCCTGGCATCAATGTCCACCTGCTATACTGCAGCCGGCGCGAAAGAGGAGATCTTTTGCCCCATAGCCCGGATAGAAACGGTTACCCCACAGCAGGCGCAGGGAAAGGCACCGGCGCGAGGAGTAAGAGTGGATAGCCGGAGTAAGCTCCTCATCATTCACTGTAAAATCTACCTGATGACATTTAAAAACCACCCGTCAAAAATTCTCCGGATTTTCGTCACCCCTTCGAAACCGGAAGGGAATTTTGATTAAGTATATTTGCGCCAGACTTCTGATCAATATTGGAAATGCGCAAAGCCTCAGGCAATACGTAAGATTTGCTATCATGGAAAATGTATAGCGGCAATCTCTCACGCTGGTGCGAGCGTCACGCTCGTATCCATATTAGGAAATACGCAAAGCTACGATGCAAATAAGAAGGACCGTTGTATAAGGCACAAAGCATTTGACAAAGTCAGATTTTTAGACCGTTGAATGATTTTTTCAAAGATAGATTCACTGGTGCTGCTGTATTCACGTTAAACCACCCCGGCAAAAATTCCCTGAATTTTTGACACCCCTCCAAGGGAAGGGAATTTCCGTTAAGCATGTAAAGTATATACTAACGATTGTTACAGGAAGTGGACCAATACGGTTGGCCAGCCGTAAAAAGCCACCAGTCCCCTGCGAAGCAGCATTGACGATTGACCTGGTTGCC
>NZ_CAJYMO010000345.1 GCF_913776365.1 uncultured Chryseobacterium sp. | reverse complement strand
CTTGAAATCCGGGTTTTCAGGTAATCGTAATTTTCCTGTATGGTTTTATTGAAATCGGTATCGTTCAGTTCCGGCACCGAACCGATTTTGGAAAACCTTTCGGAAATGGTCCTGAGCCTTTCAATATCCTTTTCGATTTCATGTACGCCTTCCGAATCCGGATCGTCCAGTTTCATGATTTCCATCCAGCCGATCATGGAAGACAGCGGGGTACCGATCTGATGCGCAGTTTCCTTGGCAAGCCCGGCCCAGAGATAGCCTTCATCCGTTTTCTTGATGGTCCTGAAAAACCAGAAAGTGAAAAGAAAGTAACAGAGAATGAAAAAGCCCAGGATGTAGGGCGAATACCGGAGGTTGTTCAGCAGCGGGGAATTATCATAATATACTGTCTGCTTGTTGCCTTTCACAATTTCAATTTCAATCGGTGTATAGCTTTTGCCCATGTTCTTGGCAAGGACCACAATTTTTTCAGGATCGTTCTCAACGTCTTTCGGCAGGTTCTTATGTTCGATGATCCCGTCTTTTTCATCCAGAAGGATGACCGGGATGGTACTGTTGGAACTGTAAATCTGCAACAGCAGTGCCTGCACCTCCAGGTTCGGGTCTTTCATTTCCTGCTGGAACTTCAGCGCATTCACCAGGATGTCCACTCTCTTGATCTCTTCTTTTCTGAGGAAATTGATCAGGATGGTGGAGGCGATCACAATGGTAAGCACCACAATGGTCATCAGCACGAAAATAATCCAGTTGTTCAGCCTGGTAAATATTGATTTTCTCAAGACGGTTTATTTTAAGAGGCTCAGGATTTTCTGCAGCTCCGTACTGCCGCTGCCCTGATAATTATTGATGATGATGGAAAACACATACTTTTTCCCTTCTTTTGAGGTATGGTAACCGGCAAAGGACTTGGTATCCCGCATGGTTCCGCTCTTCATTTTCAGCCCGTTGTCCTGGGTAGGAAAGCCTTCATAATAGTTGTCAAACCAGGGCTGTTTCTTCGCATACAGCAGGGCCTGCACTTCCGCTTTCGCCGAAACGTAGTTCTGTGGCGAAAGTCCGCTTCCGTCTGCAAAGTTAATCATATGCGGATCGATTCCCTTTGATTTCCAGAAGTCTTTCAGCACCGCCACGCCGCTTTTAAAACCAGAATCCCCTTTTTTCTCTTTGCCTAACGTTTTGATGAGCGTTTCACCATAGAGGTTGATGCTTTTCCTTAAAAACCAGTAAATGATTTTGTCAAGGGTGGGTGAACGGTAAGTGAAGATTACATTTTTTTCAGGCATTTCCGGGACATTACGGCCTTCCAGCACGAGCCGGGAAGAAGTGACCACTTTTCCTGACAGCTCTATTCCCGACTGTTTCAGCCACTGCCCTATTTCCACTCCCAATTGCAGGGGCGGATCCGGTACCGCGCCCGAAACGGTAACCGGTTTTGCCGGCAGCGTCCCGTTGATCAGAGCCACATCCGAATGCGGTGCCGTGAAAATCAGGCTCTGGTCCGTAGTTCCCCCGGTTTTCAGGTCGTTCAGCCACCTGACGCCTTCCAGCGGATAGGAAAAGCTTTTGAATTCGGTCCCGCTGATGTTGATGTCGAACTGGTTTTCCCTCCAGTTCACGCCCCAGACCCCGGCTCCGTAGTAGTTGCCGAGGTCATCCCACGGCCATCCTCCGGGAATCGTCTGATGGTCAAAATACGAATCATCAATGACCAGGTCACCGGAAATTTTCCGGATCCCGGATTTCTTAACGGCTTCCAGGAGTTTCTGCTTAAAGTTTTCCGGTTTGTACCCTTCATACCTCCAGCTCCCCAAAGCAGGATCCCCCGTGGAACGGATGAACAGGTTTCCGCTCAGCGTTCCGCCGCTGACCGTTCCCGAATATCCGGACGTGGTGATGTAGGTGTAGTCCTTTCCTAAAGTTTCCAGCGCCGCCGCCGCCGTAAATATTTTCTGGGTTGAAGCTGTGGAAAGCCCTTTATTCCCCTGAAATTCATATATGAGCGCCCCGTTCTCATCCGCTACATAAAAGGAAAGGTTTGAGGAAACGGCAGCAGGCGATTTCAGGAGGTTCTGGGTAGCCGTCTCCAGCTTGCGGGCAATATCCTGGGCAAACAGTACCGGTGATGAAAGAAGGACTATAGGAACAAGGTTTTTCATTACAATTCTTTATTCAAAGATAATTTAAAATTTCAGGATTCTTAAATCTTACCTGTCAGCTTTATATTCTTCCAGTTCCTTACCGGTGAAAAGGAGACGGTGGTCCGGCATTTTATCGAAGGACCGGTCAGATTGAAACACTTTTCCGTAATCATCCTCATCTATAAAAACATCCATCTGGCAATGTTTTACGTACTGTATCCTGCTGTCATAATCTTCCAGAAAGGAATCCTGCCAGGCATCATAATGGCACCGCAGGCATACCCTTTCATGAACCGCACGATAGCCGCAGATCTCACAGGGTTGCAACTGGCTGAACATGGCAGCTACGTACCCGCCGGTTTCCTTTGCAAAAGCCCTGCCGGGTATTGATTTCAGCAGAAGGTAATAATTAGGTTCCTGCCAGGAGAAACGTACAGATTTCTCTTTCCCGGTCCGGGTATCCGGAAAGAAAACGGTGATGTTCTTTACATCCGCTGTGCATTCCACCCGGGAAATGTCCTTAAGATCAACATCAGATTCATGGAGAAGCAACCTTTCATCCCTGATTTCGATACGGTATACCCGTTTGAGATGATGTTCCAGGCATAAAGTCTCCTGCCAGCCATTATAGCTCCTTGTTTTACCGGGTTTTCCGCATTTTTCGCAGGTGATGGAGGATAATTCTGAACAGGCACGGATGAGCTTATTGATCCTTGTATTGATATTTTCATCCGGTGAGACTGAATAACAGCGCAGTTCACCGAACTTTTCCTTTCCGGAAACACGGCTGTTCATGTCCCAGCCGGCCAGACAGAATTCATACAGCATACTGCGGATCAACCCGTTCCATCCCGTACCGTTGACTGAGAAATGAGGAAGATTGTCTTCGACAAACCGGTTTATGCTATCGTGATCAGGATCTTCCATCAAGACAACAGGCTTTCGCTTTCTATTTCATACGGCTCTTTCCTTTTTCAAAGATCCGGGTCAGACCGGTTCCTTCCACGGTAATCCGGTCACCTTTGCGCCTGATCCAGTTGCCTTCGCGGAGCCCTACAACCTTAAGATCGTTCTGTGTCAAAAATTCTTTGATCCGGGTTTCCCTGGTTTCGCCGTTGTGTTTCAGGTGCGGATCCGGATCAAGGTAATGCGGATTGATGTTGAACGGCACCAGGCCCATACAATCGAAGCTTGGCGGATAGACGATCGGCATATCGTTCGTTGTTTTCATGTTCTGCCCGCCGATATTGCTTCCGGCACTGCAGCCCAGATAAGGTTTCCCGTTTTCCACATTCCGTTTCAGCACGGCCATCAGGTTTTCCTCATGCAGGGTTTTGACCAGCAGGAAGGTATTTCCGCCTCCCGTAAAGAATGCCTGTGCGTTGTTCACTGCTGCTTCCTTGTCTTCGAATTCATGAAGGCCCCGGACCCGGATCCCCAGGGTCTCAAAGAAAGCACGCGCTTTCGCCGTATAGTCGTCATGGGAAATTCCGCCCGGCCTGGCAAACGGGATGAAGACGAGTTCATCAATTCCGCTGTACAGGTGTAGCAGTTCTTCCCTCAGGTACTCCAGGTAGTTTTCTCCATACAGGGTTGAGGTGGATGCCAGTATGATATTCATGTCTTTCTTATTTAAAAGTTGCTTTTACAAAGATAACCCGGATTGCGGTGAATCAAAAATTTATATAAATTATTCTCCTTTGGCGTTAATGTTTTCTAAAAAAACTTAAAGGTTCCGAATTTAATTTTTATGCAGGTTTTATATTGTCTATCTTTAGGATACGTTTAAAATGTAGGAATTATGAAAATGACAAAAATGAACAGCAAAACCCTGATGTTGGGTTTATTATTAACGGGAGGTGTTTTCTTTGCCCAGGCACAGACCACCCCGACAGAAAATGCCGCTGTTGCGACAGCTCAACAGGCCCAGGGAAATTCCCTTATCGAAGGCCTTAAAAAACAGATTGAGACCAATCCCAAAGACACCGAAGCATTAGCCAAGCTGGCAACTGCCTATCAGGAAGCAGCCGACTGGACAAATGCCATCGATACCTGGAAAAAAATATCCGCATTGCTGCCGGATTGGGCACCGTCGTATTACAGCCAGGCCTATGCCTACCAGTCGGCTAAGGATGATGCCAATGCAAAGCTCGCCTATGAGAAATATATAGCTGCCGTGAAGCCGGAGGAAGTAGAACAGAACAAAAAAAACCTGGCCTATGCTTACTTTTATGTAGCATTCTCGGAACAGCAGAACAATCCTGATAAAGCGAAGGAACATATTGCTAAATCATTGCAGTACGACCCTACCAATCAGGATGCCGTAAAACTCAGCCAGGCCCTGAATTCATAATCAAAAAGATCCGGTTTTTCCCGGATCTTTTTTTGTGCTTACCTCAGGACTGCTATGAAAAGAAGCAGTTACCCTTAAATAACATAAACTGTACTCAGTGACCGGATGATAAGGCTGGAGGAAGTCCGGATGCCTGAAGTTTCTTATGCCAGCATGATACCAGGTAGGAGCTAACCGTAAATCATTTTGGGCTAAAATAATGACGTCGGGCTAAAGCCCGACGCTATTGATTGAGGCGATGCCTCATGATCCGGTAAGAGATGAATGTGAATAGTTTTGGGCTCCTATGTTTGCAAAAGGATAAATTTGTATATAAATATGTAAAAGCAAGGGAAGTGAGAGAACAATTTTGGCTAAATAACTCAGGAAGTATATTGCGCTTTAGAAATCTCCTCACTTCTTTATT
>NZ_CAJYMO010000344.1 GCF_913776365.1 uncultured Chryseobacterium sp. | reverse complement strand
TGTATTTTCTGAGTGCATAGGTTACCTTGTTGTCACCATGGTGACTCCTTTGTCACCATTACTTTTGGTCACAAAGTTACTTAATGTCATCATATAAATCTACCTTTGAAAAAAAATTAATCATATGGATTTATTAAAAAATCTGGAGTGGCGTTATGCTACCAAAAAAATGAACGGTGAAAAGATCCCGCAGGAGAAACTGGAATACATACTGGAAGCGGCCCGCATGGCGCCGTCATCATCCGGGCTTCAGCCGTATAAAATAATCGTTATCTCAGACAGGGCATTGCTGGAACGTGTCCGGATGGTGGCCTATGACCAGAGCCAGATTACAGACTGTTCCCATCTGTTGGTTTTTGCTGCCTGGGACGGTTATTCGGATGAAAGGATTTCCAGGGTATTCAATTATATGATGGATGAACGCAACCTGTCCCATGAAACCATGGACAGTTACAAACAGGTGATCCTCGATCTCTATGAGCGTTCCGGCCAGGAATGGCAGGCCCATCATGCGTCCAAGCAGAGCTATATATCCTTTGCCATGGCCATTGCTGCGGCGGCAGAACAGAAAGTTGACGCCACACCCATTGAAGGCTTCCTCCCTGAAAAGCTCGATGAATTGCTGAATCTGAAAGGATCCGGTTATAGGAGTACGGTGATATTGCCCTTGGGATATAGGGCAAGTGAACAGGATTGGCTGGTGAATATGAAAAAGGTCCGCACGCCGAAAGAATCGTTTATTACAGAGATGACTCTGGCAGACGCTTCCGATACGGTGGACTTGCCGGCACCCATGAATCTGGATGATTTTGTGCAAAAATCGGAATGAAGTAAGGCATACCTGGAAAGTCCGGATGGGTAAACCGGTATTTTTCTTGATCAATACTAAATATGAAACAACTGTCTTTTGGGCAGTTGTTTCTGTATCATTTATACAGCCGTCTGATTTTTGCATCTTCAATGTTCATATGTTGGTTCTATGTCTGCTGCCTGCCTTTACATTCATCATCGTCCCGGTTACCTTATTTCAGTCTCCGGTAAACAGAACGGGCGTTTGAGATCAAAATTTTTGCAGCTGCAGGATGGCGAATCAAAAATTCTTAAGATGTATAAGTTTTCACAAGACAGGCTGGATACCTAACGGCTGAGGACCAATGCCTGATAAACAACCCCAGCCCGGCATTCATCTTCCTATCTGGCGGAAAATCTGGATTCCGATGCTGTATCGTCACCCCTTTTTAAATCCTTTATTCTTTCCTTTTATTCCATAAATGCCTGACCCATAGCAGACCGGCAGGATGGGGCAGGATGCGGCTGTCTGGTTTTGTGGTTAGATTTAGTTCATTACAAAAATCAATTCTATGGTAAAAAAATATGTACGTTATAAGCAGACGGCAGCACTGTTTTGCGGGCTGATGCTTTCTTCTGCCGGTTTCAGGGCCCAGACGCTGGCTTTTCCCGAAGCTTCCGGATTCGGGAGGTATACAACAGGGGCGCGGGGGGCGGCAATTCCGCAGGTCTACCTGGTAACCAACCTGAATGACAGCGGCCCGGGTTCCTTCCGGGATGCCGTGAGCCAGCCGGGAAGGTTTGTGATCTTCAGGGTGGGCGGCATTGTTAATTTACAGTCGGTGGTGGCAGTGGCGGCCAATACCACCATTGCCGGGCAGACAGCGCCGGGAGAAGGCATTGTATTCCTGGGACCGAGAGTATCTTTTACGGGCTCCAATAATACGATTGCCCGCTATCTCCGGATCCGGTACGGCGGAACTTCCCAAAACCAGGATGCCTCGGGAGTCGCCAACGGAGCCCATATGATTTTCGACCACATGACTTTTACCTGGGGAACCGATGAAGTATTCTCCATCAACTGGGACAACAACGGAACGAGCCCCGATAACATCACCATCCAGAATTCCATCATCGGGCAGGGCATGCACCGCCACAACCATTCCGCCGGAGGACTGATCCAGCCTCCGCCAGGAGGTAAGGTGAGCCTGATCGGGAACCTGTACATCTGCAATAAAACCCGGAATAATAAAATTAAAGGCATCAATGAGTTTGTAAACAATGTGGTCTACAACTGGGGCAACTACGGGAATACTTACGGCCACACCCAATCCGGGGAAGCCTATATCATGGGCGGAGATTCGGCCGGAAGCTCTTTTGCAAATATCATCAACAATTATTTTATCGGCGGGCCCAACACCAATGGTTCGGTAACAACACCGTTCAGTGTGGGAAATTCCAACTTCAGCCTGTATGGTGCCGGCAATTATTTCGATAATAATAAGAACGGACTGCTGGACGGTGCACAGGTCCCGCAGAATCTCACCGGCTATCCGGTAGGAGATCCTGCAGCTATCATGGCCACGCCCTACGATTATCCGATGAAAAATCCGTTGCTGAACGCCCAGGCAGCTTACGATAAAATTGTGGAAAGTGCCGGTGCCTCTTATCCGAGACGCGACCAGGTAGACCAGCTGATGATCTCGGATCTGCTGTCGAAAGGGACAACGGCTACTTATGTATACGTACAGAATGACCTGGCTACCCAATTCGGGTTTACCAATGGCGGGGCAGGGCATGTCTATGGGGCACCGGCTCCCCAGGATACCGACAATGACGGGATGCCCGATGCCTGGGAAACGGCTAATGGTCTTAATCCCAACGCTTTTGATGCACTGGCTGTCAGCAGCAGTCATGCTCCGTACCTGAATATCGAGGTCTACATCAACAGCCTTCCCGGTACGGCAGCTCCGGATTTTGTTATTCCGCCATCCGGAGTCAGCTTTACCAATGCCCTGACGGCAGGCAGCCCGCCTTCCGGATCTCTGACCGTCAACTGGAATGATAATACGGCTGATGAAACAGGATATGTCCTGGAACGTTCCCTGGACGGAACCGGTTTTACTGTAATTGCTGCATTACCGGCCAATACGGTCAGTTATAACGACACCGGCCTGACACCGGATACCCCGTATTATTACCGGGTAAAAGCGGTGAAAGGTTCCGAATCTTCGGTTTACTCTGCCCATGCAACTATCACAACACCACCGGTTCCGTCTGCACCTGTGAAAGCAGCCAACCCAACGCCTGCAAACGGTAACAATACTGCAGGCCTCAGCAACGGCAATCTGCTGTTGAAGTGGTCCGGCAGTGCCAATACCACCACCTATTCGGTCTATTTCGGGACAGATCCCCAGAATCTGAGCAATCTTGCTACGGTTCCTTATACGGCGGCACCTTCTTACCAGCTTACGAATCTCAGTACCGCAACGGATTATTACTGGCGGGTAGATGCCTCCAATACGTTGGGAACGGCAACCGGAGACGTCTGGAATTTCCGGGCCCCTACGCCGGGTATGGTGGGGCACTGGCCGTTTTCGGAGGCGCCATCTGCAGGCCCGCAGATCACCGATGCAACGGCCTTTGCCAATCATGGACTGTTGAATACAGCTTATGACAATTCGAATGTTAGGGTTCCGGGAAAGGAAAATTATGCCCTTGATCTGGCTACCTCACCCAATACGGCCTATATTGCCAGCATCCCGCATCAGGATCAGATCTTCTTCAATAACCAGTCCTTTACCGTTTCCTTCTGGATGAAAGCGGCCCCGGGCCTGTTACCGGCTTCTTCTTCAATAAGCCAGTACCTGCTCTGTAAAGGTTCCATTACTGCCAATACGTCTACCGGTGCTACGGGCAAACGTTTCAACATCGAGATCAAAGGCGGACAGCTCCGGTATGCTATTGATGATAATATAACGAAAAAAGAAATCACTTCCCCTGTTGCCAATTATTTTACCGGAAACTGGGTGCATGTGGCCATCATGAGGGATGTTGCTGCCCATAAGATGAGGATTTATACCAATGGTATGTTAAGTGCGGAAGGCGATGAAACGGCAGTCACCGGCATCGGGGAAGCCAGCAGCCTGATCCTTGGAAACATCGGTGAACTGGAATTCCAGGCCACAGCCAATACGCCGGCACCTTATAAGGGAGCGATTGATGAACTGAAAATGCACAATTATGCATTATCCCAGCCGGAAGTAAGTGCCCTCTACAATCAGGCTGTGCTGGCCAATGAAGAATTCAGCATCAGCAGGAATGCCGGAACGGTGTACCCGAATCCTGTGAAGGACAAACTTTTCATCAGGCTGCCGGGATACAGGACTTCTGCTCTTACGGCTATATTGTTCGATATGAGCGGAAAGGCAGTGATCAGGGAGAAACTGGAACCGGACAGCAGCGGTACGTATATCCTTCCGGTAAATACCGTCAAATCGTCAGGCAGCTATATCCTCAATGTCTCAGGAGAAAAGCTGAACAGCAATTTCAAGGTGATGGTTGAATAGTCAGATAACCGAAATTACCAATCGGACGGATAGACTAGAAGCAAGAGGCCG
This sequence comes from uncultured Chryseobacterium sp., assembly GCF_913776365.1. Taxonomy (GTDB): domain Bacteria; phylum Bacteroidota; class Bacteroidia; order Flavobacteriales; family Weeksellaceae; genus Chryseobacterium. The sequence continues at coordinate 4,260 of NZ_CAJYMO010000344.1, read as the reverse complement.
GAAGGTTTCTTTAATCAGAAGATGTTCAGGAAGAATAAATGATCAGAAAAAATCTTTTGTCATGCTGTATAAATCCTGATTGGAACAGCCTTTATTTTATTTTTGATTAAATACGCGGTTGAATATCATTTAAATACGGTTTTATTAATATTGTTTTTAAAGTCCCGAAAAGACGGATTTTTACAGGATAGGATAAAATTCTATTGTAAATGGTATAATTAAACATATAATTCGTGATTGCGATCATTTGGTTTATTTTTCAATGAACAGTAAGCTGAATACAAATTAAGTAAGGTCGAGTTTACGTTAAATTAAAGAAAGTATCAAAGCTAATCCAGAATAAAGGGGTTTATTCATTCATTCATTCATTCATTCATTATTTATATTTGTAAAGAGAGGCAGTTCTGAAAAGGGCTGCCTTTTTTATTTCATACCGGTTCCGCAGAGCAAAACCTTTTAATCAACACCTGTTATCCATATGCTTCATCAGGCACTGTCCCTCTTTTTGTTCCCTTAAAAATCAGCGGGACTGTCAGCAGCCTTTGTGTTAAATTTATTCTTTAATCAGGGTTTGTTATCAAACATGCTGTGGCAAATGGACTGAAGCCCATGCCATTAAGCCCGGACTGAAACTGATGGCATTCATCAGCTGTAAATGTTCCCATAGGAAACGGGATGCCTCTGTGAGAATAGAAGCAAACAGCAGGTACTTTTCCGGTGCATTGTCCTTTCCTGTCCATACAGGCTGTAAATCCCATGAAAGAGCAGGATGCCCCAGGCTCTTAAAATATTTACTTTTATGAAAAATGAAGGAAAGGAATATTTCATTACTGTTCTATGAAGTATTCTGTGGCTTTCTGCAAAAAAGGGGTGATATCATAAGGTTTTCAGAATGATATTTCTTTATTTTACCCTTTTGAAAATGGATATGCTGATGAAGGCTGTCCGGAAAGACTGTCTTTATCTAAAGTTGAATTATGAAATTTCAGAAAATCTCACGTCTCTTATTTCCAGTCCTTATGGCGTTACTGCTTTCACCGGCAGTAAAAAGCCAGGATAAATTTCCCGACGGGACAGCCATCCCGGCATGGTTTAAAGAGAATAAACCGACCGATATCAAGGCATTAGGGAAAAAATACATCGTTACGGAAAATGGGATGAAGAACGACAGTACGGTGCTGCAGACCAGAAAAATGCAGGAAATTATTGACCTGGCGGCGAAAAACGGCGGCGGCGTTGTCATCATACCAAAAGGCACTTTCCTGATCAGTTCAGTTTTTTTTAAACAAGGCACCCATTTATTTTTAGAAGATGGCGCAAAGTTAAAGGGAAGCGATGACATCAACGATTTCCCCGTGCTTACCACCAGAATAGAGGGGCAGACCGTGAAGTATTTCCCGGCCCTGATTAATGCAGACGGACTGGACGGCTTCACCATTTCCGGAAAAGGAATCCTCGACGGTAACGGGCTGAAGTTCTGGAAGTCGTTCTGGAAAAGACGCGAATGGAATCCCAAATGCACCAATATGGATGAAATGCGGCCGCGCATCATTTATGTCTCCAATTCCAAAAATATTCAGATTGAAGGAATTACCGTGAAAAATTCGCCGTTCTGGAGCACGCACTACTATAAATCCCATTTCGTTAAATTGCTGAATCTTACGATTCTGGCGCCGAAAGAGCCTGTGAAAGCCCCGAGTACCGATGCGGTAGACATCGACGCCTGTACGAACTTCCTGATCAAAAACTGCTATATGTCCGTGAATGACGACGCCATTGCCCTGAAAGGAGGGAAAGGCCCGAAAGCGGATACCGACCTGAATAACGGGGAAAACAGGAACATCCTGATCGAAGACAATACCTTCGGGTTCTGCCACTCGGTGCTGACCTGCGGAAGTGAATCGATCCATAATTACAATGTGCTTCTGCGCAATTCCGTGGTGAAAGATCCGTCAAGGTTACTGCACCTGAAAATGCGTCCTGATACACCTCAGCATTATGAATACATAACGGTGGAAAACATCAGGGGAAGCGTAAAAACATTCCTGTACGTGAAAGGCTGGAACCAGTTTTTTGATTTGAAAGGTGAAGAAAAACCAAAGAAAGGGTTAGCCAATACCATTACTTTAAAGAACATCGATATCACCTGCGAAACCGCTTTTTCCGTGGAAAAATCAGACTTGTACGAACTGAAGGATTTTACATTCGAAAACCTGAACATCAGGGCAGTAAAGCCTGAAGAGCAGAATCTGATCAATATCAGGAATTTAAAGCAGAAGAAAGTCAGCGTGACCCGGATCGCTGCTCTCAGCCAGGCTTCCGGTAAAAAAGACGACTCCGATATTGCTGCCAGATAATGAACTTTTCTATTACCATATTCGCCTTCTTATGTGTCTGCTCACAGCTGCTGTCTGCCCAGTCAAAGGAAATCCGGTTCCTGAGCGGAACGGATGCTGAGCATACCAAAGAATGGGATTTTTGGGTGAGTTCCGGAAGAAGATCAGGAAGCTGGAGCAAAATACAGATGCCTTCCCACTGGGAACAGCAGGGTTTCGGTTCTTACAATTACGGCCGGGATTATGTAACCTACGGTAAAAACTTCAGGTTTCATGATGAGACAGGCTTGTACAAACATACCTTTACCGTACCTGATTCCTGGAAAGGAAAAACCGTCAATATTGTTTTTGAAGGTTCGATGACGGATACTGAAGTAAAAATCAACGGGAAATCAGCCGGAGCCGTTCATCAGGGTGCTTTTTATGAGTTCAGTTATAATATTTCGGATAAAATCCTGTTCGGAAAAGAAAATCTTCTTGAAGTGAAGGTTTCCAAAATGTCGGCTGATAAATCGGTTAACAATGCCGAACGTCTGGCTGATTACTGGATTCTGGGTGGAATTTTCCGTCCGGTTTATTTAGAAGCAAGTCCGGCGGAACATATTTTGCGGACGGCCATTGATGCCCGAGCAGATGGCACTTTCCGCTCAGATATTCATTTAAATGGAATCAGGAATGCCAATCATCTGAAGGTAGAATTGTTTGATACCAAAAACAGTTTAGTGGCCGAATCCCAGCTTCAGATTCAAAAGGGAGACACGTTGAAACAGATCCTTTTTTCCGTTAGGAATCCGAAACTCTGGACGGCCGAAACCCCCAATTTGTACAAAGCAAAATTCACCTTAACAAAAAACAGAAAAAGCATCTTCCAGACCGAAGAAAAATTTGGTTTCCGGACCATAGAAATCCGGAAAGGCGACGGCATTTTTATCAACGGGACAAAAGTGAAGATGAAAGGCATCAACCGCCACGTCTGGTGGCCGGAAACAGGCCGTGCGGTAACGGAAAATATCGATTTGAAGGATGTTCAGCTCATCAAAGAAATGAATATGAATGCCGTCCGCTGTTCACATTATCCACCGAATAAGTCATTTTTAAAAATCTGCGATTCGCTGGGGTTATATGTTCTAGATGAGCTGGCGGGCTGGCAGAAAAAATACAGCACAGAGGTCGGGAGAAAGCTTGTGAAAGAAATGGTTGTTAGAGATGCCAATCATCCTTCGGTTATTTTCTGGAGCAACGGCAATGAAGGCGGCCATGATTTTGACCTCGATGCAGAATTTGCAAAATATGACCTGTCAGATCGCCCCGTGATCCATGCACATCATAAACCCGGAAATGCTTTCAACGGGATCGATTGCAACCATTACGAAGATTACGACAGCACCCGGAAAATCCTTGCGGGTGACAATATATATATGCCGACGGAATTCCTGCATGCCCAGGATGACGGCGGCGGCGGAACTTCCCTGGCCGATTACTGGGAATTGCACTGGAATTCCCGAAAGGGTGCCGGCGGCTTCCTTTGGGCTTTTGCGGATGAAGGTCTGGTGAGGACCGACTTTAATAATCAGATCGATGTGAATGCGATCAATGCGCCTGACGGAGTACTGGGGCCGCACCGGGAAAAGGAGGGCAGTTTTTATGCCATCCGCGAAATTTACAGCCCGGTTAAGATTGATCTGAAAACCCTGCCCCCTGATTTTAACGGAATCATTTCCGTGGAAAACCGGTATCATTTTACGAACCTGAATGAATGTCAGCTTGAATGGAAATTGGTGAAGTTTAAAACACCATTTTCTTCAGAATCCGGTTTTGATGTGATTCAAACCGGAAAAGCAGATATTCCGGATATTCGGCCGCTGCAAAAAGGAAAGATCAGATTACCTCTTCCTGCCGACTGGAAAGAAAGTGAAGGTTTGCT
>NZ_CAJYMO010000343.1 GCF_913776365.1 uncultured Chryseobacterium sp. | reverse complement strand
CAGGGCAAGAGCATAGCAGAGGATCCCGCCCTGGCTGAAACCGCACAGATGCGTTTTGCCTTCCGTAATTCCGTAGTGATTGATAATTTTTAAAATACTTTCCAGTACACTTTGCAGGGATGCATTGGCCTGGTCGATGTCAACAAACTTTTCAGGATTATTAAAATCGATATCATACCAGGAATACCCTTCAAACTGCGTAGTACCGGGTGCCCTGAAGCTGACTAGAATCCAGTCTTTGGGAAGGGTTTCCTGAAAGCTGAACAGATCCTGCTCATTACTGCCATAGCCGTGGAGCATAAAAAGGATCTGGGTATCAGGGTGTATTGTTTCGGGTTCTCTTACAAGATAATCTAAATTCATACTGCAAATATAAATAATAATCGGAATGAATGGGAAGGCCTGACTTCAGAAATAAGGAGGTCTTTTGGATGCGTCGGGACCTGCCGTAAAAAGAGGGTTACCCTTTGAAAAAAGGTTCAGGAAATCTTTTGCCGATTTGATATTTTTTAGAAATCTTCATTGGAAATTTTACATAAAAGGTATTTTTATATTGATAAAAAACCTATATTTGGGACATTAAAAATCTATTTGGAGAAATGAAGCAATTTTACAAATCAAAAAGTTTACTCAGGCTTTCCTTTTTACTGGCCATCTTATTTTCTGTCATTTCAGTGGTCAACTCCTGTAAGGATAAGGATGAAGATGAAGAATATGTGGATCATATTGTGATGTTTGAAGCCAAGATTAATACCAAAGGCCCTACGCCGGCTCCCAATCCTCCAGTGTATGGTACCTTCAAAACAGTGGTTACACAGGTGGGTACCAATCCTAGCACAACTTTTAATCCAACCGGTACTACATGGAGCTCCGGCGAACAATTCGTCAACTCCAGCCTGTCTCAACTGAACCTGGCGGCCAATGCCGTTCTTCCTTATTCAGATTCCGAACTTATCATCAACATCTGGGTAGACGGGGAAATTGTAAAAACCAAAAAAGTAATAGGAGTAGGTGAGAAAAGCGCTTCCATCTATTACAGTTTTGTAGGACTTTAAGAATACAGCTTATCCGATATATAAAGACCGTCTGGTGCAGACGGTCTTTTTTATTGCTTTACATTCGGCGGGTTTATCTCAGAGAGGCAGGACTTAATAAAAAAAGCACAGCATCTTCTTTGTTCCGTGCCTTTTCAGTATGGTAAACGATACTTTTTAAAAGCCGTCAGATCTTTAGATTGTCTTCACGATAAAGTAGCTTTTCTTTCCTTTCTGAAGGAGCAGGAACTTACCGTCAATCAGATCACCTTCATTGGCAGCAAAGGTGTCATTCACCTTTTGTTTATTTACCGAAATGGCATTACCTTTAATCTCTCTTGAAGCTTCACTCTTGGATTTCAGAAAACCGGATTTTTCCGAAAGAAGATCCACAACAGGGATTCCCAGCACATCGGCACTGGAAAGTTCTTTCTGGGGCACTCCGTCAAAAACCTCCAGGAAGGTATCTTCGTCCAGGCTTACCAGGTCTTCTGCCGTGGAACGCCCGAAAAGGATTTCGGAGGCTTTTACTGCCTTTTCATATTCTTCCCTGCCATGCACCCATACGGTAACTTCTTCAGCCAGCTTTCTCTGAAGCTTCCTCTTATGGGGAGCCGTTTTGTGTTCTTCCGTTAAGGTCTCAATTTCCTCTTTGCTCAGGAAAGTATAAAACTTAATGAATCTTTCCGCATCGTCATCAGTAGCGTTCAGCCAGAACTGGTAGAATTTATAGGGAGAGGTTTTCTTTTTATCCAGCCAGTAGTTTTCCCCGCTTTCGGATTTCCCGAATTTGGATCCGTCTGCTTTGGTAATCAGAGGAACAGTCAGGGCAAATGCTTCTCCCTGGGCTTTTCTGCGGATCAGTTCTGTTCCGGTGGTGATGTTACCCCACTGATCGGACCCGCCCATCTGGAGCCTGACATTATTGTTCTGGTAAAGGTGGAGGAAATCATATCCCTGGATCAGCTGGTACGTAAATTCCGTAAAGCTCATTCCGTCTGCACCGCTTTCCCCGGAGAACCTCTTTTTTACGGAATCTTTGGCCATCATGTAGTTCACGGTAATGTTTTTACCTACGTTTTTGGCAAAATCCAGGAAAGAGATATTTTTCATCCAGTTGTAGTTGTTTACCAGTTCCGCTCTGTTGTCCCCTTCTCCGGAAAAATCCAGGAAACGGGAAAGCTGGTTTTTCAGGCAGTCTACATAATGCAGCAGGGTAGCTTCATCCAGAAGGTTCCGTTCTGCAGATTTGCCGGACGGGTCGCCGATCATTCCGGTGGCACCGCCTACCAGGGCAACAGGCTTGTGGCCATGCTGCTGGAAATGGGCAAGGATTTTAATCTGGATCAGACTTCCGATATGCAAAGAATCGGCGGTGGGGTCGAATCCGATATATGCCGTAGTGACCTCTTTGTTCAGCTGCTCATCGGTTCCGGGCATCATATCGGCAAAAAGACCGCGCCATTTAAGTTCTTCTATAAAGGAATTCATTGTTTTAACTTTAAAATTTAAGGGGCAAAGATAATAAATTCATCAGTAAGGCTAAGGAAGAAAGGTAAAATTTAAAACAGACGGATTGCTGTTTGGCATCCTTGTTTTTGCGGATTCCGTACAAATCCGCTATATTTGTTTATCATGAACGACGAACAACTCTTCCTGCTCATCGGGAAAGCCAAGGCAAAGGACCAGAAGGCACAGACCAGGCTCATCAATATTTTTTGGGTGGATGTCTTTTCCTTTGTGATGAAGAAAGTGCATGATGAAAACGATGCCGATGAGATCACGGTTAACGTTTTTTCAAAAGTCCTCTCAAAGCTGGAGATGTATGATCCCCATTTCCAGTTCAAAACCTGGATCCTGACCATCGCACAGAATACCATTATTGATTTTTGGAGACGCCGGAGCCGGGAAAATCAGGACCCTACCGAAAACCTTGAAAATGTAAGGAACCAGTACGCCAAATCTCCCGAGGAACTGATGATTTCAGATGAGGAGCAAAGAAAGATCATCAAGACCATCGAATCGCTGGACGCCAATTACCAGGACATTATCAAACTCAGGTTTTTTGAGGAAAAAAGCATCAAGGAAATTGCTGATGAGCTGGGAATTTCCGTAGCCAATACGAAAGTACGGGTAATGCGTGCTAAAAAAGTATTGGCGGAACTGCTGAAAGATAATGAGTTCGAGGACCATTAAAACAATTCCTTATCCTGTTTATCAGGTTGGAAACCCGCTGATCGATTACAAATACACTTTCTCTTTAGTCTCAGGCAGAAGAATTTCCCTTCTTTTTTCCTGGTTTCTGTTTTGAAGGTTTATTTTTAATCCCTTTTTTACAAACGTTTCCTTTTGAGATTTCCCATACTCTTTAATATTTTCCACTTCCTTTTCAAAAATCAGCCGGCCGGTGGATAAGTTAAAATCAACATCCGTCCAGTATTCTTCCGGCTTTCCGCTGCCTGAGGAGTAGCCGACCAGTTCGAAATGACCGTTCTGGAACCTGTATTTGTCCGTATAGCCCCATTTCCAGCTGCTACCTCCGGCCTGGGTAATCATAAGGACTCCTTTCCGGATCACGGTTTCCTGATAAGGATCGCCCATCATTCCGCCATCACGGCTTGTAAGCAGGGCATTCCGGGATTTCTCCAGAATCGTCCATTTCCCGTTAATTTTTTTCAAAATCTGTATTTCACGGATATTTCCGTAATCCGCAGTGTCTTTTGTATGGTAAATAATGACTTTTTCCGGAACCTGATCACCGTCAAGATCACCTTCGGCCGTTTCAATAACCATTGAACCTTCCGGCTGGAACTCCCTCTGGGCAAAAGAAAATACACTGAACGTGATCAGCAGGACGCAAAGTATGGTCTTCATAATTCAAATTTAAGTTTTAAAATTACGAAATTATGGGTTTCATCAATTCCTGTCTTTGATTGTTTCGATAAAAAAATCACTAACTTTGAACCTCAATTTGAGAGAGACATGGAGAATTTAGTTCAGGATACTACCGTTCAGAAACCAAAATGGATCCGGGTGAAGCTTCCTACCGGGAAAAATTACAGGGAACTGAGAACTTTGGTGGACAAATATAAGCTGAATACCATCTGCCAGAGCGGAAGCTGCCCGAATATGGGCGAATGCTGGGGAGAAGGGACGGCAACTTTCATGATTTTGGGCAACATCTGTACCCGGAGCTGCGGATTCTGTGGCGTGAAGACCGGGAAACCGCTGGATGTTAACTGGGATGAACCCGAAAAGGTGGCCCGTTCCATTAAATTAATGAAAATAAAGCATGCGGTACTGACATCGGTAGACCGTGATGATTTAAAAGACATGGGGTCTATCCTCTGGGGCGAGACGGTAAATGCCGTGAGAAGAATTTCCCCGGGAACCACCATGGAAACCCTGATTCCGGATTTCCAGGGAATTACAAAGCATCTGGACCGGCTGGTTGAGGTGGCCCCGGAAGTCATTTCCCATAATATGGAAACGGTAAAAAGGCTGACCCGGGAAGTAAGGATACAGGCAAAGTATGAAAGAAGCCTTGAAGTGCTGAGATACCTGAAAGAAGCCGGACAGCGAAGAACCAAAACCGGAGTGATGCTGGGACTGGGCGAAACCCGCGACGAAGTATTCCAGACTATTGAAGATATCAGGAATGCCAATGTGGATGTTATCACCCTGGGGCAGTATCTGCAACCTACGAAAAAGCACCTTCCCGTAAAGAAATTCATTACGCCTGAAGAATTCGATGAATTCGGGGATTTTGCCAGAAGCCTGGGCTTCAGGCATGTGGAAAGTTCGCCGCTGGTAAGAAGTTCCTATCATGCAGAGAAACACATTCATTAAATAAAGAAAAGACAAAATCGCTTCACCGGAGCGATTTTTTATTGCCGGATGGGCCGGCATCACATGGCAGTGTTCTCTACTGCTGTATTTTTTATGGTATAAAGAACAGAGGTGAATATAGTACATATTCAGGGCATTCCGGTTAAAGTATAATCAGTGGTTTCCCCCGAATTTTGCATTCACCATTAATAGGTTAACAGATAAAGATTCATAAAAGAATTATAATGAAGATTGATAAGAGAATTATTCCGCTGGCCATCGGCGGATTAGGAATAGGAACTACGGAATTTACGGTAATGGGGCTGCTTCCGGATATTGCACGCAGTCTTCAGATCAGCATCCCGGAGGCAGGTCATCTTATTTCGGCCTACGCCTTTGGCGTGGTGGTGGGTGCACCGCTGCTGATCGGGTATTCCGTGAAGTTTCCGCCTAAAAAAGTCCTGATTGCACTGATGGTGATTTTTACCGTATTCAATGCGCTGTCTGCGGTGGCACCGGATTATACCACCATGCTGGTGATCCGTTTTCTTTCCGGTCTTCCACACGGTGCCTTCTTCGGAACAGGAACCGTAGTGGCAGCGAGGATGGCCGGAAAAGGAAAGGAAGCCTTTTATATTTCGCTGATGTTTACCGGCCTTACCGTGGCCAACCTGGCTATGGTGCCGTTGGTTACTTATATCGGGCATGTGTACCACTGGCGCTGGTATTTTGCCATTGCCGCCGCCATCGGGCTGGTGGCTCTGGTATTCCTTAAGCTCTGGCTTCCTTTACTGGAGGCTAATCAGGATACCCATTTTATGGAAGAGCTTAAATTCCTTAAGAAGAAGCAGGCCTGGCTGGTGCTGATGATTACCGGGATCGGTTTCGGAGGGCTGTTTACGTGGTTCAGCTACATAACGCCGCTGATGACCATGGTATCCGGCATCCAGGAAAACCGGATGGCCTATGTAATGATCCTGGCCGGTGCCGGAATGGTAGTGGGAAACCTGGCCGGCGGCTATGTTTCCGATAGACTGAGCCCTGAGAAAACCTGCATCCTGCTGATGACCCTGATGATGGCTGCGCTTGGCTGCGTATTTTTTCTTTCGGAATACCAGTATATCTCGCTGGCACTTACATTTATCTGCGGGGCACTGTCCATGTCGGTGGCGGCACCTATCAACATCATGATGATGAAAGCGGCCCCGAAGAGCGAAATGATGGCAGCCGCCTTTATGCAGGCTGCCTTCAACATAGCCAATGCCATGGGTGCGTTTCTGGGAGGAATTCCGCTGGAGCATGGCTACTCCTATAATTATCCATCATTGGTAGGGGTAGGAATGACCCTGATCGGGCTGGTGATTGCCGTAAGATATAAACAGAAATACGGTTCGCAGCCCGCACCCGGAGCAGAAGTGGCTGCCGGATCTTTCTGAAAATGTAATGCTGATAAGAAGCAGGGTATTCAATCATCTATCGGATTCATTGAATTTAATAAAAAAAATCCGTCTCATCATGGATGGGACGGATTTCTTATTTCATCGAATCAGCTAAAGCTTATGCTTCCACTTCATTGCCGTTGGTACACCAGTATAAAGCGTTATAAAGATTATCTTTTGGGAAGGATTTAAATTCTCCCGGCATCACGACACTGAAAATGTCTGTGAATTTCTGTACGCCTTCTTTATCGGTCACAATAGCGGCCCTGTTCCAGTTCGTCATATTTTTTATTCCTAACAGCGCGTCCTGCAGCCATGCCCCCATGGTGAAATTATCCAGGTCCGTATTCAGGTACAGCAGATAATTAAGTTCGTTGTACTGATCTACCTTCTGCTTTACGCGAGGGAGTACTAATTTTTCAAAATCTTCTTTGGTGATCTCTCCTGTGGCATTGAATGCCGCAACATTCTCCGGAGCTTCTGGTATTATCGTTATCATATCGTTATACATTGTGGTTTGTCTGATGGTGATAACAAAAATTAAACCAATGTAACATTCCGTTCACATAGCAGAAGAAATTATCCTGGTTGCTGCGATTACAGGATCTCGTATTTTGTTTTGATACTGTATTTCAGCTTGATGTTTTCAATATTGTCAAAAGAATAATCCACTCCGGTATCTGCCGCTTCCATCTGTACATTGCTTACACGGGCCGATTTATATTGAGCAGGAAGCACCATATCGCTGGTATAATCTTCAATTTCCGTAATTTCCAGGGGGGCGCCTGCTTTTTTACCGATGCTTTCCAGCAGGTAATCCGCTTTTTCTTTTGCTGCCTTCAGCGCATTGATTTTTACTGTTCTCCTGAAATCCGCAATTTTTGTGTTTTTGATTTCCGCGATGTTGATATTGCTTACCCATTTCTGATTCAGGTTTTCAAACAATGAAGACAGGTCCGTTTTCTTATCTGCTTTGAACTGGAAGTTTTTGGTGAAAATCTTGGTCTTTGAATACAGGTTCTGGTACATTGCCCTGAACTTGATGTCTTCGTTTTTTATGCCGCTGTCTTTCAGGATGTCAAACAGCTTTTTCTCATTGCCGGCAAGGTCGTTTTTGTTATCCCCTTTGATGCCGATGCTGAAAATGATTTCATCCGGTTCTACTTCCATTTCCGCAACGCCTGTAACTTCAATGCCGTTTTTCTTTATTTCCTGTGCGTTGATTAAGCTGGTGAAAGCTAAGAATCCGGCTAATAAAAAATGTTTCAGTTTCATAATTTCCTGTTTTAAATTTCTTTGGTAAAGGTACAGGAATTAAAAAGCCGGTAAACGGAAACTTGGTGAACGGGAGGTCCCACTGGGTGAATGAAGCCAATCAGGAATTGTTTACCGGTGAGTCAGTGTTATGGATTTGCCGTTGGGGGTGGTAATCTTTCTTTCATTGGAAAATAAGCCGGTGCTGATTACAATCCCTTCCGGGGTTTCGGAAATCGTATAACGGTTTGAGGTTAAAAATGAACTGTGGGCATGATGCTCAAACAGTTTCACGGAATCACCTTCATGCACGGAGTAAAAGTCAACTTTATAGAGGCCGGCCCGGGTCTGGTGATATTTATAGACGATATTCTCATCCGGATTGCCGGAAATAATTTTCGTCTCACTGAAGTTTTTTTGTTCCAGGAAGGAACAGCTCTGGATGGCAATGGCAACAAGCAGGAGGGAGAAATAGATT
>NZ_CAJYMO010000342.1 GCF_913776365.1 uncultured Chryseobacterium sp. | reverse complement strand
AGGTTTTCAAAACCTTATAGGTTTAACATGCTGTCATTCTCACTGAACCACCGTCATTCCGGATCCTGATGCAGGAAAGGATGTATATGAGGCCGGCGTAAACGAGGAAACCTTATGCCCTAGCCCGGATCGCAGCGGTTACCCCACAGCATGCAGCGGGAAAAGCCGGGATACAGCCTGGAAAGAATCGGCGCGAGGAGTATGAGCGGAGAGCCGGATCCAGCTCCCGGGAATTTAAGATTCAAGGCCAATTTAATATATTAAAATAAAACAAACAAAACCTTATCATCCTTTTCCATGTTCATTTTACTGAAAGAATGGCATTCCGGAAGGTCGGACCCGTCATCTGTATCTCATACAGGCTGGCCGCTATTCGTTTGGCCTGTTTCAAAAAAAACCCACTATTCAGAAAAACCTGCTTCAGGATAAGTAGTGTATCCGTCTTTCCCGCCCGAGTAATAAGTATCCCGGTCACTTGCAGATAACGGCAGATTATGGGTGAAGCGTTCCACCAGATCCGGATTTGCAATGAAAGGTTCGCCGAAAGAAACCAGATCTGCATACCCTGCCTTTAGGATTGCGTCAGCACTTTCTTTGGAAAACCCTAAGTTGGCCATGATCCTTCCCCGGTAATGATTGCGGAAATGCGCAAAGTAATTTTCCTGCAGTTCTTCTACGGGGGTACCGGACAGGTCTTCAGCAGGCCCTACGATATGGACAAAAGCCAGCTGATAACGCTCCAGTGCACTCAGGATATACTTAAATAAGGGAATGGTCTCTTCATCCGGCTTTACGATTCCTACACTGCTGATCATTACCGGGCTGAATTTGATGGCAACCCGGCCGGCGCCCCACACTTCCGTAACGGCATCCAGGATCTCAAAAACAATACGGGAACGGTTTTCAATGCTTCCGCCGTACGCATCGGTGCGCCTGTTGGCAGCCGTGCTCAGAAACTGCGGAATAAGCATACCTGCTATGGCATGTATTTCAATCCCGTCAAAACCGGCATCTTTTGCATTCCGGGCAGCCTGTTTATAATCCTGTACCGTGCGGTGGATATCCGCAACCGTCATTTCACGCGGTACTACGGTATCCTTAAAACCTTCCGGCGTAAAAGACTGTGATTGTATGTTGACGGCCGACGGTCCCACCGGAAGTTCACCGTTCTGCAGATCCGGATGGGCTCCGGCACCGATATGCCCCAGCTGCGAGAAAATAAGGCCTCCTTTATCATGCACTGCGCGGGTAACGGTTTTCCATCCTTCCACCTGCTCCGGTGTATAGATGCCCGGTACATTGATAAAGCCGACGGACTGCGGGTTTACCCAGGTACCTTCCGACAGGATCAGCCCTGCAGAGGCACGCTGCGCATAATATTCCGCCATGAGTGCGATGGGTACCAGGCCCGGATTGACGGCTCTGCCACGGGTAAGTGAAGCCATCACCACCCGGTTTTTCAGTTTCATATCCCCTGCAATATACGCCTCCAGAAGAGGCTGTGATCTGTTGTCCATTGTCATTATATTTAACATTATAATCTGCAACAAAGGTCATTCAATAATCACAAAAGGGCAATATGGGATAAATTAAGATCATAGGGATAAAATTATCCCTATGCACATTTCGGACAATATGATGTATTTTTGTCTAAAATTTCAGCGCATGTACGAAAGAAAAATTCCCCTTACAGTCGATTGCGGGCTGCACCTGACCAGAGAAATCCTGAACGGCAAATGGAAGCCGGCGCTACTCAATGCGATTTCCATGGAAATCAAACGGCCCAGTGAACTGCTGAGGATCCTCCCGGATGCCACGCGCCGCGTCTTACACGTACAGCTGAAGGAACTCGAGGCGCATGGAATGATTGTAAAAAAGGTCTATCCTCAGTTACCGCCTAAAGTAGAATATTCGTTAACGGAAACAGGCTGGTCCCTGATGCCCGTCATTGATGCGATGAACGTCTGGGGCGATGAAAACCGGGCTTTCCTGGAAAAAGTGATTGCCCGGAACCCGAAAACCGGAAAACTGTCAAAGTCTCCCTGTGATTTCATCAAGCGATAAGAAAGAATGGCCGGCATGAACACAGGCAAAGTGTAGGATCACTGCCCTTATGACGCTGTTCCTACAAACTCCTGCCCCCATTTGTTTAATTCATTGATGATGGGCTCCAGCTTCAGCCCTTTTACGGTAAGCGTATATTCAACGGTGGGAGGAACCGTGGCAAATACTTCCCTTATCACAATGCCGTTGGCTTCCATATTCTTCAGTTCCTTCACCAGCATCCTGGTATTGATTCCGGGAATCAGACGCTCCAGTTCGCTGAATCTCTTTTTACCGGTGAAGAGGGCGTAAATAATAGACATCGACCATTTTCCTCCGATAACGTTAAGGATATCCTGCAGTGCACACCGCTGTTCATTTTTTTTTATTTTTTTTTCGCTCATATCATCCTGATTCTGTTGAAAGCTTTACTTTATGGTATTACTGTACAAACATGTAACTCCTTGCAAAAGTAAAGTAATCTGTTTTCCTTTGCAATAGATTTTAAAAATAAGATATGGAAAACGCATTAAAAGGAAAAGTTGCCCTGGTAACCGGCGGCACCAAAGGAATAGGCAAAGCGATTGCCGATCAGCTGAAGAACAGAGGCGCTGAAGTAGTTGTCATTGCACGGACCGAGCCGGAAGAGCCGGCTGATGACCGGTACTTCATCGCTGCCGATCTCACGGAAGCCGGCAGTGCTGAAGAAATACGGAAAAAAATCATCGGCAGATATGGCCGGATTGATATCATCATCAATAACGCAGGAGCCAACCTGAGCCCGGGCGGTGGATTCAGTGCCCTTGAAGATGAACACTGGATCACCGACTGGCAGCTGAACTTCCTTTCGGTGGTACGCCTTAATAAAGCCCTTCTGCCAGACATGCTCGACCGGAAAAAAGGAGTCATCATCAATATTTCCACCAATGCCGCCAGACAGCCGCTCTGGGATATGACCATGTCTTATTCTTCTGCAAAGGCAGCCCTGAATGCTTACAGCAAAGCCCTGGCTACCGAACTCGGGCCAAAGGGAATCAGGGTCAACGTAGTTTCTCCCGGCGTGGTGGAAACGCCCCTGATGCTTGAATTTATTGACACGGTGGCGAAGCGGTCCGGTATCAGCAGCGAACAGGCCTATGAAAACATGATGCAGGCAGTAAACGTACCGTTAAACCGCATGGCAGAACCGGAAGAAGTGGCCCACCTGGTTGCCTTTCTGGCATCTGATGATGCAAGATACATTACCGGCATTAATTACTCGGTGGACGGGGGTGCTTTGCCTACCGTGTAAAGCAGGAGCCATGGCCATGATGCAGATAGAAAAAAGGCCATATCCGGACGTGTTGCAGAATGCCGGCAGGCATCGGTAAACTTTAAGACAAGGAATGATCAGGATGTATAGATCCCTCATCTTAACGTTTGTTGATGCGCAAAAAGCCAGGCAATACCGGATATATCATTTGATCAAAGCGATCGGCCATATTGGTGGCCGATCGCTTTCATTTTGCAGTTTTACGAAATGATGAAAAAGATCCGCTAACGCATGTGTTTCTTTCTCAGCCAGATTCTGTATCTAGTTAATATTGTAAATACGGCGAAATCTTATATATTTTGTATAATCTTCCGTTGACTTCTTCAGTATTCCCGAATTGTCACCGTAATCCGGCGTTGCGGATCCGGGCTGGGTGATAACGATCTTAATGCGGTCGTTGCTGCTGAAGTTAAGGATGGTACGCGGCAGAATAAGGGTCTGCAGCTGATTGGACACCCCCACATCAAATGGCAGTGCGGTTCCTGCCACGGCTGTCCAGGAAGTCCCGTTGTTGACGGATTTCATGACGGTAAAGGCAACGTAGGTATAGTTTGAATTGTCTGCAGCGACATTCCGTAACGGATTGAAATTGAAATTGCCG
>NZ_CAJYMO010000341.1 GCF_913776365.1 uncultured Chryseobacterium sp. | reverse complement strand
GAAACCTGATTAGGTAAAACTTCTGAATAAGAAGGGACTAGAAGAACGTCATCGAAAGTGATGGCTGTCTCTACAATTTTGTTATGAATAGACATCTTTACTTTCTTGCAAAATTAAGGTATTTTGCCGAGATACGAAAATCGATTTTGATAGTTTACATAAAACTTAATAATCAACAGTTTAAATCAACAGAAAGCCGTTTTTCAAGTGAAAACGGCAGCCTGTACTATATAAAATTTGAATGAATGTTCTTATTTGTCGGATGCTGAAGCAATCATTTTTGAAATATCATCTGCCGTAAAATTTCCTTTTACATCAACAAAAACAAGCTCTTTTCCGGAATGGACGGTAATCATCATATTCCTGATGGCATCTCCTTTCTGCTTTACCCGGATGTTCACATGATCACCTTCATGTTTTATGGTGGCCCATTCCTCATAGTTGTTATGATTCAGATACCCCGCAAAATCATGCAGCATTTCCGGATCGCCGTTTTCCACGGTCATGACCTTTATTTTGGAAACTTTCCTGACCAGCCTGATGACTTCTTCCGCTTCCCCGTCCTCTCTCAATGCTTTCTTGATGAAAGGCTTCGCCAAAAACAAAGGTACATTGATGCTGACGAATTTCGCTCCTTTAAAATCGTGTCCCGAATCTGAAAAATAGGCCATATTAGGTTTCTCCGAAACGATGCAGGACTGCAGCAGGAAGATCATTCCCAAAGCCAGACAAATACTTTTGATTATTTTCATGGTTTCTTATTTATTTATTTTAATGAATTAGTTAATAGCCCTCAGTGCTCCTCCGGAAGTTTTGCTGATTTCGGATTCGATTTTCGGGTTCCCTTTGTATTTGATAATACCGCCGGAAGAAGCCTTTGCTTTCAGCTGTTCTATGGCGTGTCCGGAAATGACCGCTCCTGAAGTGGCTTCTGTTTCAAGGATATCAAATTTCAGTCTTTCAGCATTGCACACCGAGCCGCTGCTCCCGTCGATCATACCGGTGTCTGCATTACCGCTGAGATTTGCAGCAGCACCACTGGAAGCTTTTATAACAAGATTCTTGGTATCAATTGCAGAATTTATCACAGCGCCCGAGCTCAGTTCCGCTTCAGTACGGTCTGCGACGGTAAAGTCTCCGTTGACTACTGCTCCGGAAGATACATCGATCCGGAGGTTTTTCTCACTGACTTCATTTACGGCGTTGAATATGGCGCCTGATGAGGCTTTGATGTCATTCATTGCCGGAGCAGACACATTTACAGTAACATTCCTGAATTTAAGGTTTTTCTGTCCTTTATTATCCACAAACACTTTCAGAACGCCGTTTTCAGCTTTGGTGACAATATACTGGAGCTTGTCTGCATCAGCAATTACCTTTACGCTGGAAGGGCTTTCCTGTTTGAAGTTTAAAATGATTCCTGTGCTCACCTCGAGGGCAGAGAAATTTCCTACATTCCTGTTTTCCCCGTTCAGGTAAGAAGATTTGCTTTCAGAAGCAAAACTGCTGCTGCTGCTGGAAGAAGAGCGGGTTTTGGTTTCACTGGAGTTAACGAGTTTACTGATGTCATCCATGGAGAGCTGCCCGTCCAGTTTGATCAGGATGCTTTCTTTCCCGCCGTTGTCGATGCTCAGCAAAAGGTCATCCAGCACTCCGTTTTTTTCTTCAGCCGACAGGAACCTGATCTTTGCACCGCTGCTGTTCATCGTCATGATCTCGCTGTAATTCAGGTTGCTCAGATAAGAAGCGATATCTCTGCTGACCTGGGATGCGACCCCTTTCCGTGAGCCTGCATCGGAAGGTTTTTCAGCAATCAGGATCTTCAGGCCTTTTATTCTGGATAACAGGGGTTTGATCTGGTCCAGTTCCGCATCTCCCAGGTCCAGGCTGCTGAGCATCCCGAACATAGGTTTGGCGATTTTGATGGAAGTCACACCCTCCGCTTCCTGATATTTGTCAAAAAGCTGGTCCAGCCTGTCTTTCTGCCCGTATACAGTAAAGAAGTGGGTGAAGGCCAGAGCGAATATGATGAATATTTTTTTCATAAGGTTAAGATTAAGGTTAATTGAATTATGCTTTCCCTGATCAGGTGGAGTATTTTAGGTTAATTAATAGTTATCGTCTACAACTTTTGGCTGCGCCAGTTTTTCATTTACATTATTTGCCAGGATCTGAAAGGAGTATTTGGTCACATTGATGGCTTCTTCCACATTCTCAATCTTTTTCCCGTTTACAATAACATAGGAATCATTGTATCCGGAAGGATCTTTCACTGCTTTATCTTTCGGGGTGCGGGAAACGTATTTAGGTTTCCGGTCTTTTTTCATTCTTCCCCTCTTCGGCAGGATTTCTTCCAGGTAGTCTTTTTCAGCCATCGTATTTTCCTGGAAAACAGAGTCTTTTTTTGCTACTTCCAGAGAATCTGAAGGGTGGTTGAAAGCCACCTGTTCCTGAATTTCGTTATTTTCCTTTACAAAGCTGCTTTTCTGCTGCCTGATACGGTTTTCCACCAGTCTGGCCTGGTCTTCCACGCCTGATTTCTGACTGATGCTGAAAATAAAACCCAGCCCCAGTATCATGGCCAGCCCGGCAGCCATCCAGAACCATTTCGGGAATGCAGGTTTTGTTTGGGTACGGAGCGGAATTACCGGAGTTTCATCAGCCTGTGCCTCATCGGCATCGCTTTCCGCTTTTTTGAGGAAATCCTCAAAATCCCAGTCCATTTTTTCTTCCCTGATCTGCCGCAGGGCTTCGTCGTATTTATCTTGAAATTTGTCTTTGCTCATAGCTCATCAGTTGTGAGATTTGTTCTTTTACTTTCTGTCTGGCCCGCATCAGGTTTACCCTGACTGCATTTTCTGCCATGTCCAGCATTTCTGCCACTTCCGGTACTTCGTATTCTTCCACGTCCTTCAGATGGATTACCGCCCGCTGTTTTTCCGGAAGCTGGTTGATAAACCCGATGATATGCTCCTTCAGGTTATTGACGTCCATGCTGTAGAGTTCCGAGCGGTGCAGCTGCAGGTCTGCGAAACCCGTTTTGACCTCATGGTGCTTCAGCCGGTTCAGGCATTCATTCCGGACGGCTTTCAGGGCGTAGGACTTTAAATTTCCAAACTGTGCCAGCTCATCTTTCTTCTGCCAGAATTTAATCATCAGGTCCTGCACCACGTCTTCCGCCTCATCACTGCTTACCACAAACCTTTTCGCAAAGCGATACATCTCATTTTTGAGAATAAATACCGAATCCTTAAAGGTTTCCTGTGTCATAAGTTTTGTTTCTATAAGTAAGACAACCGGTTTTTACATTTTATTACACCGAAAACAAAAAAACTTCAAAAAAATTTGAAGTTCCTACTGTTTATCGAGAAGCTGCCTGAGAAATTCAATTTCTGCATCTTTGTCCTTCAGCCTTTGTTCGTATTGTTCTATCAGCTTTTCAGGAAGCTGATTCTGATAAAATAAAACCACTATGATCGCCGTTTGTACTATTGATTGTAATATTATCTCCGCTTAAAAAATCAAGCACGCTTATTTCAAGTACCTTTGCTATATCCTCCACCTGGTGGAAATCCGGTTTGGTTTTATCATTTTCAAAGTTGGAATAGGTTTTCTGGGAAACATTCAGCACTTCGGCAAGGTATTCCTGCGTAAAATTTTTACCGAGTCTTGCTTTCTTTATTTTTTCGCCTAACGTCATAGCACAAAAGTATTTCCTTCAAAAGTACATAATTTTTCCTTTCAGAAAAATACTACGGAAACCAGTAATTTCTTACTGTATTTTCTCAGTTTGTTTTTCACACCTTTGTTGAGGAATTGAAAAATTTTATATATTTAACCCATTAAAAACAAAATGACTATGACGAGAAAAATTATTTCGTGGCTGCCGCTCTGGGCAGTATTCCTTTTCACCTTTTCTTCCTGCGTCCATGATGAAGTCTATTCGGCTTCCGATCCTGAGTCTAGTGAATATACCAACAAGAGCCTTTGGAAAGAGAACGAGAAATACATCAAGAATGTAAAACAAATCTTTGATGAGTATGCAGACCATCAGTACTTCAGTTCCCACTTTGGAACTGTATACTGGGATTATGCTACCACCATGGGGACTTATGATGAAAGCTTATTGGAAGTGCCGGTCATCAAGAATTCCGAAGTCAGTTTTATTCTTCTGGTATACCGGGAAGGAGACCGGGTTTTTTTCAAAAGAAAAGATGAAGAAAATTCAAAAAAGTTCTTTCATACCCTTGTTTTTACAGACAGAAAAAAGCACCGGGTATCAGGAAAGATCCCGGCAGGAAACAAGACTGCATCCAAAACGGTTTGCTATACCATGGAAACAACGGTAACCTGGACCAACGATGACGGGTCTGAAGGGCCTACATTTTCTTTTTCTGAAACCCATTGTTTTCCTACAGGACCTTCACTGCCCTGCCAGGCTGTGGATGTGAATCAGACCTGCGGAGGTTCAGGCGGGGGCTACGGAGGAGGATCATCAGGCGGGGGCGGAGGAAATAATGGCTATCCATACCCGCCGGCTGTACAGAATCCTTGTGAGAAACTGAAAGCTCAGAACCAGAACCAGGTTTTTAAGGAAAAGATAGCGGCACTGGATAAACCTGCAATACTAAATCTGAAAAAAGAAACCGGATTTTCTGAAAGCAAAAGCGGAGCATTTACACCTTTACCACAAGCGGCATCAACTGCTGGCTCAGATGGGATGACCGTAACGGTAACACCCAGTCTAAAAGGATATATCCATACTCACCTGAATGATTATCTTACAGGAAATGTAAATGAAAATGGAGAGCAGGAAATAAAACAACCTATCCGAATGTTTTCTCCGGCAGATGTAAATACATTAATGACGATGGCAGGAATGGCAACTGATGGTAATTATAGCGAATTGTATGGCACGATGGTGTCCAGCTATGGAAATTATACTATTATGTTTACTGGAACAGCTGCTGATATTAAGACAGGATTTGACACACCACAATGGACAAATGATTATATTGCATATAGAATAAGAAATCCATATTGGTCTTTTGAAAAATTATTTCTTAACTTTTTGAAAGAGAGAATGAATGTACAAGGTATAGAATTGTATAAAATAAAAGATAACGGTACTGTACAGAAAAAAACATTAAATTCAAATAATAATGTACAATCTAGCGATTGTCCTCAATAATAAAATTTACAACAATGAAAAATATATTATTTATACTCACATTATTTATAATGCTTGTTTCGTGCAAAGCACAGATTATAGGAACCCTGGAGCAATTTGAAGAATGTGCAATGCGTCCTAATCATGATGAAGGATGCCCGGACCTTGAAAATATTACGTATGTCAAAGACACTAATAACAGGCTTAACCAATTTGTCGGAATCTGGAAAGGAAATTACGATAGTAAGCAATATGAAATTAAATTAGAGAAAAAAGTCAATTACAAAACTGAGCCTAATGATGGTCTTTCTTGGGATATGATAATTGGTAGAATAAAAGTAACAGATAACTCTGGAAATACTATTTATAATTCTATGAACAGACCGGATAATGACACTTATTTTTGGGGATATAATTTTCAAAAAAGATCGTATGTAATGCATTTTGTTGGAAACTATGACTGTTTAGAGTCTGGCGATGTTTTTATAGAAACGAGATTAAATAATACTAATGAGATGACATTGTATTATTCTCAGGATAAGGATGGATTATTAAACCCTGCAAAATGTCCTAACTTTTCAACTTATATCCCGTTTTTACCAACACAAAAAATGATTTTAATAAAACAGTAAAGAATACCAATAACAAGCTTGAATAGTTGCCAGATGATTGAATTAAAATTCTACATCTACAATAATTTATAAATGAATCTGCGGCAGGATCTCAACAAGATCCTTGTCTGCAGTGGCGGCAGGAATTATTATGGTTACCCATCTCACTTTTGTACAGGCCCAGATTAAAAGGGATTTGAGGACTGGGACTGAACATCCATCAACGGATATTACAAAACTTTCAGGAAGGTTAATTTCCGGAGAAACACAGCAACCGATTTCAAATGCAGACACTTTTTTTATTACGAACAATAAATTCCTGAAATCGACAACCAATCAGAACGGCTATTTTTCAATAGAAATTCCAAATGATCTTATGGAAGAAGAAAATGTACTGTATTTTAATTTTGACCATTTAAATGAAGTAAATAGGAATCAGCAACATCGCAAGGACAGTATAAATGGATCTTCTTATGGAGATCAGACTCTGATTTTTTCAAGAAATGAAAGAATAGAAAACAGAAAGTTTAAAATCAATTATAAAGGATTTGAAATTGGAGAAGTCGTAATTGTAAATGATCCACCGCCTGATTACTACTATTTCGACGGAAAAAATATCAGTGAAGAAAAATTTAAGGAATTGAGGAAAAACAATCCCCGGTATCAATATTTCATGTTTGAAGAAAAAGCGGCCGATGTTATTTCCCAAGACGGATTTATTGATAAACTTTATTTATTATACTCAGACTAAAAAATAAAACCTCAGCATCACTGAGGTTTTATTTTAATACGTATCAAAAATATATTTCATAATGGCCTTATCCTCATCGGTGATTGCCACTTTCCGTCTGGCCATGGCCCTGCCGGCCACTTCGTAGGCTTTGTCGAGTTTGAAGCGTTCATCGTCTTTGAAGCCGCCCCAGGAGAAATTTTCTACGTGGTTTGGCGGGAAACCTTCCCGGAAAATGTTGGAAGCAACCCCCACTACCGTTCCGGTGTTGAGCTGGGTATTGATGGCGGTTTTGGAATGGTCGCCCATAATCAGGCCGGCGAACTGGAGGCCGGTATCTTCAAAAGATTGGGTACGGTAGTTCCAGAGCTTCACGTTGCCATAATTGTTTTTCATGTTGGAAGAATTGGAGTCCGCACCGAAATTGCACCATTCCCCGATTACGGAATTCCCGATAAAGCCGTCGTGCCCCTTATTGGAATACCCGAAGATGATAATATTGTTTACCTCTCCGCCCACTTTGGAATGTGGGCCTATGGTAGTGGCACCATATATTTTAGAGCCTAAATTGAATTTGGACTCTTCACATAATGCAATGGGGCCGCGAAGGTGGCATCCTTCCATTACCTCAGCATTTTTCCCGATATAAATTTTTCCGGTCCGTGTATTCAGGGTGGAGAATTCGATCTGGGCCCCTTCTTCGATGAACAGGTCTTCCGGATTTCCTAAAAGTCCGTTGGTGGAAGACAGTTCCTGTGAGGTTCTTCCTTTTGTCAGCAGATCGAAATCGAAATCGATGGCTTCTTTGTTATAGGTAAAAAGATCGGTAGGTTTTTTGAAAAAGACCAGCTCTTCTTCGATGTCCGTCATTTTTTCGATCTGATGGAGGGAAAACCCGTCCATGTTGATCCTGGCAGCCACCAGCTCGTCTTCATATACCAATGCCTCACCCTGCTTCAGGTCCCTGATCTGCTGAACCACCTTTTCAGTAGGGAGAAAGTTGGTCACCAGAAAGAGGCTTTCTTTCTTTTCGGGTTCCGGGAATTTCTGCTGAAGGTACATTTCCGTGAAGTAGGAAACTTCCGTGTTGCCCAGGATTTTCTGCCAGCGTTCGGAAAAAGTAAGGATTCCGCAGCGCATTTCTGCTACCGGGCGGGTAAAGGTAAGCGGGAGAAAATCTTCCCAGTACTGTGCATCTGAAAATACCAATTGCATCGTTCAGTAGAGTTTAAAGTTTAAGAATCAATGTCCGGCAAAAATACAAATAAAAAAGTCTCCCGGGAGAACGGAAGACTTTTTAAATATGGTAAAATCAAAAAATTACTTAGCGAATTTTTTGTATTTGTTCATGAACTTGTCTACTCTACCAGCAGTATCAACCAATTTGGTTTTTCCGGTGTAGAAAGGGTGAGAAGTAGAAGAGATTTCCATTTTGATCAATGGATATTCCTGTCCTTCGTACTCGATGGTGTCTTTGGTGTCAGCAGTAGATTTGCCGATAAATACCTCGTCGTTACTCATATCTTTGAAAACAACAAGTCTATAATTTTCTGGGTGAAGTCCTTTTTTCATAATACAATTTTTAAAAAAAAATTAAAGTTTTGCTTTCGAAATAGTAATGGTATTTCTCTGCTGATTTTAGGTTGCAAAAATACAATATTTTTTAAAATATACAAATAGCTGATCAATAATTTTTTACAGACAAGAAAATTGAAGTATTTTCGTTACATTTGAAACCTATTTAAACTTTAATTTCGATGAAATTCAAATTAGTGCTGGCTTTTTCTTTCTGGATGCTTCTGATGGCGGTATCCTGTAATAAGGACGACATCAGTTTCGATGCTCCGTCTCAGGAATTAAGCTTTTCAAGGGATACGGTATTCTGCGACACCGTTTACCACCAGGTCCGTTCCGAAACCTATGCCGTAAAGGTATATAACAATGAAGACAAGGATATCCTGATTCCGAGGATCCACCTGGAAAAAGGTTCTTCTTCCTTATATAAGATCAATGTAGATGGAAAACCCGGGTTTGATTTTAAGGATGTCCCGCTGAGAAAGAAAGACAGCCTGTATATTTTTGTGGAAATTGCACCGGAAGCGACAGGCCCGGAAGCCATCGCCGAAGATAAGATCCTATTCCAGAGTCCCGCCGGACAACAGAATGTGGTGCTCTTCTCGGTAGTCCAGGATGCGGAATTTTTTATCAAAACCCCAACGAATCCGAATATCATTGCCTCCGGCACGACCTGGACCAATACTAAAGCGAAAATTATCTATGGGGATTTAACCATCGACGAGAATGTCAGCCTGAATATACAGGCCGGAACCAAAGTATATTTCCATAAGAACAGCGGCATGAAAGTACTTGCCGGAGCGGCGCTGAATATCAATGGAACCGTTACCGACAACGTTGTCCTGCGAGGCGACCGGAACGACCCGGCTTATGATACCATCCCTAAAAACTGGAATTCCATCAGAATGGAAGCCGGTTCCACTCTTACCATGAATTATGCAAGACTTTTCGGCGGGACAAGAGGTCTCGAGCTGAAACAGGCCAATGCCACCATCAGCAATTCATTCATCCACACCTTCCAGGAGTACGGAATGTATGCCGTAGCCTCTACCGTCAATGCCAGGAACCTCGTGATGAACAACTGCGGGGAATCGGCCATCGGAATTTTTAAAGGCGGAAACCATACCTATACCCATTCTACTCTGGTAAACTATTCAGATGTGCTTCATTCCGCTAACAGGAATGTTGTTTTTGCCAGCAATGAATGGAAAAATGCTTCAGGACAGGCCGAGCAGGGTGCGCTGATCTTTAATGTAAGAAACAGCATCTTGTATTCCGACCGTGATAATGCGGTGAACTTTGAGCAGACGCCGGGACAGCAGTTCAATTTTACGTTTCAGAACTGCCTGCTGAAATATTCCGGGACTTCCGAAGCCGGATTCCCGTTTGATAACAACGTCAATGTCATCCAGTCCGTCAGAAATCAGGATCCGCTGTTTGTGAATTATTTTGTAGCCAAGATGAACCTGAGGGTGAAACAGAATTCCCCGGCCATCGGTAAAGGAAGCACGACGGTTGCCGCAACCGTTCCTACGGATATTGCCAATGTATCCAGGACTTCAAACCCGACCCTGGGAGCTTATCAATATTTCTAAAAGCATATAGAAAATGGATTTTGATCTTGTTAAGACAGGTGCTTTTATCGTATTGGTTGCAGTATATCTTATCGTGAGAAAGCTTTTCAAAAAATTTGCTGATTTCACTGAAAATATTGGGAATACAGCTCATCAGGAAAACGAATTACATTTTTTAAAATCTAAAGTTGCCGTTCTTGAAGATCAGCTAAAACATAAACCTTAATGGAAATTACCAATCTCCAGCAGCAAGTGGACGAATGGATCAAAACCGTCGGCGTCCGTTATTTTAATGAGCTCACCAATATGGCCATGCTGACGGAAGAAGTCGGCGAAGTGGCGCGGATTATTGCCAGAAGATACGGCGAACAGAGCGAAAAGGAAAGCGATAAGAACAAAGACCTGGGCGAAGAGCTTGCCGACGTCCTGTTTGTGACGCTGTGCCTGGCCAACCAGACCGGAGTGAATCTGCAGGAGGCTTTCGATAAAAAAATGAAGATCAAAACGGATCGTGACAAGGATCGTCATCAGAATAATGAAAAATTAAAATAATGCCGGAAGACGGATGCCGGAAGTTCAGTACCTTATCCTGCTTCCTTTCTGCGTTTCCGCCTTTCCCATTCAGAAGAACAATGAAGAAGTTAGAAAAATCAGCCTTAAAAGAAAATCAGACCCTACAGATCAGCGGTTCGAAAAGTATTTCGAATCGTTTGTTGATTTTGGAAAGCCTGTTTAACAATATAAAAATCGGGAACCTTTCCAATTCCCAGGACACCCAGCTGTTAAAAAAGGCCCTTTCGGAGAATACGGAAACAGTAGACATTCATCACGCCGGTACGGCCATGCGGTTCTTAACATCCTATTATGCTATTCAGGAAGGAAAGACCACCGTGCTCACCGGATCGAAAAGAATGAAAGAAAGGCCGATCAGGAACCTGGTTACCGCTTTGCAGCAATTGGGCGTTGAAATCCAATACCTGGAAAACGAAGGTTTCCCGCCGCTGAAAATTACGGGAAGAAAGATTACAGAACCCAAAGTGGATGTTCCTGCCCATATCTCCAGCCAGTTCATCACTTCCCTCCTTCTGATTGCCGGAAAACTCGAAAAAGGACTAAAAATCAATCTGGTGGGGGAAATCACCTCGAGATCCTACATTGAAATGACCCTGGACATTTTGACCAAAGCAGGAATTCATAACAGCTTTGAAGGAAATACCATCAGGGTTAAACCATTTACCGGCCATCCGTCATCCGTCATCCGGTATGAAGTGGAGAGCGACTGGAGCTCCGCATCGTACTTCTATTCTTTTGCAGCATTGGGAAGACAGACCCTTCATCTGAAAAGCTTCTACAGAACCTCTACACAAGGCGACTCTGCCATTGCAAAAATTTATGATGAATTCTTCGGAATTAAAACGGCATTTACGGAAGAAGAGCATAAGATCACCCTTCAGCCCGCCGAAGGTTTCCGGATGCCGGAAAAGATCGTGCTGGACATGAACAACTGCCCGGACATTGCACAAACCTTGTGTGTGACTGCCGCCGCCCTGAAAATCCCGTTTGAAATTTCAGGCCTGGGGACATTGAGGGTAAAAGAAACCGACCGGCTTCTGGCACTGTACAATGAACTTAAAAAACTGGGGACCGAAACGGAAATTACGGATTCTACCATCCGATCGGTGAGCTTTGGTGAGCCGCAGGAAAACAGTTCCATTAAAACGTATCAGGATCACCGTATGGCCATGAGCTTTGCACCGTTCTGCTTAATGAAGGAATTGAATATAGAAGATGAAAAAGTGGTAGAAAAATCGTATCCGGTATTCTGGGAAGATTTAGAAAAAATCCTGGCTCCTTTACAAGATTAATTGTATTATTGAATTCAAAAATTACAGACTGAAAATAAATGTCAAAAACCATTATCATCACCGGAACCTCGTCAGGAATAGGTTTCGTATTAGCTGAATATTTCGGAAAGAAAGGCCACAAGGTTTATGGGTTGAGCAGAAAGCACACCGAAAGTTCTCATTTCACATCAATTCCGACGGATGTTACGGATAACGATGCCGTACAGCAGGCTATTGCAGAAGTTCTGAAAACCGAAAGCCGGATCGATGTCCTGATCAACAATGCAGGAATGGGAATGGTAGGTGCCGTAGAAGATTCTTCGAAAGAGGATATTTTAAAACTGTTCAATCTGAATCTTGTAGGCGCAGTGCAGATGATGAGTGCCGTAATGCCTGTCATGCGGGAAAACAAATTCGGCCAGATCATCAATGTTTCCAGCATCGGAAGTGAAATGGGCCTGCCGTTCCGCGGATTCTATTCGGCCTCGAAATCAGCATTGGATAAAGTAACGGAAGCCATGCGGTATGAGGTGTACCCGTGGAACATCCATGTGTGCTCACTGCACCTGGGCGATATTAAAACCAATATTGCTGAAAACCGGGTTCGCACAAAAGTTTCAGAACCCTACAAAAATGTTTTTGATAAAGTGTATGCCCTGATGAATTCCCATGTCGGCGACGGAACGGAACCGCTGGAAGTGGCGGAATATGCAGACCGGCTGTTGGAAAAAAAGAAATGGAAAGCCCATTATTATTTCGGAAAGTTCGGACAAAAAATCGGTGTTCCCCTGAAATGGATCCTGCCGCAGGGAACTTATGAAAATCTGATGAAGAAATACAATAAACTGGCGTAAATTCAGTTATTTAAAAAAATAAATCAATCGTATTTTAAACCGGCGGAGTTTTGCGGAAATTAAGTTCAGGTAGAAGCAAGCATTCCGGGCTTTTAATTGTTTACACTTAAAATTTCCGACAGCAGCATACGGTTTAAAAATCCAGAGTTTGAAACGGCTTCTCAACATATGCTTTGTACTGTTCTGCGTCTTTGCCCAGGCGCAGAAAAAAACATATTTCCTGATCGATTCGGAAACGAACGTCAGGAAAAAAGTGAAAGATTCCGTTGCTGCCGTAAAATTCCTGGATTCCCTGGCTCAGACCAATTACTTTTTCACCCAATTGAAAACGGTACGGAAAAAAGGGGACAGTACGGAAATTGTATTCGATAAGGGGAAAAATTTCAATGAAACTTACGTTAGCCTTTCAGATTCCATTGCGCAGAGAATCAAGGTTCCGAAAGACTTTTTCACTAAAAATTTAGATTCCACGAAAAAGAGCATCAATAAAACCTATATCGATGACGGATTTGCCTTCAGCAGGATCAAATCCAGATACAAAGGCCGCAAGAACGGCTATCCCCTGGTAGAGCTCGACATCAGTAAAAACAACAAAAGAACCATTGACGGTTTCGTAGTGAAAGGCTATACCAGTGTTCCGAAGAGATTCATTAAAAACCTCGAAAAGGAATTCAAAGGGAAAACCTATGACGACCGGAACCTGGTGGCCATCAACAAAAGCTTCCAGAGCCATCAGTTCATTACCCTGGAACGCCCGCCCCAGACGCTGTTTACCAAAGATTCTACCAGCATCTACCTGTTTATGGAGAAAAAGAAGACCAACAGTTTCGACGGGGTCATCGGGTTCGGGAACGACAAAACGGAAAAATTCACCCTGAACGGAACCCTGAATGTAAATTTCAGGAATATCTTCAACAGCTTTGAAACCATTAACCTGTACTGGCAACGGAATCCGGACAAAGGGCAGACTTTTGATCTTCAGACTGATATTCCTTATCTTTTCAAATCCAATGTCGGGCTCAATATGAAAGTGAATATTTTCAGGCAGGATTCTACCTTTGCCAACGTAAAAGCGCTGCCCGCATTCTATCACCATCTGAATGCCAGAAACAAGCTCGGGCTCAGGGGAACCTTCGAAAGTTCGAGCATCATCGATACCTTGTACGTTCAGGGGAAGGATTATAACAAAAAAGGGCTTGGAGTCTGGTTTGAAATGGTAGAGCCTACCGATGTGGACCTGTTCCTCTACAAGACCAGAATTAATGCAGGCTATGACTATCTGACGACAACCTATACCAAAGACAACATCCGGTCTCCGCAGAACCAGTTCTACTTTTTCGGCGAACACAATTACCATATCAACGGAAACCACTTCCTCAACATCAAAGCGGAAGGCGCGATGATGGATTCCAAAATCGAGTTTTCTGCCAATGAGCTCTATCGGTTCGGGGGCTGGAATTCCATGCGGGGCTTCAACGAAAATTCCCTTGCTGCCGATTTTTACTACTACGGAGGATTGGAATACCGGTATCTCATCGGCAATCAGGCTTTCTTTGATGTCTTCGGCCAGTACGGCCAGCTGAACAATAAATCCCTGAATGTGAGGCCCAAGCTTTACAGCGTAGGCCTGGGATTCAATTTCTTTATTCCGATCGGCCTCATGAGCTTCCAGCTTTCCAACGGTAACGAATTCGGAAATCCTTTTAAATTCAACGATATTAAAATCCACTGGGGCATCCTGAGCAGATTCTGAGGATGCGCTTAACCGGCTACGATACAGCATTTCAGGAAATTGACCGGATTGATGCGGATCTAAATCTGTAGACCTCGAACCATTACTGAATAAGCCCAAAGCTGTTCCGGCATAGCATTCATTATACAATCATACAACATATGGTACATCCCAGCTGATTTTGAGTGGCCTTTTCCGGCAGGCCGCTCTTTCGCCTATACATTAATTTT
>NZ_CAJYMO010000340.1 GCF_913776365.1 uncultured Chryseobacterium sp. | reverse complement strand
TTCTCCCTTTAGGACCTAAGGTTACCTTTACTGCATTTGCCAATGCATCAACCCCTCTTTTTAAAGCGTCTCTAGACTCGATATCGAATTTTATTTCTTTTGCCATTGTTTTAAGCTTTTGGCGAATAGCTGTCGGCTGTTGGCCTTTGCGATTCGCGGTTTGATTTTATAATTTGATTTTAATTTCCGTTCAGCCTGTTCCAAAGGGCGACAAGCTTCTTTTTTATTATGGTTAATTCTTCTGAAAGGTGTTGGAAATCTTTCTCAGAAAGATATTCCAGATCTCTGGCAAGAATCAATTGGTTTTCGGCTTCGTTGGACGATCCCAGTGCGATATTGATGAAATTAGCGAATTCCTTGTCAGAATGTCTGCCGCTGCCTTCTGAAATATTATATCCGATGGAAGCGAACGATCTTCTAATCTGGGAAGTTAATCCAAAAATTTCTTCTTTGGGAAAATTCTTGGTTGAGGTATATATTTTTAAAGTTAACTGGTGACTCAATTGCCAGACCTCAAACTTTTTAAAATCCCTCATATGCTATTTTCAAAGCTGGAAAGCCATTTGCCAGAAGCCAGTAGCTATCAGCTTACCCGATTACTCCCAGAAGATCTCCCTCTTTTACAATTAAATAATCCTTACCTTCCAGTTTCAACTCAGAACCGGAGTATTTTCCGTAAAGCACTTTGTCGCCCACCTGTACGGTAGTCGGTTCGTCTTTTTTACCTGGGCCCACTGCCACTACGGTACCTTCCTGCGGCTTTTCTTTAGCGGTGTCCGGAATAATAATCCCTGAAGCGGTTTTTGTTTCTGCAGCGATCGGCTCGATCAAAACTCTGTCTGCTAATGGCTTAAAGTTTACTGACATAATATATTTAATTTTTTAATTATTTCTGACTTGTATTTCCCTAATAGTATGCCATCACCTATCTGTGACTGAAATGGCAGATTTTTTTTAAGGGAAGTGAAATTTTGGCAGAAAAAAAGTCCGCCGAAGCGGACTTTCCATAAGGTTTATTTACAGGAAGCTTCATAATCGTCAAGCAGCTTTTTATACATGTCGGTGAACAGGGCGGTCCGGTATTTCATGTTGATCCTTGAGGCCTCAGCGCCTCTTTTGCCTTTCAGCAGGGCCTTGCGTTCAATATCGCTGGTTTTTTTGTTTTCTTTAAAGGTCTTATTGGAAAAGTAGTCGTTCTTCCGGGCTTCATCTACCTTGGCCAGGAATTCCGGGCAGTCGGCACCTACTTCTTCGTATGCCCGGTAAAACTTTTTGTAGAGTTTTTTCATATTAAGCAGATCAAGCGGGCTCAGCGAGCTGTAATCTACCGGCGCTACGGCAAAGGTTTCATTGGGCTTGCTCAGGTAAATCATCACATAGGTAAGCTGGCAATGATCTTCATTCCCGTTGAATCCTGCGGAGTTGCTGTCTCCGAAATCGGCCTTACACAGCATACTGCGGTAACCGTACATATTGATTTTCCCTTTCTCCATCAGCGGAAGCATCAGCACCTTTCCTTCCGATTCCACTTCCAGGTTATTGTTGATTTCCTTTACCAGACGTTTATCGAGCTGAAAAGTTTCCTGTGTGTCTTCATTGGTGTAAATCAGGCTTTTGATTTCAGATACAGGGATCAGCTGTACCTGCTTGTCAGCTTTATCAGATTTGAACTTTACTTCCTTGCGGTCCAGGTTTGCGTGTTTCGGGCCTCTTCCCATGATCTGGAACGTGACTACATCCGGAAGCATGAAATCCTGGGCAAACCCTTTTTTGGTACTGCCGTCTTCCATCAGGATCTCGATGGGGATGAAATCCCGCTTTCCGGTATAAAACTGTAAAGATTGGGCAAAGACATGCTGTACAGCGAGCAGCAGTAAAATCAGGAAGCTGAATTTTTTCATGGTTTTTAATTTTTTTATAATCTGCGCAAAGCTAAAAAAAAAGTACCCGGATGAGGAGTACTTTTTAATAATAATTGATAATAATTTTAATTTTTCTTTCCTGCCGCCTGCATCGGGTTTACTTTCCCGTTGGATGCGCCTCTCGTGGCTCCGGCTTCTTTCTGCTTAAACAGATCGAATTTGGAAACCTGTGCATTTCCGCCGTCGTTGCTCCAGAAATTGTTTGACGTATCGATATCGGCCGTTTCCCGCATCGGGTCCAGCTGGATGGATTTTAATTTCTTGTCGAAATAATACGTTTTGGAAACTTTCTGCTCGTTCAGCCTCCAGATCTGGGCGGAAGATTTATCCTTCAGTTTCGTTCCGTCTTCAAAGGTGAATTCAAGAATAACCGGCATCACAAGTCCGCCTTTATTGGTGAAGTCGATCTGATAAGCGGTCATGTTCTTAAACTTATCTTTTTCTTTCTGGGTTAAAGGTTCCGTTCCTTCGGATTTGAAAACGTACTCTTTGGTATTGTCTACCTTTTCCTGGCCCCTGTCGTACCGGTAGTAGAAATCCTGGGCTTCCTTGTCTTTATCCACGTAGAAGGTAATGTTCTTATCTTCGCGGTTCCTGATTTTTGAAATGTCCTCGAAATCATTCTGGGCAGGTTTGTCTACTTTATATTTGGTTTCCTTGGCTTCCCTTGGTGCCGTGTCAAGATCCGGTGTGGCAATGGTGACTTTATCAATGGCTATATCCACGGGATCTGTTCCGTAGAACCATCCTCTCCAGAACCAGTCGAGGTCTTCTCCGCTCGCGTCTTCCATCGTCCTGAAGAAATCCGCCGGCTCAGGATGCCTGAAAGCCCATCTTTTAGCATAGGTTTTAAAGGCTTTGTCGAAAAGTTCTCTTCCCATGATGGTTTCCCGGAGGATGTTCAGTCCCGTTGCCGGTTTGGAATAGGCATTCGGACCGAACTGGATGATATTTTCCGAGTTGGACATGATCGGTTCCAACTGGTCTTTCGGAAGCTTCATATAGTCGGTGATGGTCCAGGCCGGGCCTCTTTTGGAAGGAAATTTATTGTCCCACCGTTCTTCGGTAAGGTATTCCACAAAGGTGTTCAGCCCTTCATCCATCCAGCTCCACTGTCTTTCGTCGGAGTTGATGATCATCGGGAAGAAATTGTGCCCTACCTCATGGATCACCACGCCGAGCATTCCGTTCTTGATCCCTTCGGAATAGGTTCCGTCTTTTTCCGTCCTTCCGTAGTTGAAGCAGATCATCGGGTATTCCATTCCGTTGGCGGCTTCCACCGATTGCGCTACCGGGTAAGGGTACGGAATCGTAAATTCAGAATAGGTCTTGATGGTATGCGCTACGGCTTTTGTTGAATATTTGCGGTATAAATTGTAGGCTTCTTTCGGGTAAAAGCTCATGGCCATTACCTTGTTGTTGTTTTCAGGAATGGTAACGCCCATCCCATCCCAAACGAATTTTCTTGAAGACGTCCAGGCAAAATCCCTCACGTCATTGGCTTCAAAGCTCCAGGTCTTTCGCTGCCTGGAATGGTTTTTCTCCGCTTTTTTCGCTTCATCCAGGGTTACGATTTCTACCGGTTCCGTTGAAGTTTTAGACTTATTATATCGAGCCAGCTGTTCCGCTGTTAAAACCTGGTCGTAGTTTTTACATTCTCCCGTTCCGCCGACTACGTGGTCTGCCGGAACGTTCATGTTTACTTTAAAGTTCCCGAAAACCAGTGCAAATTCGCCTCTCCCGGTAAACTGGTGATTCTGCCATCCGTGGAAATCGCTGTAGACGCACATTCTCGGGTACCACTGCGTCATGGTATACAGGTCGTTTCCGTCTTCGGCAAAGTTTTCATAACCGCCGCGGCCGCCCATTTTGATCCGGTTCGGGATGTTGTAGTTCCAATCAATTTTAAAAACCAGCTTTTCCCCTTTTTTCAGGACTTTCGGAAGATCGATTCGCATCATGGTCTTGTTCACCGTGTATTTCAGCGGTGTCCCGGAAGCATCTGTTACTTTTTCAAGGTTCACCCCGTAGCCGTTGTCGGCAGCAGGAAGTTCCGTCGGACGGAGCTGCTGGTCATTGGAAGCCTTCGGCAGGGTAGAAGAGGAAGGGAAATCGGCCTTTTTTACCGTCGACTGCTGGTTTTCGTCCAGCTGAAGCCAGATGTAATCCAGGTCGTCGGGAGAATTGTTGTAATAGGTAATGGTCTCGGAACCCTTCAGGTTCTTTTTATCTTCGTCGAGGTAAGCATTGATCGTATAATCTGCCCTGTTCTGCCAGTAGCCGTGGCCCGGTGCCCCGGAGGCCGTTCTGTAGATGTTGGGCGTGGGAAGGATGGTTCCCAGCTGTTCGAACCGGTTTCCGTGGTTGCTGCCCGGATTGTTCTGAATATTCTGTGCGGTGAAACCTGTATATGCAAATACAGAAAGGGAAAGTATGGCAACTTTTAGTTTCATAACCGAAATTGTTTTAAAGATTTTCAAATATAATGATAAGTAGCTGAAAAATCGGAAATGTTTCAGCGTTAGAACGGAATTCTTTCCAGAGTCATTTTCAGGGACAGCGCAAAAACGCCGGAAGAGACAAAAAGTACCCAGTCTTTCTGGTTTACCTTGAATATTTTAAGCAGGATCAACAGGAAGATCAGGATCCCGAAAACAATGGCAATCTGCCCCAGTTCCAGCCCGATGTTAAAACCTAGCAGCGGAACGGCTAAACTCTGGCTCTTGGCAATCATCACCCTTGCTGTATTGGCAAACCCCATTCCGTGGATCAGCCCGAAAATCAGGGCTAAATAATAATTGGCCTTCATCAGCGTCTGCTTTTTATTTTTCATCAGGATATTGTCCAGAGATGTTATAACAATAGTCAGCGGAATCAGGAATTCCACCCATGCGGAATTGATTCTGATAATATCAAAAGTACTCAAAGCCAAGGTAATTGAATGTCCGATGGTAAAAGCCGTGATCAGGATTAAAATCTGCTTCAGGTCATTGAAGGAATAAACGGCAATCAGAGCTAAAACAAAAAGCTGATGGTCAAGGGCATCGAGTGAAATAATATGTTCCCAGCCCAGGTTGAGGTAAAATAAAAAATCCTGCATGTTCTAAATCATTTATCGAACTGCGATGATACAAAATTTATTTTAACTTTGTGTAAAATTAAACGGTATGATGGTCAATATAGAATTAGAAAATACGGCAG
>NZ_CAJYMO010000339.1 GCF_913776365.1 uncultured Chryseobacterium sp. | reverse complement strand
ATTTAATTTTATTAAAATTTATATTACTTTTACAAAAACAAAAATATGAAGCTCCCTATTGTCTGTCCCAGTTGTGATCATACCCTGAATGTAAGCAGAATGCAATGTCCCAACTGCAATACGGAAGTCAGCGGTAATTATGAGCTGCCGGTACTTCTGAAAATGAGCCGTGAAGACCAGGACTTCATTCTCAACTTCTTCCTTTCCAGCGGAAGCATCAAAGAAATGGCCAAACAGGCAGAGCTGTCCTATCCTACCATGAGAAACAGGATGGATGATCTTATCGAAAAAATACATCAGCTGAAAAAATAAAACCCATCCCTGAATATGAACTGGAAAATGATTTTTAATCCCTTTGTAAAATTTGATGACAGGCATCTTCTTCTTACCGGCATGCTGTTTTTTGTCCTGAATGTCTTTGGCTGCCATTATGCCGGAAACGTAAACGACAGCATCTTCCACTATTCGCTGCCGGATGCAGATCAGGGATTGGAAGAGATCCTAAAGATCAACAGCCTGAGCTACATCATAGCCATTGCGGTTCTTTTTCTGCTCGGAAAACTCCTGAACGGTAAAACCCGGCTGATTGATATTGCCAACACCGTACTGATTTCCCAGATCCCGCTCATCATCACAATCCCTTTTACCGGCCTTCCTTTTTTCAGAAAAGCTACGGAAAGTATTACCCTAAACACCCAGCATCCTGAAAATTTACCCATTCCGTATGTGGTTCTGGTCAGCATCTGGGGACTGGTCAGCCTGATATTCCTTATCTACAGCATTACCCTGTTGTATAATGGGTTCAGGACGGCAACCAACATTAAAAAGTGGCAGCATATTGTCGTGTTTGCAGCAGTTTCCTTATTTATTATCATGCTCAGTCAGGCTATTTTATAATACAAAATTAAACTTCAATGAAAATCAAACTATTTGCAGTGCTGATCGCATTGGCACAGACTTTCCACGCCCAGGAAATTACAGGTTCCTGGAAGGGAGAACTCAATCTTAGCGGTATGAAACTCCCGCTGATACTGAAGATTACGAAAGAAAACGGCCATTATATTTCGGTCGCCAAAAGTCCCAAACAGAGCGACAGCAGCATTCCGGTAGACAGGACTGCCTTTGCAGATCAGCAGCTCACCTTTGAGATCAACAGCATCAATGCCTCCTACAAAGGGCAATTCAGAACAGATCATTTTGAAGGGATTTTTACACAGCATTCTTTTTCAGTTCCTCTGGCGCTCTACAGAAACAATGATTCAAAGGATACAGAGGTGCAACCCGGAGCACTGAAAAAAACAGTAAATACCGGAAAGATTGATGATTTCCTTAATTATGTGGCTGCAAACAAACAGGCCACCGGCAGCATTTCGATTTTCAGGGAAGGAAAGAAAATGTATCATAGGGATTTTGGTCAGGACCAGCTGTCACCCTTACCATGGAGTTCTTCTACCGGCTACCAGATCGGTTCAGTAAGCAAAATGATCACCGCGGTAATGCTGATGCAATTGGAAGAGCAGGGAAAAATACAACTGAGTGACAGACTCTCAAAATATTACCCTGATGTTCCCAATGCCGGAAAGATCACCCTTAAGCAGATGATGAACCATACCAGCGGACTGGGCGATTATGTGGGGGAACATTACCAATGGCTGTTCGGGAAGTATGTAGGCGACCAGGCAATCCTGGATACCATAAAAAAACAGGGCATAAGCTTTCAGCCCGGTGAAAAGACCCGGTATTCTAATTCCGGTTATTACCTGCTGAGTAGGATTCTGGAAAAGGTTGCACAAAAACCTTATCATATCCTGCTGAAAGAGCATATTACCGGTAAAGCAGGGATGAAAAATACGTTTTCGGTAATGGATCATCCTTCAGACGTTTTCAGGTCCTATGAAAACACCGATGGAAAATGGGCGGAAATCCAGGATTTTGATTTCAGGAACTGTATCGGGTTGGGAGATATTACTTCTACTCCGGAGGATATGAGCATTTTCATCAATGCTCTGTTCAGCAATATGTTTTTAAAGAAAGAAAGCCTTGAGAAGATGCTTCCGGAAAAAGGCCAGTCCTTCGGCTTGGGCATCATGCCCATTCCTTTTTATAACAAAGTCTCATTCGGACATGGTGGCGATACTGCTGGTACACATACTTTCGTTTCCTACAGCCCGGCTGAAAAATATTCTTTTGTCCTTATGGTCAATGGCGAAAAAATGCCGCACAATGACCTGGCCATCGGTATTTTAAGCATCCTGTATGATCTTGAGTACCCTTATCCCCAATTCAGCCAGGCAAATAAAATTCCGGCAACAGAACTTCAGCAGTATGCCGGTGAATACCGTTCCGAAGATATTCCGCTGGGCCTGAAAATATTTGTAAAGGACGGAGTTCTTTTTGCAGAAGGAACGGGACAGCCTTCATTTCCGCTGGAAAACAACGGTAAAAATGAATTTTCCTTTGACAAGGCGGGAATAAAGATACGGTTCATCCCCGGGAAAAAGCAGCTTCAATTATTGCAGGGAGGTGCAACCTATCTTTTCACCGGGAAGTAAATAATTCTGATCATCTCGCTCGAGCCGGAAACTGACCATTTCCGGCTGTTTTGTTTTTAAACATCAGCTGCAGGAATTCTTATAAGACACCTAACAAGTTTAAAAGAAGACAAGAACAACTCATTCACCTGACAGGGCAAAGCTGATTTCCGGCATCAACACTCCGGAACATTAACCGCGATGGCCAGCCCGCCTTCAGAAGTTTCCTTGAACCGGTCATTCATGGACTGGGCAGTTTCCCACATGGTCTGGATCACCTCATCCAGGGTAACTCTTGCTTTTGCAGGATCACTTTCCAGCGCAATATTGGCAGCGGTAATCGCCTTGATGGCTCCCATTGTATTTCTTTCAATACAGGGAATCTGAACCAGCCCCTTTATCGGATCGCATGTCAGTCCCAGATGATGTTCCATGGCAATTTCTGCTGCCATCAGCACCTGACCTACGCTTCCTCCCAGGATTTCCGTAAGCCCTGCAGCTGCCATGGCCGATGAAACCCCCACTTCTGCCTGGCACCCGCCCATAGCTGCTGAAATCGTTGCATTCTTCTTGAATAAGGTTCCGATTTCTCCGGCTACCAGTATAAACCGGGCAATATCGTCGTCGCTGGTGGAAGATGTAAACGCCTGCGCATACATCAGCACTGCCGGGATTACGCCGCTGGCGCCGTTGGTAGGTGCCGTAATGATTCGTCCGAAACTGGCATTTTCCTCATTTACGGCAAGCGCAAAACAGGAAACCCATTTATTGATATTCGTAAAGTTGCCGTCTGTTTCCACAATCAGCCGGAACCACTCATCGATATTCCGGTAGATCTTTTCCCCGAGCAGCTTCCTGTTGATTCCTGCTGCTCTTCTGGAGACATTCAGCCCTCCGGGAAGTACACCTTCCTTATTAACGCCTTTGTAGATACATTCCTTGATCTGCTGCCAGATGTACAGCGCTTCCTGACGGGTTTCCTCCTGAGGCCGCCAGCTTTCCTCATTCATGAGGATCAGATCCGAGATTTTATCGAGTCCGAGCTTATCGCAGTACTTAACAATATCTGAAGATTTATGGCAAGGGTAAAGGGTACGGACACAGTGCTTATCAATCGATTTTTTTTCCTGGCTCATGATGAATCCGCCGCCGACGGAATAGAAATCCTGCCCCAGTTCGGTGCCGTCCTCAAAAACAGCCCTGAAGATCATTCCGTTCGGATGATATTCCAGCGACCTGCTCATGTTGAGAACAAGATGATACCCATAGATAAACGGAATTTCTTTTTCACCACCCAGGTTAAGCATCTGCGTACTTTTGATATGCCCGATCTTTTCGTCGATTCTTGAAGTATTGATGGTTTTGAAATCCTCACCATTTAACCCCAGCATGCCGGCAATATCCGTTCCGTGCCCGATTCCTGTTTTGGCCAGCGAACCGAAAAATTCAAGGAACACTTCCCTTACTTCAGCGATTGATCTTTCCCTTTTGATAATCCTGATAAATGCAGCGGCAGCATTCCAGGGGCCCATGGTATGTGAACTGGAAGGGCCGATCCCCACCTTGATAATCTCAAAAACCGATATTGAGTCCATATAGAAAATTCCTCATTTTTCCTTACCGCAAAGATACACGATAAATTGAAATGGGGAACAGTGAATAGTGAATGGTCAATGGTCAATGGTGAATGGTCAATTTTGCTTCGCAAGTGAATTTCCAGGATGAGGTTAACAATTAAATATTGACCAAAGTGAATGGTGAATTTCACGTTGCAAGTCAATTTTGCTCTGCATGTGAATTTTTGACTGATATAACAATTGACCATTGACAAGCGCAGCGGACTGACTATTGACAAAGCGTGAACGGTGAATGGTCAATTTTGCTTCGCAAGTGAATTCTGCTTCGCAGGTGAATTTTCCCACGGATAAAAATTGACCATTGATCCGTAAGAATTGACCATTGACAAAAAGCAAAGGGTGAGTTTCGCTCCGCCGGTGAATAAAATTGTTCAGAAAACCATATTCCGGAGGAATAGTATCTGTGTAGAAAAGATGCTTTGCTATGAACAGCACGCCATAGGTGTGCTATCTGTTCTATGCAGTGGTGGACACAAGCTTGGAAGCTTGCGCCAGCGGTGAATTACAGACTGAAGTTAAGAATTGACCTTTGATCAGCGCAGCGGATTGACCATTCACAAAAGGCAGACGGTGAATTTCGCCTTGCAGGTCAATTTTGCCCGCAGTTGAATTCATGCTGGTCGGATGATGAGCACAAGCCTGGAAGCTTGCGTCAGCGTTGAATTACAGGCTGATGTTAAGAATTCACCATTGACGAGCGCAGCGGATTGACCATTGACAAAGCGTGAATGGTGAATGGTCAATTTTGCTTCGCAAGTGAATTTTTCAGGCTGAGGTCAACAATTGACCATTGACTAGCGTAGCGGATTTACCATTGACAAACGGCAGACGTTGAACTTGAGTCTGGCTTTCTAATGGGCACAAGCCCGGAAGCTTACACCAACGGTGAATTACAGGCTGATATTAAGAATTCACCATTGACCAGCGCAGCGGATTGACCATTCACAAAAGTCAGACGGTGAATTTCGCCTTGCAGGTCAATTTTGCCCGCAGTTGAATTCATGCTTGGTCGGATGATGGGCACAAGCTTGGAAGCTTGCGCCAGCGGTGAAATACAGACTGAAGTTAAGAATTGACCATTGACCAGCACAGCGGATTGACTATTGACAAAGCGTGAACGGTGAATGGTCAATTTTGCTTCGCAAGTGAATTTTTCAGGCTGAGGTCAACTATTGACCCTTGACCAGCGCAGCGGATTGACCATTCACAAAAGTTAGACGGTGAATTTCGCTCTGCAGGTCAGTTCTGTCCACCGTTGAATTCATGCCGTCGGATGATGGGCACAAGCCTGGAAGCTTACGCCGGCGGTGAATTACAGGCTGATGTTAAGAATTCACCATTGACCAGCGCAGCGGATTGACCATTGACAAAAAGCAGATGGTGAATTTTGTTTCACAGGCAAAACTCAGGCTTTGTTATCAGCTCCATGCCTTG
This sequence comes from uncultured Chryseobacterium sp., assembly GCF_913776365.1. Taxonomy (GTDB): domain Bacteria; phylum Bacteroidota; class Bacteroidia; order Flavobacteriales; family Weeksellaceae; genus Chryseobacterium. The sequence continues at coordinate 1,016 of NZ_CAJYMO010000339.1, read as the reverse complement.
TTTCAATACAGGCTCTCTTCATGCTGCGAGAGATCAAGGCCTCTGCTTTCAGACTCTTCGGAAACCCGCAGCGTGATCATGCGGTCGGTGATTTTATACAGGAAAAGCGATCCGAAGAAGGCGAATGCGGAAACCAGCAGCAGAGCCATCATGTGGTGGGCGAATACTTCAATCCCGCCGTGAAGAAGGCTGGCCTTTTCGCCGTGGGCAAAGATAGCGGTTAAGATCATTCCCATAATGCCTCCGACGCCGTGGCAGGCAAAGACATCTAGCGTGTCGTCAACTTTTTTCAGGGTTTTCCAGTTGACCATCAGGTTGGAAACGATGGCAGAGATAAAGCCGATGAAAATACTTTCCGGAATGGATACAAATCCGCATCCCGGCGTAATGGCCACCAGGCCGACTACAGCTCCGATACAGGCACCCATGGCGGAAACGCTGCGGCAGTTGATCCGGTCAAAGAAAATCCAGGTCAGCATAGCAGAAGCGGAAGCAATCGTTGTGGTTCCGAAAGCAGTAGCTGCAGTAGCATTGGCGCTCAGTGCCGAACCGGCATTGAACCCGAACCATCCGAACCACAGCATTCCTGTTCCCAGCAGGACAAACGGGATATTGGAAGGCTCATGATGCGGCCTTTTCCGGTTGCCGATAACCATGGCTCCGGCCAGGGCAGCGAAACCTGCACTCATATGCACTACGGTGCCGCCCGCGAAATCCTTCACTCCGAAGTATTTATTGAGCAACCCGTCCGGATACCAGACCATGTGGCAGAGCGGGGTGTAAATGAACAGGCTGAACAGGATCATGAACAGAAGATAAGAGATAAAACGTACCCGTTCAGCGAACGAACCGGTGATGAGTGCCGGGGTGATAACGGCAAACTTCATCTGAAATAAGGCGAAAAGGATAAAGGGAATGGTAGAGGCCATGGCTTTGTGCGGCAACACCCCCACTCCGCTGAAAAACGGATAGCTGAGCGGGTTCCCGATGATTCCGTAATGCTCTCCGTCAATGGT
>NZ_CAJYMO010000338.1 GCF_913776365.1 uncultured Chryseobacterium sp. | reverse complement strand
CAGAAACTGAAGGCCGACAGTTTTGTGGACAAAGAGTTCATCACCATTCCAAACGGAGCCGGAGACCAGATGAATGCCTGGATCATTAAGCCTAAAAACTTTGATAAAAATAAAAAATATCCGCTCTTTATGTTCCAGTATTCAGGGCCGGGTTCCCAGCAGGTTTCCAATTCCTGGGACAACGGAAACGGGATCTGGTTTGAAATGCTGGCGCAAAAAGGCTATGTCGTTGCTTGTGTAGACGGCCGTGGCACCGGGTATAAAGGAGCCAAATTCAAGAAAGTTACCTATATGGATCTTGGCAAATATGAAATTGAAGACCAGATTACGGCGGCCAAATGGTTTGGGAACCAGTCCTACATCGATAAAACCAGAATCGGAATGTTCGGATGGAGCTTCGGAGGGTATATGACCAGCCTTGCCATGACCAAAGGTGCTGATGTCTTCAAAATGGGAATCGCGGTTGCACCGGTTACGAACTGGAGATATTACGATTCCGTTTATACGGAAAGATTCATGAGAACGCCTCAGGAGAACCCGGACGGTTACGATAAAAACTCCCCGACCGAATACGCGAATTTGCTGAAAGGGAAATTCCTGCTGATCCACGGTACGGCCGATGATAACGTGCATTTCCAGAATTCCATGGAATTTTCGGAAGCTTTGATCCAGAACAAAAAACAGTTCGACTTCATGGCCTATCCGGATAAAAACCACGGCATTTATGGCGGACAGACCAGGCCGCAGCTGTATCAGAAAATGACCGATTTTATTCTGGAGAATCTGTAGTTTTGAAAGTATATATAAAAATCGTTGTTAGATACTAACAACGATTTTTTATTTTAATAGATATGATAACTTCTGTTATGAATAATAGTAATGAGAAAAATTTTACCATTTATTTCCTTATGGATTAAAGAATTATTCTCATCAATAATACATTTTCTTACCTCAAGAACTTTTGATTTTGGACAGATAGCAGTATGATTTATTAAATTGTCTATCAAATGATTAAAATTATTTCAAATCTTTTCAACCTCCTTCATAGTCCAGTTTTCCAATAGGTAATCAATTACTTTTATGTAATTTTCAAATGTCTCTTCAGACCAGATGATTTCCATGATTATTTTTTTGAATTAATATAATCCTGTATTCTATTTACGGCCGTATCGTGATTTAATGTTCTCCCTTCTTTAACATCCTCAAGCCCCTTTTTTACAGATTTTATTTGATGATCAGATAAATTTTCCACCCAATCTTCAGAATGGGCTTTACCGTATTTCGATTTTAAAAAGTCGATATAATCATTTACTTGCTCAAAAAGTTCTTTAGGAAGCGATTCAAGATTTTTATTTATTTCTTTTACTGTAATCTGCATTTTTCCTATTATTTTAATTCAAAGTTAAATAATCCCTTTCAAACCATTGTGAAATTTCAGTTAAATCAAAATCAGCATTTTCAGAAATTACTGTTTCAGCGATTTTCATTTGATAATTTTCTTTCAAAATTTTCAATAAAGTCCTCAAAATCTAAAAGTGATTCAGGATTTTCTTTTGCATATTCAGCTCTTCTTTTTACCTCTTCTTTCTGCCATTGAGGAATAAAAATATCTTCTTCAATAGTTATTGAAATGGGTTTCTGTTTATAAGCAGCTTGTATGCTTTTAATTAAATCCTCATTAATTTCATCTGCTGAGGGTAAGTGAAGTACGGTATTCATCATCTGATCTTAATTTTACCCAAAGTTAATAAAATCCGATTATTCTTTTTAAAATTCTATATTTGTGAAATTTGAAATTTGACACTATGAAGACTAAACATCCTAAGGGATTGCCTTTCCTCTTCTTTACGGAAATGTGGGAACGTTTCGGCTATTATCTGATTCTTGGAATTTTTGTACTGTATGTCATTGAACCGGCCGGTATCAAAGGCGGTCTCGGGCTTCCCGATAAAACGGCAGACGATATTTTCGGGACTTACATTGCACTTACCTATCTTACGCCTTTTATCGGCGGTTTTCTTGCTGACCGGGTATTGGGTTATATCAAATCCATCTATATCGGAGGGGTACTCATGGCTGCCGGGTATATCGGGATGGGTGTTTTCAAAGACCTGACGTTATTTTATTCCTCTCTGGCTCTGATTATCATTGGGAACGGTTTCTTCAAACCTACCATTTCTACCCTTCTTGGAAACCTGTATTCTGAAGAACCCTATAAGGCCAATAAAGATTCCGGGTACAATATTTTTTACATGGGGATCAATATCGGGGCTTTTATCTGCAATATTATCGCAGCCTTTATGCGGAATAAATTCGGTTGGGGCGAAGCGTTCATTACGGCCGGTGTCGGTATGCTGGTCGGACTGGTCATTTTTACCATCGGCAGAAAACATTACCTTCATGCTGCCCAGATGAAACCCGTACAGGAAGGCGATACCAAGCTTTCCGAGATTATGCTTAAAGTGTTTCTCCCTGCTATCATTGCAGGAGCCATCGGCTGGGTAATTCCCGGGAATATCTTCGGAAGTGATAATACGGATGCCTTTATCTTTGCCTGTATCCCGGTGATCTATTTTTATGCCTCTCTTTATTTTAAAGCAAAACCGGATGAAAAATCTTCTATCGGCGCATTGCTGTCCGTTTTTATGATCAGCATGTTTTTCTGGGCGGTCTTCAAGCAGAATGGTACCGCTTTAACGAGGTGGGCCAATTATTATACGGACAGGAGTGTTCCTGCCTCAATGGAAAAACCGTTGGAAGACATTTATATGGTTGAACGAAAAAGCTATGAAGATAAAGAAGTTCCTGTATACAACGATCAGTATCAGTCCCAAAAGGATGAAGACGGAAAAACCATCAAGACAACAGGAAAAGATATTTACTTTAAAAATATTTCAGATCCGGATCGCAAATCGCTGGGAGGCACAGGATCAAATGAAGTTTACCTATATAACACCGAATTATTTCAGTCGATCAATCCGTTCTGGGTTATTGCGCTGACACCCGTAGTGGTTGGCTTCTGGGCTTTTTTAAGAAGGCGGGGAAAAGAACCTCTGACCCCTACCAAAATTGTCCTGGGCCTTTTTATTTCCGCATTATCCTGCCTGGTTATGGTATTGGCGGTCTGGGCCGGTGATAACGGAGCGGTGAAAGTATCACCCTGGTGGTTGGTGGCAAGTTACGGAGTGATCACCGTTGGGGAATTATGCCTTTCGCCGATGGGATTGTCTTTTGTTTCAAAACTCTCCCCTGCCAGGATTACGGCTTTGATGATGGGCGGTTTCTTCCTGGCCAACTCGGTTGGAAACAAGCTTTCGGGAATCCTGGCC
>NZ_CAJYMO010000337.1 GCF_913776365.1 uncultured Chryseobacterium sp. | reverse complement strand
AACAATTTATTTAGTTTATGTTGACGAAAGAAAAGGTTCAGGATTTCCTTAAGGAAATAGAAGTTGATGATTTGGTGAACAACCTGCAGATCATGGGCGCTGATGTATATATAGACATGACGGCACACTCTCCGGCCATGCACGAAAAGAAAAAACTGGAGGCAGCCATGAAACAGGCATTTGCCAGCGAATTTGGGGAAGAAGTGAATCTTAAATTAAAGATCGTCTCTCCGGAGCCGAGCGAAATTCAGCAAAGTCAGATCAAAGGGAAGCAGATTCCCGGGATCCAGAATATCATAGCCATCGCTTCCGGAAAAGGAGGGGTTGGAAAATCTACGGTTTCTGCCAATATGGCGGTAACACTAGCCAAAATGGGCTTTAAGGTAGGATTGTTGGATGCCGATATTTACGGGCCGTCCGTTCCTACCATGTTCGATACCGAAGGAGAAAAACCGATCTCCGTGGAAGTAAACGGTAAAAACCTGATGAAGCCTGTGGAAAACTACGGGGTGAAAATGCTGTCGATTGGGTATTTTTCAGGGTCCAACCAGGCGGTGGTCTGGAGAGGGCCGATGGCCTCAAAGGCCCTGAACCAGATGATCCGTGATGCGGCATGGGGCGAGCTTGACTTTTTGCTGATTGACCTTCCTCCGGGAACAGGTGATATCCATTTATCCATCATCCAGGAAGTACCGGTTACCGGAGCGGTGATCGTAAGTACGCCGCAGCACGTTGCCCTGGCAGATGTAAGAAAAGGGATTGCCATGTTCCAGATGGAAAGCATCAACATTCCGGTGCTTGGATTAATCGAAAATATGGCGTATTTTACGCCGGAAGAACTGCCGGAGAACAAATATTACATTTTCGGGAAACAGGGCGCGCAGTACCTGGCTGAAGACCTGGGGATTCCTGTACTGGGAGAAATTCCTCTGATCCAGAGCATCAGGGAGGCAGGGGATGTCGGAAGGCCGGCGGCACTGCAGGAAGGTTCTGCCATTGCAGAAATCTATACGGAAACTGCCCGCCGGATGGTGGAAAGCCTGGTAGAAAGAAATAAAAGCCTTCCTCCTACCGAAGCGGTAAAAATTACCACAATGGCAGGCTGCTCACCAAAAGCAAAATAATGATTCAACAAGCCGAAAACCAAAATATGGAAACAAATATAGCACACGAAGATACCGTAACCCGAGTAATGGAAGCCCTTGAAAGCATCCGCCCGTTTTTAAATAAAGACGGTGGCGATATCGAGCTCATTGATGTAAAAGACAGCCTGGTATACGTTAAGCTTTTAGGAAACTGCTCCGGCTGCTCGCTGAATTTTTCTACCCTGAAATTAGGGGTGGAAAACACCATTAAACAACATGCCCCGGAAATTGAAAGGGTGGTAAGCGTAGAGTAAAAGTAAAAAAAATATATTTTTCAGACAGGTCCTCATGGGTCTGTCTTTTTTATTGTCATTCTCTTTCTCTTTCTCTTTCTCTTTCTCTTTCTCTTTCTCTCTATCTCCATCTCTATCTCTATCTCTATCTCTATCTCTATCTCTATCCTTGTATTTAAACTCTTCATCCTGTACAATAGAAATTTTTTCCGATACATCATCCTGAGATCCGGCTGCCCCCGGGAAAGACGGTTGTTCCCATGAATTGAGATGTATATTCCATAATGCCTGATGAAATATAGCAAGGAACAAAGAATATTCAGACAGATGACCATTTTTTTATTCTGCATGATAAGTGCCTGATGAACAAATTTTTAATCACACATAGGAGATAGCCTGATGATGTGATCCTGCTGTATGAGAGGGTTAAAAGTGCTTATTTTAAGAAACTGTTAAAGAAAATTAAGATTCTTTTATAGTAATAATTCTACTTTCTCGTGACAATTTAAATCTTACTTTTGTAGTGAATTATTCAGACCGGTACGGAATGCAGGAGGACATATTTCACTTTTTATGTAATAAAGCGATAAAAAATCAGAATGGGTATTCATCTCATGCTTTCACAGGCAGGAAAACCATAGCATAAACTGCCGGCAGTTCCCTGATACCAATAGAACAGATCATTTTGGATCTACCGGTTTTGGTCTGTAACTTGTAGTGAAAATTTTAAAATTAAACAGAAGCTCTGATTTTCCTGACCGGAAAAGCGGATTAAACTAAATACTATGAAAAATATACTCATTGCAGATGGTCATTATGTTGTACGGACGGGTACGGCGCTGGTGCTGAAGTCTAAACTCCAATATCCGTGTACAATTGATTTCGCTGAGACTTATTCTGAAACCAAAATAAAAATTACTGAAAAAAACTACGATCTCCTGATCCTTGATATCGATATTCCCGAAGGCATTTACAAGGCTATGGTAAAGGATCTTAAAAAGAAACAGAAACACCTTAAAATCCTGCTTTTCGCTTTGTATGATGACAATGTCGGAATACAGTACATAGAAGAAGGCGCAGCCGGATACCTGAATAAAGGGGCCTCGGAAACTGAAATCCTGGAAAGCATTTCAGGCATATTTGAGGAAGGCTACCACTACAGCGTGGAGATGATGAAAAAGCTGGTGTCCCAGTCTGCCGAAAGCCATTCTGTAGAGCGGCTTTCAAAAAGGGAGTTCCAGATCTTTAAGCTGCTTGCAGAAGGCAACGGCAATATTGAAATTTCCAATACGCTGAATTTAAAAATGTCCACCATCAGTACCTATAAAAAGAAGATTTTTGAAAAGCTGCAGGCAAAAAATGTAGTAGATCTGGTACGGATTTACGATGATATCCATTAAGCAGGAAACACTGTATAAGCCTTCCGCGATTATTTTTATTTTAACATAACCCTGACATCGAAGCTTTCAAAAATAGCTATGATGTCAGTGAAATTTCTCTTCAGCAGTTTTTTGCTTCTCTGATGGTTGACCCAGGTTATTTCCGAAATGGATTTCACACCGAAGCTTCCCCGCAGACAATCCGTCAGGGCACCTTTGTTCCTGCCGAAATATCCGGTACTACCGTGTATTTCCTCACCAAGCGCGCAATAGAATCCGTCCTCGTTATGGAACCGGCTGCCATCAATGCGGATGAACAGATTTTCCCTGTCGGGCCCGGGTTTCGTAATATGCAATGCAAATACCAGCCATCCCTGTAATTCATCCCTGTTCAGTTTTTTCCAGCAGTCCTTTCCGCTGATTTCGTTGTTAAGGTACATTTGCAAGGACTTTTGAAAACCTTTGGGTTTGAACCATACCTACCCGCTTAAACAGAGTGTATTCCGTTTGGATTTGCCGATGCTGATGCTGCTTATAAAGGTTGAATGAATTATGGAGCCGTTTGCATCCAGCATATGGATAAAACCGTTATGATCATAAGTCAAAGCTGCTTTTTCGATCTCATATTTCAACTTTGCAGTATCCTGAACATTGATCAGCCTGAGTTTCCGGTAGCCTATATTCGATCTGTTGCTTTCAAGATTTCTTACCTCGCCGATGGAGGTAATCAGGTTGTTTTCAGAACCTGTATCGAGGGAAAATGCAAACATGCTGTTATTGCTGGAGTTTTATATTTCTGATGATTTCATCAATCCATCTTAAGGCTTCAGTTGATGTTTCCCGCACAATGATTTTATTTTTTTTATTCTTGATCAATCCTGTAAAATGATTGTCTTCCGTGTTGATATCAACAAGGGTTGCTCCGTATTTCATTGCAGTCTCTGCTATGGCGAAAGGAAGATTGGTGGCACCGGAGGTTCCGATGATAAAAAGAATTCCGCTGTTTTTGGCAGCCTTCAATGCACTGAATCTCTTATGGGTCTTCTCGTTATAATATTCATCAAACCATAAAATATTCGGCCGCATCCAATGTCCGCAGTTCCGGCAGGTAAGAAGCTCAATATCACGTTCCGTAAGTTCTTCATCGATGTTTTTACCGGTGATTTCTTCAGGAAGGCTTATTATTTCCCTGCATCCGTTCGAACATTTGATTTCCCTGTTGTTTCCGTGGATTTCATAAAGCCTGCGGCTTCCTGCCCGCCTGTGAAGATTATCTACATTCTGTGTAATCAATTGAAACCTGTCCTTCAATACATCTTCAATACCGGAAAGAAGGAAATGGCTTTCATTCGGGTCTGCACTTTCGAACATTTTTTTCCTGAATAAAGTATATTGCAGCACTTCTTCAGGGTGTTGTTTAAAATAAGCCAGCGTACCGAATTCTTCAGGTTTATGAAATGCTGTCCCTTTCACCCATATTCCGTCTGTTCCACGGTACGTGGGAATGCCGCTGTCGGATGAAATGCCCGCTCCGGTAAGGAAGGTGAAAAGATTCCGCTTTTCTTTGCGGTAAACCTGGCGGATGATGTCTTCCAATTGTTCTTTCATGGGCTTAAAAAAGTTAAAGCTACTCAATTTTCCCGTAACAAAAAAGCCCCGGATGATCCGGAGCCTGGTTTAATCAATCAAATTCTATATTCTATTTTACAATAAGTCTCTTTATATGCCCTTCTGAGGTTTTTAGAAGGTAAACGCCTTGCGTAAGTGCTGAGGTGTCAATGGTCAGTCCGTTTTTTCCTTTACCGATCATTTTTCCGGACATATCGTACAGTTCATAGTCCTGCGCTCTGTTGAAGTACACCAGATTGCCTTTCGTTACAGGATTAGGGAAAATGTTGAAGGTTGCCTTTTCCTTGTTTGCCTCACCGGTGGCCAGGGTAGGGGAACCGGCTACTTCATACAGGGAAAGGGTTCCGCTGATCTCGTTGGCAATCACCACATATCCTTTTCCGGTGGTGGTGTTTTGGGGAGCAATGTAAATGATGCCTTCCGGTCCGTTATCACCGCCAAAGGCAGAGGTCGTCCTGGAATTTTTATAATCCGTAAAAGTAGGGTTATTAGGATCGGTAATATTATATACCATCACACCGCCGGTCCTTTCAATGGTAATGAAAGCGTAAGTCTGTCCGTTGATGGTTCCCAGGGCAACACCTTCCGGTTCCGGGCCTTTGGCCCGGCTCCTGCTTTTCACGGTATTCGATTCGTTGTCGGCATTGAAGATCAAAGGATAATTTGCCGCGATATACCGTTCAAACTGGTCGCCGCTGTCATACACGATCTGTTTTGTATCGGCATTGAAGATAGAGAAGGAGCGGGCTCCCAGTGCTGCAATCTCCTCAAAGTCGGTGTCGACGTCCGTATTTCCGGTGGCATTCGTTACCCTGAACCTGCCGAGATTGTATGAAGCTTTCAGGACGGATGCCTGCGGGAAAACAGACGGGTCCATTGCATAGCTTGCAGCTCCCACGGTAGTTCTTTCACTGAACCCGGAGAGGTCTTTTTCATCGCCTTCATTGGCAGTAACGATATAATGGGTATTCCCGACTTTATAGTTCTGGAAAGCATCGGGCGTATAATAGGTTTTTACCGGCCAGTTGGCAATCAGGATTTCACCGTTATTATCCGAGGCATCGAAACCGTTTCCGGGAAGGCTCATGTCTTTTTTGCCCAGTCCCCAGATTCCGGCAATGCTTTTCGTCGCCAGGTTGATTTCTGCAATGGCATTGTTTTCCTGAAGTGTTACCCAGGCCTTCTGGCTGTCTGCACTGATGCTGATGTATTCAGGCTCCAGATCCTGGGAAAGGGTATTTCCGGTGCGTACTTTTCTCAGTCCGGTAGCTGTCAGTGCCGCAACCTGGGTGTCGAAAGCATTGAAGTTCAGGGTGGTCACATTGCTCTGGGTAAGGCTGGCTATACCGCCTGAGATGTCGATGATACTTACGGTTCCCTCCGGATCTGCCGTATAAGCATCATTCGGTTCCCCTTCATTGGCAGTCATAACTTTGGTGCCGTCCGGTGAGAAGGTTACCATATCGGGCAGAGCGCCTACCGTTACCTGTTTCAGGAAATTTCCGTTAATATCGAAGAAGACTACTGATCCGTTCTGCTGCGGGTTGGCATTTGGGGAAGCGGCGGCAATAATCCCGTTTTTTACAGCAATGCTGGTGATTCCGCCGTACGGGGCCATATTGACGGTACTGATGACCGAAGGCGAATTGGGATTGCTGAAGTTAATGATATCGAAAACATCGGTCAGGGAACTGATGGTAAATAATCTCTGGGTGGAAGGATCGTGCACCACGATCTCCGTGGAACTGTTATTATTCCCGGAAGGGTCGAAACTGCCGATATAGTTCAGCTGGATCTGATGGGAAGGGACGGGCGCCGGCTTGTCATTGTCAACGATGTATACGGTAGCGTTGCCGTCACCGGAAATGGTTGCTCCGGAAGGGTTTTCCAGGCTCAGCACAAAATATTCAGCCTGCTGTTCCTGCATGGCATCATCAATAATCGGGATATTGATGGTAAAGCTGCTGGTAGAAGGTGTCAGGGTAAGGGTTTGACTGGATAAAGTAAAATCATTGCTATCCGCAGTACTGAAAGGTGCCGGCTTTACCACCAGGTTAACCGCAGCATTCGAAGGATTGCTGACATTGACCTTAAATGCCAGCGTGCCCGCATTTTCATTGACCTTGATGAAGTTTTTATCCAGTGATACCGAAGTGGCGCCTGTGGTAAAAACGGAAGACGTAACAGCGGTCAGGGAATTGTCGCTGGTATCTTCCACCATATCCGGTTTCAGGGCGAGGTAATAAGTCTGATTCGGAACCATTCCGGAAGACGGGATAACGGTAATCTTATTATTGGAGAAGGTGGTGGTAAAGGGAACAACGGGACCGGAAGCACTTCCGAGGCGGAAATCAATCAGCATTTGTGCATTGGAATTGTTGATGGCTGAATTATCGGTTAACCTTACGTTTTCATTGAAAGTGAGGGTAGGGTTTACGGTAGTCGGGGCATTATTCGTGTTGTTGGCAGGAAGATAGGTTACGGCAGGCGGCGTGGTATCTGCTCCTCCGAGGGCTGTTGCATCAACGGTAAAATTATCGAAGCGGTTATTTCCCACGCTTCCTCCTGAGCCGGCTGCAAACTGTACCTTAAGTCTGAAGTTGGCATTGTTGGCCACACCCGGTACTGCAGAGAAGTCAAAAGTAATCAGCTGAGGATTGGCATCCTGCGGGGCCACGGTCTGGTAGGGCTGGAAGTTGATTCCATCCGTGGAATAGGACCAGTTCTGTGTCCCTGCTCCGGAGCCTGACCTTCTGGTTGTAAATTTCACAACAATATTGCCGTAGCCGGTAGTGGGAAGGCTGAACTGCAAATTTCCGTTGACAGGGTAGTTGTATCGCAGATGGCTTCCGGCAGGATCCCCGTTCCGGGCATTCAGATTGTCAACGCTGAAATTCTGTCCGGTCCCGCCTGCAAAATCCACTTCTGTAGTTCCGCTGGTAACGGCCGCCAGAGAACCTGATAACAGGGTTGAGGTAGGTGCCATAAGGGCGGCAGCAGAGGTATTGTTATTGAAATTCCAGTAATGGATCAGGGAAGACTGTCCGGAAACTGTTCCGTAAAGAAGAAATGCAGCTGCAACAGAGCTTTTGAGCAGATAGTGATGAATCATTTTTACTGATATTAAATATATGCAAAAATGAAACTTCTCTCCGGCAAACGTTTTAAGGTAATTTTAATAAATGATTAATAAACAGGTAATCTCAAACCAGATGCAAATGACGAAGGAAAGGTTTCACAGGTTTCAAAATGTTATGTTAACGCGGTAGATCATTCATATGCGCGGACAGATCACTTCCTTTTACCCGCTACCTTTTAGTCCGGAAATTAAAGTACCGATATAATGACTGATGTTGTACGTAGAAAATAATGAAAGTAAAAATCTGAATGATGCACCGCGGGCTTAGTCTTTCACAGGAATGCACGTGAAAATACATGCAATAGGATCTTATTGCATGAAAGGGAATTTTTTATAAAGGGGCTACCTTGATTGGCAAAGTCGTTTTACTTCGATATGTTACCGATAAAATTAAGGTTTTTTCCGGTGGCTTTCCTTCCGTCCAGCGGATGTTTCTGCATGTAGAAGAATCCTGAAACGGCAGTCACCACCAGCAGGATAAAGGCAACCAGGAAAATTCTTTTGATCATTTCTTTCATATTGCTAAATTTTTAATGTCTTTGATTTCTAGTGTCGATACGGGGTATCCTTTCTGTACGGCATTGATCATTGCTTTACCCACTTCCCGTAAAGTTAATGATTTTGACGGAAGTACAATAGGGAAAATCCAGATAAAAGGCTTAAAAAACCATTTGACATGTTCTTGTCCCTCAACAGGTTTCATAAAACCCGGCCTGAAATTATAGGCCGCCCTGAATCCGAGTTTCCGGAGTGCATTTTCCGTTCTTCCTTTTACCCTTGCCCACATCATTTTTCCGCTTTCCGTTTTGTCGGTGTAGACCCCGGATACGTAGTTGAAAACCATATCCGGATTGTGGCGGAGTACGGCTTTTGCAAAATGGAGCGTTGTGTCAAAGGTAACTTTCGTATAGTCTTCCTCGTTCATTCCCATACTGCTGGCTCCGGCGCAGAAGAATACAGCGTCGTATCCTTTGAAATGGTCATCATTTATATCCAGTTCCAGGAAATCAGATACAATATATTCTTTTAGTTTGGCATGTTTCTTTCCGGAAGGTTTCCTGCTGACACTCAGGATTTCGGAAATTTCAGGATTCTCAAGGCATTCCATCAGGATGCCTTCACCCACCATTCCCGTAGCACCGGTAAGAATTATTTTAATTGATTTCATTTTCCCTATCTTTAGTGTTATTGTCGTTTCAGCAACAATTTTACTTTAAACAGCAGCAAAAATTATACTGCTTTTATGGGTGTTAACTTTTTTTAAAGGCTTTTAACATATTTATACAGTGGATTATAGAACAGATATGTTGCAGGTCAGTGGGACAGAAAAAGGAAACGGGATTTCGTCCGGATCCTGTTTTCCGTATGGCTGACCGGTTATTGCAAAAGGCAGTATAGTCCTGTTAAAGATGATGGCAGGATCAAGAGGTGTGGCATAATAAAACCGGCCGCGTCAGGGCCGGTTGAGTCTATTGTTTCGGGCAAAAACTATTTTTTTACCTGTAATTTGCTGTAGATATTATGGATCAGGCCATCGGCCACGGAAATCTTAGGAACAAAAATCCGGTTGATTTCAGACCAGGTCATGACGTTGTTGAAGACTTTCAGGGCATGTACCAGTACATCCGCGCGGTCTTCCCGGAGGTTATATTTCGTCATTCTCTCATCTACACTAAGATCATCAAACTCCTTGTAGACTTTCTTAAGATGCGCGAGCGACATCGGTTTGCCGTCTTTGGTTTTGCTCATTGAGAACACCTTATTGATATTGCCCCCTGAACCGATAGCGACGATCGGTTTCTTGCTGTTGATATTCTTCCGGATCTCTTCCTTCATATCTTTCCAGTTGTCAGGCGTTACCAGGTTGTTCAGCAGCCGGATGGTCCCGATGTTGAACGATTTTTCATAGATCATTTTCCCGTTTTCATAGAAAGTAAGTTCGGTGGACCCGCCGCCCACATCAATATACAGATAAGCGAACTCTTTATCCAGTCCTTCGGCTATATGGTTCTCAAACACCAGAGAGGCTTCTTCATCACCGGAAATAATTTCAATCTGGATTCCTGAGGTTTTCTTCACTTCACTGATGATGTCCTCCCCGTTGGCGGCATCGCGCATGGCACTGGTAGCGCAGGCCCGGTAATGCTCCACTTTGTAGATTTTCATCAGGTCACTGAAGATCTTCATGGAGTCGATGACCATTTTCTCTCTTTCTTCCCCGATTTTTCCCAGGGTAAAAACATCCATTCCCAATCTCAGGGGAATCCTCAGCAGGTTCAGTTTGACGAATTCCGGCTGGCGGTTGTTTATTTTCACTTCATTGATCAGGAGCCGGGCAGCGTTACTGCCTATGTCTATAGCGGCAATCTTCATTTTTTAGTACTCTTTTATAGATTGTTTGTATAAAGGTAAATCTTTACCCAGAAAATTTCCGGAATTATCAAAAAAATAATAGCCCGGAGGCGTGTCTTTCTCTCTTACCCGTATGTAAAAATAATTTTTTCTTCTGAAAATCCTGCCGTTTTTCAGGTCTTCTCCGTCATCATTATATAATTTTCCGTTTTTATCGGTAAATGTATAGCCCCGCTCATCAGGGCTGTTTATCCGGTATAGGTAGTTGTTTACCCGTTTAATTTCGGTAAGATTCCTGTCTAAAATCACCTCACCCCTGTAATTGATGAACAACCGTCTTTCACGGTTTTGCTTATCTTCAAACACGGCATTTCCGTTTGGGTCGATCTCTATATTATGATGGTTATAAGCAAGGTCGGGAAGTTTTTTAATGATTTTCTGCCGGTCATTTACAAGTAAAACTTCTCCCTTTTTC
>NZ_CAJYMO010000336.1 GCF_913776365.1 uncultured Chryseobacterium sp. | reverse complement strand
ATTCACTATTCACTATTCACTATTCACTATTCACCATTCACCATCACCATTCTCGTTCACTTATTTTACGATCAGCTTTTTGGTTTCCGTCTGGCCGCCGAAGCTGATTTTTACCAGGTAGTTTCCTGAAGCAAGCTGGGTAAGGTCCAGGTCCTGTTTGTAGAAACCGGTCTGGTTTGTCAGCTCTGCCGAATATACTTTTTTTCCGGAGAGATCGTAAACTTCCACATTGCCTTTGCTGCTCAGTTTTTCCTTCACTTCAAACAGTACCGTTGCTTTGCGGTCTGCCGTTACAGGATTGGGGTAAATCCCGAAGGATGCCTTTTTGCCGGCAATATCAGTTACGCCCAGTACGGATGAGATGTTTTTATATTTGAAATACATATTTCCGGTAGCGCTTCCTTCATTGGACGTAAAATACATCCTGTAATATTCGGATCCCTGTTTCACATAGTACACCACATTGGAATAAGGGGCGCCCATAGCAGGTTTCCAGGAATGGCCGATGGTGGTGATGTTATTTGAAAACGCAGCGGAAGCGGGGAGGGTGGAAGCAGCGGTGGCCTGCGTTTCCGGCTGTACCTTTGCTACGGAGATATTGCTGTTCTGAAGCACTCCTGCCATGCGGTATTTCATGGTGGCAGGTTGTCCGGTATTCGGGTCAGTATAGGCATAATCGGTCCAGTACCGGGTAAACATCAGGTCCCAGCCCGTTCTGGAAGGTTCCAGTGAAGGTATTTTTTCACCGGTGGTAAAAGAGAAATAATTAAAATAGGCATCATCGGTCCCGTTGGCGATTGTTTTTGAAACGGTAGCGTCCCAGGAGGAAGTTGAAGCGTTCCATTTAGCATATTTAAAGGTATAGCCACCGAAATAATCATCAATCATAAATTTGTAGAAGACGTTGGAAGGGTATTTCAGAATGAAAATCACTTTTCCTTTAACGTGATGGTTTCCCGGGTTGTACTCGCCCCAGCCGTAGGTAGCCGTTCCCTGTTCAAAAGCACCTTTCTGAATAGAGGTTGTATTGTCAAGGTTGTACAAAGGTGATCCGTATGAAGCAACACTGTTTGTGGTAATACTGTTCCAGTCATTCGGATTGTTTGAAGCCTGGTATACCTCCACATTCTGCGCATCATTCATCCGCGTGCCGAAGCTCATGCTCGAATTTCTGTAAAAAGCGATATCCCATGTATTGGCAGGCTGCGAAACCATAGAGTTGGCACTGATGTCATAGAACACACGGTTCTGGTAAGAAGCCCCCATGGTCATATTTACTGTTGTATAACCATTGGCATCCGTCTGTGCGGAAACGGCCTGCTGGATTCCCAATGCAAAGAGGGTAGATAAAAGTAATGTTGTCTTCATATGAAAAAAGCAGTTTTGTTATTTAGAATTATTCTACAAAACTAATTATTTATTTTTAACTATTCTAAATAAAAAAATGATTTTTGTCGTGTTTCGAAACATCTGAATAATTGAGATAATATTTATAGATTGATTATCTGTCTTTTACATAAAAAACCGACCTGCGAAAAAAATCGACAGGCCGGTACAGCGTGTATGTATGCGTTACTTATTTTTTGATGAATTTTGATTTTATGGCCTGGCCGTCCGCAGTTTCAATGATCAGGTAATAAACACCTGCCGTAAGGGTGCTGATGTCGAAAGAAGAACCTGTTGGGGCACCGGAAGCTACCTTCTGACCTGATGCTGAATAGATCCGGATATTCCCGGGTGCTTTTTTCGCCACAAACTGCAAAGCGGTTTGATCATCGTTTACGGCAAACCTGATTTCCTCTTTTGTTTTAACCTGGTCTGAAACGGCCAGGGAAGAGGAAGCCGTAAGGGCGACATCATCGATCAGGATAGCGGCATGGGCCACATTCCCGATGAATCTGAAGGCAATATATTGTGAGGAAGAAGCCGGAACGGTATAGCTGAGGGTCTGTAATGTCGTTGAAGATATGGTTACTGCACTGCCGATCGGGGTGAAGGCAGACATGTCGGTATTGCTGGAAACCAATCCTACCTGTACTGATCCCGTGCCTCCGGATCCTGTGGTCTGGGCTACTTTGAATGAAAGCGTCTGGCTTCCGGTAGGAGCTGTGATCTGCGGGGTAATGGCGTAAAACGGCACATTGGGCGTAAAGAAAGTATAGGCCTGCAGGTATTTGTTGCCATTGGCTGCATCCGGATACAGCCGTTGCCCTGAAAGGACGCTGGTCCATCCGTTTTGCGGCAGCGGATTCCCCGATCCGGTATTGAAAGTTTCAAAATTCTCGTTGATAGAAGCTACTTGCGCATGCGCTGCGACAGCCGTAAGCATCAAAGTTCCAATAAGTAGTCTTAATTTCATAACGTTATTTTTATTTAGAATTATTCCACAAAATTACATATTTATTTTTAACTATTCTAAATAAAGCATTATATTTGTCGAAATTTTTTGAACCCCATGAAGAAGAAACTGCTTTCCGTCCTGTCTTTATCCGCTGTCCTCTGTATGCATGCCCAGGAAAAAGATTCTCTTAACCAGACAAAAATAGAAGAGGTGGTCATCACCGGGCAGTATATGCAGCAGTCGATCAATAAGTCGATCTACAAGGTTGAGGTAATTGACGCGCAGCAGATCAAAAATATGGCGGTAACGAATGTGGCGGAGGTGTTGAATCAGAATCTGAATATCCTGATCCAGCCCAGCAGAGGAAGCGGTGATTCCAATGCCAATATTATGGGGCTTGGCGGAGAGTATACAAAAATCCTGATCGATAACATCCCGGTGGTAAACGATCAGGGAATGGGAAACCTGGTGGATCTTACCAAGCTGAATGTAAATAATATTGAACGTATTGAAGTGGTTAAAGGTTCAATGGGAGTGGAATACGGAAACAATGCTGTAGCCGGAGTCATTAATATCATTACCAAAAAAAACTATTCTAAAAAATTCAATGCCCTGCTTTCCCTGCAGGAAGAAACTGTGGGTAAGGATTACGACTGGTTTAAAAAAGGAAACGGAAGACATGTGCAGTCTTTGAATTTAGGGTACCGTATCAACGATTACTGGACCATTACAGCTGATATTAATCACAACGATTTTCAGGGGTATAAAGGAAAATTAAATGGTTACAAATATTTCAATACCGGAAATGATCTTCTGAGGGGATATGAATGGCAACCCAAGGATCAGCTGATTACCAATGCTGCTTTACGCTATGCTAAAAAAAATACAACCTTGTTCTATAAGGTAAACTTTCTTACTGAAAATATCAACTACCGGGACCAGCGGGTAACGGATCTGCCTCTTGGCGGAGGTGAAAGGACCTATACTTCTGACGATATCGATTATTTTACCAAAAGGTGGATTCATCAGTTCAATATCCAGACCACCCTGGGCCGGATTCATTATATGGGCGACTTCTCTTATCAGACCCAGGAAAGGCAGTCCCAGAACTATCTGTACGATGTCCCGAACAGGAAGGAAATTTCCCGTAAGGAAAAAATCACGTTTTATAAATCCGATGTCCTGTATTCAAGAGGAATGTTCAGTAATTTTCTCGATAGCGATAAAATTAATTTTCAGTTAGGATATGAACTTGACTGGACGGTAGGTTTTGCCAATGCCGCTACCGGTAATTTCGGCATTTCCGGCAAAGAAAATATCAACCGGACAATTTTTA
>NZ_CAJYMO010000335.1 GCF_913776365.1 uncultured Chryseobacterium sp. | reverse complement strand
ATTTTGATATCTGGGTAGCTGCCCATGCCGGCCAGTTCGGCCTTCACGAAAAGCATAAGCCGGGAGACCCGTACCGTCCGGAATCGTTTATGGATACGGAAGGGTACCTCAGTGAGCTTGGTGCACTTGAAAAGGAATATCTCGAAAAAAAGTCAGAAGATCCTGCTAATGGGCGTAACCGGTAAAGAAACTGACGGCCATAATGGCTAAGACAATCGAAGAAATGATGACATAGGTATAGTCTTTCTCCTTGAGATAACCGATCAGCGCAAAAATAATCCTCATCAGCGGGGTGAAGATCAGCAGCAGGATTCCCAGCTGGATGATGGCCATGCCTTCCCCCTTGCAGAGCGTATCCCAGAAATGGCTCCAGACCTTTTCCGAAGAGCCGCCCATATCGAGCATCTTGTATTTTTTCGGCATTTTAAAACCCTCGGTGAAAAGCTTGATGAAGCCGACCAGTGATGTGGCTACCGAAAGAATAACGCCCAGTCGTAAAAGGTTTCCTACAGAACGGTTGAGGTCTGTATCTGTAAAATTTTTTCTCATGAGAAGTTGCTTCTTATGCCGTTATACATCATATACACCGAAAGGATGGTAATGACGATCGCAAAAAAGGTTTTGAGCTTTTTCGTTTTCGAAACCATCAGGGTCTTGGAACCGATAAAGCTTCCCACGACAACGCCTACCAGAACCGGTGCCACAATGACCGGGATGATTTCCCCTCTCTGGAAATAGATCAGTGAACTTGCCACGGCCGTTACGCCGATCATAAAGTTACTGGTGGTAGTGGACACCTTGAACGGAAGTCGCATCATATTGTCCATAGCCAGCACTTTTAAAGCGCCGGAGCCGATTCCCAGCAATCCGGACATGGCTCCCGCAAACATCATCATGAAAAATCCCGGAACGGTGTTTCTTGCGGAATAGCTTTTTAAGACGCCTTTGTCAGGAAAAGTACCGTATAGTTTCAATTTTTCTTCAAGGCTTCCCTTGATGACAGGTTCCTGATGGTCAGGCTTGCCTTTTAAATTCAGAATAACGGTCAGAAGAAGGATGCTGGCAAAAATAATCCCGATGGTATTCGGATTCAGCATTCCGGAAACCAAAGCCCCGACGATGGCCCCCGCCGTAGTGGCAATTTCCAGGAACATCCCGATTCTCATATTGGTAAACCCTTCTTTTACAAAAGCAACAGCCGCCCCGGAGGAAGTCCCGATTACAGAAATGAGGGAAGCGCCGATTGCATAATGCATGGGAACACCGAAGCCCAGCGTCAATAAAGGAATAATGATAACGCCTCCTCCTAAACCGGTCAGTGAACCCAGAAGTCCTGCCGAAATTGCTCCAAGGAAGAGAATGATGATTTCTGACATGCTACAAATATAAAACTATTGTAACAGTCTGCCAAACGTTTAAAAAAGATAAATTTGACGTATTTTTGCATAAACAAAATTGAGTATGAAACTATTTTATGTCATTCTGGGAGCCACACCGCCCGGTAGGAATATTGAGCAGCACGATGTGTTTTTCGGGATTGCCGAAAGCCTGAAAGATCTGGTGGAAGAGATGAAAGCATTCTGGAAGGAAGCCAAAGGAAAAATCCATATCGATTGCTATCAGGAAGTGAAATTTGTAGACGGTTATGAAGTGAAGATCGTGGAAAGGGGAGAGGCCACTTCCGAGGAACAGCTGTATTTCATCAATCTCGGAGGATATAAGAAAGGGTTCTTTGAAGAATTCCATGAACAGCACCTGGTGGTAGGCAATGCCATGAGCGATGCCGTAAAAAGAGCAAAAGCCACGGACTTTTATAAAACCATGGGTTTTAAAGGTGCTACCAGCCATATCGATGAAAAGCTCGGCGTGGATATCGACGATATTTTCCCGGTAAAGGAAATCCTGCCTTCCGATATGAAAAAGAAATATGCCATCTCCCTGGTAAAATCGGACGCTGAAAACCAGGAGAACTTTGTAAGCCTGGGCTACCTGAGAATAGAAAAGCTTCAGTAGTCAGACCGGATGCAGAATAAAAAGCATTCATCTGTTTATGTGGCTTTGACAGGATCAGCACGGATGCTTCGTTATTATCCAAGCAAAGCGCATGCGCTTTGCTGAGCAGAACGCCTTTGCGAATGAAATTATACAGGATATGTTAAACAGATCTTTGCGCACTCTGCGTTGATCATCCGTAAAGGATATCCAGGCCAAAAGCTATTGCAACCCTTATTAAATTAAATCTAACAGAAATAAACAAGTAAAAATGAAAATTGGAATTTTAGGAGGCGGACAGCTCGGAAGAATGCTGATCCAGGAAGCATTGAAATACGACGATGAATTCTATACTCTTGATCCTGCTTCTGATGCACCCTGCCACAATATTTCCCATTTTACCCAAGGCAGCTTCAACGATTATGAAACTGTTCTTGCCTTCGGTAAAGACAAAGATGTAGTGACCATTGAAATCGAACATGTGAATGCCGATGCATTGGCAGAACTGGAAAACCAGGGCATAAAAGTGGTGCCGAATTCCAATATCATCAAAACCATCCAGCAGAAAATCCTTCAGAAACAGTTTTATGAAGCCCATGGCATCCCGAGTCCGGAATTTGAAGTGATGGACGGAAGCTCCGATGAGATCAAAATGCCGTTGCCCTTTGTTCAGAAAATGAATACGGGCGGATACGACGGAAAAGGCGTGCAGGTCATCCGCACCGCTCAGGACATGAAAAACCTGTGGCTGGAAGATTCTGTCATTGAAAAGCTGGTGGATATAGACAAAGAGCTTTCCGTTATCGTGGCCAGAAACGGGAACGGCGAAACCCGCACCTTCCCCGTAACCGAGATGGTGGCTGATCCGAAGCTGAACCTGCTGGATTTCAACATCTGTCCGGTTTTGCTGACGGAGGAAATTGAAGCGCAGATTGATGCCATCACCGGGAAATTCCTGAATGCCATTCAGTCACCGGGACTTTTTGCGATTGAGCTGTTCCTGGATAAAGAAGGGAAAGTCTGGGTAAACGAAACGGCACCGAGGCTGCATAACTCCGGGCACCAGAGCCAGGAAGGAAATGCCAATTCCCAGTTTGAGCAGATGTACCGTGTGGTGAAAAACCTGCCGCTGGCAGATACGGATGCCATTATCTACAGCGGGATGCTGAATCTGGTAGGCGCAGAAGGCCACTCCGGAAAAGTAATCTACGAAGGAATGGATGAAGTATTGAAACTGCCGGAAACCTATATCCACCTGTACGGAAAAACGGAGACCAAACCGGGAAGAAAAATGGGCCATATCAATGTCCTGGCAGAATCCAGGGAAGAACTGATGGAAAAGCTGGTGATGGTAAAAGGAATGGTGAAGGTAACAGCAGAACGTTAACATTAACAGAGCTAAAAGCTCTGTTAATGTTTAAGCCGCTATTTAAAAATCTTTTTAATTACATTCCCGATTTCCATAAAATCATCATGGTTTCCTACGGATCTTTTTTCAGGATGATCTTCGGATTCTGAATAGGGAAAGATCAGGAGGTAGTTTTTATCGGCCAGGCTCCTGTTCAGCAATTCAGGGATCAGGCGCATTCTCGGAATATAGGAGGCCATGCCCCGTTTTGCCATAAAGAGAATCAGGGCTTCATCTTCTTTCAGTTGCGCGGCGGTCTGTTCACCGTCTTTCCAGGCATTCATGATGATGAACTCCGCTTCAATATTGGCCTTTTTAGTAATTTTTTGAAGGATGTCCAGTAATTTCTCCGAGGCATAAAATACCATAACGGCTCCGGAATTCCGGGCGATGTTCCATACTCTCAGCAGGGCATGGAAAAAACCGGGTTCCTGATGGGCATTTTCAGGGATCATCACGGCATAGCGTTTTACCGTAGACAATGGCTGGGCAGCATGGTACACCAGTACATTCACATCATCGTTCTGAAGATAACCATTATAAAGATTATAAACAAAAGAAGGGGAAAAACCTTTGTCGTCATTAACGGCAATGATCAGATCAGTAATGTTCTGTTCCTTGATGACATTATTGACTCCATTGATGACGTCATTGTCATATCTCTTCAGAGGCTGGATCTGCACGTCCGCCGCCGCCGCCGTATCCGTGGCCTGGTGCAGCAGCTTTTCCGCATTTTTTACTGAAGATTCATTCTTGTCTTCATTGATGATGTTCAGGGCAAATATATGATCCGTATTCGAGTGGGCCTTGATCAGGATGCCCAGGTTAACGGTCCGTTCCACGGTAGTTTCATAATTAACGGCCAGGAGGATATTCTCTTCCTCATGCGAAGTGCCGGATACCGTATTTTCATTATCCTGCTCTGCAATTTTCTGGGCACTTGCCATCGAAACAAAAGATGAGATGGTGCACGAAATCAGGATCAAGAGGATGCTTCCGTTGAGGACATGCTCATTCAGCAGCCTGATAGGCTCGCCGGTTTCGGTTTCGGAAAGGATGATGTTGTATCCCACCATTACGGAAGCAAGGGTAGCGGCTGCCGAAGCGGAACTCAGCCCGAAAATGAGTTTCCCTTCTTCTTTGGAAAGCCTGAAGGTCTTCTGGGTAGCTACTGCGGAAATATATTTTCCGCCGATGGAGGCAATCAGCATGATACCGGCGACTTCCAGCGTTTCCCAGCTTTTAAAAAAGGCCTTGAAATCAATCAGCATCCCGACGCTGATCAGGAAAAAGGGAATAAATATCGCATTTCCAACAAATTCCACCCGGTTCATCAGGGAAGACGTATGCGGGATCAGCCTGTTGAGGGCCAGCCCGGCAAAGAAAGCGCCGATGATGGCTTCCACACCGGCCAGTTCCGCCAGCAGCGCAGCCAGATAAATCATCACCAGCACAAAGATATACTGGGAGATTTTATCATCCACTTTCTTGAAGAACCAGCGGCCGATCAGCGGGAAAAGAAAGAGCACAATCAGTCCGAATATGATGAACGAAACGGAAAGCTTCACCCAGAATTCCGTTCCTACATCGCCCTGTGACATTCCCACAATGACAGCCAGGACCAAAAGGGCCAGAATATCCGTGATCATCGTACCTCCCACGGTAATATTCACCGCCGGGTTCTTGGCAATCCCCAGTTTGCTTACCAAAGGATAGGCAATAAGGGTATGTGATGAAAACAGGCTGGCGAAAAGCACCGAAGTAAGGACGGAAAAACCTAAAAGATAGTAGGCTCCCAGATAGCCCAGAATAAACGGAACAATGAAGGTATAGATGCCGAACGTAAGGCTTTTCCACTTATTTCTCTTGAAATCCCCCATATCGATTTCCAGCCCTGCCAGGAACATGATGTAGAGGAGGCCGGTGGTGCCGGTAACCACAATGCTGCTGTCGCGTGCCAGAACGTTGAATCCGTTCGGCCCGATCACGGCACCGGCGATGATGAGGCCCAGCAGATGCGGGACCTTTATTTTGTTGAGAAGGAGAGGGGCTGCCAGAATGATAATCAGAACCAGCAGGAATTTCAGGACCGGGTCTTCGATGGG
This sequence comes from uncultured Chryseobacterium sp., assembly GCF_913776365.1. Lineage (GTDB taxonomy): Bacteria > Bacteroidota > Bacteroidia > Flavobacteriales > Weeksellaceae > Chryseobacterium. The sequence continues at coordinate 8,612 of NZ_CAJYMO010000335.1, read as the reverse complement.
AAGACTCAGGTTATGGATACTCAGTAAGTGCATAGGTGTTTATTTTGTGGAACGTACCAATTCTACCGAAAACTTGGCCATGCAGCTGTTGTCTACCGCAATGGATCTCGTTCCTCTGATTTTGTTCGGGCTGATGTCATTCAGCAGGATATTCATTTCCACCTGTTTTTTAGCCGTGGAATCGGTTTTAAAGTTCAGCCGGGCTTCGTTGTTTTCAAATTTCCCGGAATAAATCCTTACCAGGTTATTGTTGTTGATAATTTTGGTAATCAGCTGGGTGGAATCACTGTCGAACTCCCAGGTGTCGGTACGCTGGTCGCCCACCACATAGTCACTGCAGTTGGATTCGGTACAGATTACCTTACCCGTCCAGCTTCCGGCAATGGAAGCGGGCCATTTCATAACGGTTACCGAATCTTTTTTTGCGAAGATACTGTCACGCATTTTCAGGAGTGCCTGGTATTCGGATTCTTTCTGGGCAAATGTTTTCTCCTTTTCCAGCAGTTGCTGTTCCCTTTCAGTAAGGTTATCTTCCTTCTTTTTATCATCACAGCTGATGAAGAGAAGACCGGCAGTAAGGATAACAAAAATTGTGTTTTTCAGCATATATGTAATTTTGGTTCAAACAAGATAAGAAAAAACAGGGACATATTAAAATCAGGATTCAGCCTTACGGGAATGCGGTGCAGAAGTAAACGGTACCTGACCTGACCGGAAAAGCAGTAAATACAACAGGTATCCTGAAATTCCAGATGAAAAAACAGGGCTTTAGAATTCTGATAATCAGATCGTATACATTCATTTTCCAGCATCCCGGGACGGGAGTTGAGGATATTTGACTTCAGGCTGGTGCTGTTTGTAAAACAATTTCAGGGATACCCAACAACTCCTGTTGCAGAAAAAAATAAACAGGAACTCAGAAATTTCAAAAATTACCCATCATCCATTACTCATCATCCATTACTCATCAACTATCACTCATCACCCATTAGCCATCTGCCACTTACTTTTCTCACCCGATCCTCTGCCTTTTGAACATTCCCCTGTTGTAATTAATCACAAACACGCCCAAGATGATCAGGCAGGCAGCAATGATAAATTTAGAGGTGATTTCTTCATTCAGGATCAGCCAGCTCAGGAAAATGGAAATAATGGTGTTGACGTAAGCCAGGATGGAAACCTGGACCGGGGAAATCTTGGTAAGGGCATAATGATAGGCAAAAAAGGCTGCTACGGAACCGAAAACGGCAAGATAAATCATGGCGGACAGGCTTTTCAGGCTCCAGTTTTCAAAATTATAGTTTTCCGTAAAGAGAAGCGCAAAGATCAGCTGCACGATGCCGGCAAAGGCAAACTGGTAAAAAAGATTCAATGAAATGTTTTTGCTCTGGATATTCATTTTTTTGGTAAAAATAGTCCCTGAAGCCCATCCGGCAATAGCTATGAAAAGCATGAATACGCCGACAGCGTATTCGGGATTTTCAAGATCGTCAATGCCGTCCCAGAAAATGAACAGGATTCCGCCGAAACACATCAGGACACCTGCCAGTGCTTTGAAGCTGAATTTCTGCAGTCCGAGTGCCACGCTCCCCAGGAAAACAACAATCGGTGAGCAGGCGCTGATGAGAGAGGTCAGGCTGCTGGTAACCGATTCCTCTGCCAGCGTGGTCATTCCGTTGGCCACAATCAGCATGAGCGAAGAAAAAATGAGCTGGTAGCCCAGGTTTTTCCATCCGATCCACTGAAACTGTTTCCGGTACAGCAGGATACAAAGCATGATAACCGCAGCCAGAAACTGACGGATGCCTGCGACAAACCATGCCGGGATGCTTTCCACGGCGATCCGTATGGAGAGGAAGGTGGTGCCCCAGACAATGGCAACGGTAAGAACAGCGAGGGTAAGTTTAAGATCTTTCAAAACGGTAGAGTTAATTCGGCAAAAATAGGTAGTTCAAAAGGAATTCAGCGATGGATTTCCCTGATTTTACAGGGGGAACAGAACAACTTCTGCGCCTTTTTGCACGGAAGCCTATTAATTTTTATCTTTGGGCATCTAAATACAACTAACGCATGGTAGGAATTATCATGGGAAGTCAGAGCGACTTGCCGATTATGGAGCAGGCCGCCGGTTTCCTGAAATCACTGGACATTTCTTATGAACTCACAGTCGTTTCGGCACACCGGACGCCGGAAAGGATGTTCGAATATGCAAAAACGGCAAAAGAAAGGGGACTGAAAGTAATCATCGCCGGAGCTGGAGGCGCCGCCCACCTTCCGGGAATGGTGGCCAGCTGTACTACCTTACCGGTGATCGGGGTTCCTATCCTGTCCAGCAATTCCATTGACGGCTGGGATTCCGTATTATCCATCCTTCAGATGCCCGGTGGAATTCCGGTGGCTACCGTTGCATTGAACGGTGCGCTGAATGCCGGTATCCTGGCTGCTAAAGTGATCGGGAGCGCCGATGAAAAAGTGGCCGGAAACCTTCAGAAATACCAGGAATCCCTTAAAGAAAAGGTATTGGGTACGGTAGATGACATCAAAGAAAAGCATCCGAATTATTTTGACTGATAATATAAGGATATAAATATCTGCGGCTTACGAATTTCGTAAGCCGCAGATATTTAACGTTTAATGAATTTATGGTTCCGTACTTTGTTTCCGGAGAACAGCTGAAGAAAGTAGTTTCCTGAAGCCAGGTTCCGGATGTCGATTTTTCCTTCGTTAAGGCTGCCTTTCAGGATAAGCCTCCCGGAAGTGTCATAGAGCATAAAGCTTTTCACCTCCGCATTTCTCACCGTAATGAAATCTGAAGCGGGATTCGGATAAATGCCGGTTTCATCATCAGTATTTAGATCGGCAGTGGCCAGGAAGGATTCGCACTGTCCATTATAGGTGTCCCCGGAGATCGTCCAGTTTTTATTGTTGATCAGCTGGTTCCTTGCCGCTACCGCAGCCGGATGGGAATAGACCATCGGAGCAGCATTTCCCAGATGAATATTGCCCGGCGTTGACGGATTCTGGCTCCAGCCGAGCAACGTACTGTCGTAATTCTGGCAGTTTAATCCTGATTGGGCAAACATCCCGAAAGCAGAATAAAGACTGCCCAGGTTCCAGTTGCCCAGGCTTTGGTTAAATCGGGTGGCACCGCTGAACATATTTTCCATACTGTTGACCTGGGAGGTATTCCAGTTTCTGAGATCCTGATCAAAAGCCGTGGCATCACTGAACATGCTGTTCATGTATTGAGCTTGTGACGTATTCCAGTTACCGATATCCTGATTAAAAGCTTTTGCCTGGCTAAACATGTTTTGCATTTGAATCACCTTAGCCGTATTCCAGTTCCCGATAGGCTGATTAAAATGTTCCGCATTGTAAAACATTCCCTGCATGGTAATAACTTTAGAAGTATCCCAGCCGCTGATATCCTGGTTGAAAGCTTTGGCACTGGTAAACATATTGTTCATCTCAATTACTTTGGAAGTATTCCAGTTTCCTATAGGCTGGTTGAATTTCCAGGCATGGGAAAACATGAATTCACAATCAAGATTATTGGAAAGGTCCCAGTTGCCGATGGGCTGATTAAATTCGCGTGCATTATTAAACATGGCAGTCATGGTTTCTACATTTGACGTATTCCAGGCAGCAAGCGGCTGATTAAAATTTCTGGCCATTGAAAAAACGGCACCCATGCTCACCACGTTGGAGGTGTCCCAATTTTCCAGCGGCTGGTTAAAAACGAAGCATCCTGAAAACATAGCGGTCAGTAAGGTGATCGATGAGATATTCCAATTGTTGATGCTGGAGTTTCCTGCCATTGTTTCGCAGCCGGCAAACATGAAAGAGAGATCGGTAACGTCCGAAAGCTGCGGAAGGTCAGTTGCCGTGATATCCAAAAATTTGCATCCGCTGAAAGCATGAAACATGGTATGCCATTTGGTCTGCCCCCATTGTTGCACTGAAAGAATCTTATGTACGTCGCCGATGATACCGTTTCCGTTGGGGAAGAGAGCAGGGTCCCTGAATCTGATCCTGTAAAAAGTACCGTTCCCGTTACTGATTTTCACTCTGTACGTTGCATTGGCCGGCGTTGGGTTTAGCGGGGTTCCGAAATCAATCAGAATCTGATAGGCTGAAGTGGTTCCGGACAGAAGTCCTGAGTGGGCAGGATATCCTATCTCTTCCCAGGAGATCGTATAATTGCTTCCTTCTGTGGGGAGCCATATCTGGGTGGCTGTTGAATTGACGGGAATTCCCTGATAGGACTGAGTCTGTATATTGGAAGGTTTCCAGATGGTAATGAATTCATTCTGGGCTTTTGCAATATGATGAAAAAAAATCATCAGAACAGCGGTTAAGAGTTTTTTGTACATGGTTTAAAAATTTGTGATTACGGAATAAAGGGTTTCAGGAACCGTTTCCTGACACTGAAAGAAAAGCCTGATCTGATCAGCAAAAGATCCGGGATATTAATTTTTAACGCTTAATGAATTTATGGTTCTTTACTTTGTTTCCGGAGAACAGCTGAAGGAAGTAATTTCCTGAAGCCAGGTTCCGGATATCGATTTTTCCTTCGTTCAGGCTGCCTTTCAGGAGAAGCCTCCCGGAAGTGTCATAGAGCATAAAGCTTTTCACCTCCGCATTTCTCACTGTAATGAAATCTGAAGCGGGATTCGGATAGATGCCGGTTTCATCATCAGTATTCAGATCGGCAGTGGCCAGGAAGGATTCACACTGTCCATTATAGGTGTCCCCGGAAATCGTCCAGTTTTTATTGTTGATCAGCTGGTTCCTTGCCGCTACCGCTGCCGGATGGGAATAGACCATCGGAGAGGAGGCGGAAAGGTAGATGGCATCAGGTGTTGCCGGATTCTGGCTCCAGCCCAGTAGCGTACTGTCATAGTTCTGGCAGTTCAATCCTGAATTGGTCAGCATACTGAGTGCCGAGATCAGGCTGCTGAGGTTCCAGTTACCCAGGCTTTGGTTAAATTTGGTAGCTCCGTTGAACATATTGTCCATGGCTTTTACCTGGGCCGTATTCCAGCCACTGAGATCCTGATCAAAGGAAGAGGCACCATTGAACATTCCATTCATGTAAAGAACAGAAGAGGTGTTCCAGCTTCCTATGTTCTGGTTAAAGGCTTTGGCATTGCTGAACATATCACTCATATAGTAGACCTTGGAGGTGTCCCAGTTCCTGATATTTTGGTTAAAAACCAAAGCATTCTGAAACATTCCGTTCATAAATACGACTTCCGAAGTATTCCATTGGCTGATGTCCTGGTTGAATACTTTTGCATCGGTAAACATGTTGTTCATCTCGATAACTTTCGATGTATTCCAGTTGCCGATATCCTGATTGAAGGATAAAGCATTGTAAAACATAAATTCCATGTCCAGCACATTGGATGTATTCCAATTTCCGATCGGCTGGTTAAATGATTTTGCATTATTAAACATTGCCGTCATTATCGTTACTTTCGAAGTATCCCAATTGCTGATGTCCTGATTGAAACTATTGGCAAAAAGAAACATAACCCCCATGACGGTTACATTACTGGTATTCCAGTTTCCGATAGGTTGGTTAAACAGGTTACACGCCGTGAAAAGTCCGGCAAAATCAGTTATGTGGGACGTATCCCAGTCATTAATCGTGGGGTTCCCGATCAATTTGTTGCAATTATTGAACATATAAGACATATCAGTCATTAAAGAGAGATTCGGAAGATCGGTTGCTCTTAGATCCAGGTTTTTACAGCCGCTGAATGCACTTTTCATAGAAGACCACTTGGTGCTTCCCCATTGGTTGATTTCAATGATTTTGGAATCATCACCCATCTTACCGGTGCCAATAGGAGGAAAGTCCGGATCAAAAAAAAGGATTCTATGAAAATTTCCGCTTCCGCTTCTCACTTTCACGGTATAGGTAGCTTCGGCAGGGTTTGGATTCAGCGGTGTCCCGAAATCAAGCAACACATAATAAACGCTGCTTACATTATCCAAGGTGGCATGGTGAGTCGGATAGCCTACTTCTTCCCATTCTATGGAATAGCCCGTACCCTGAAACGGGGCCCAGGCCTGGGTGGAAGAGGAAGGAAAAGGAGGCTGTAATGGAATCGGGGTCTGAACATTTGCCGGTTTCCAGGTAGTGATAAATTCGCCCTGGGCATTGATCATCTGCCCGAACAAAATAAAAAGGCATACGGTTATTAGTTTTTTACACATATCGATATTTTGTGAATTAATGTGTAAATTAATGAATTATTAAGTAATAATGGAATTTTTTATGTTAAAATGAAAAAAGTATGGTATAATCAATTGTTCTTATGGAAACAGATAAAAAAACTCTCCGGATAGGAGAGTGATTTTTTATTCCTGGTTCATCATATTGTCGCGGGTATTTTTCTGAACGGAAATTGCTCCGAATAAGGCCAGCAGGAAAGCAAATCCGTAGAATCCTTTTTCACTCGGAAGGATGGTCGCATTCCAGAGCCCAATAGCGAGTAAAACGATGGATGAAAGGGTGGCAAACCAGCAGATCCCATAATAAATGTCAGTAACCTTAATATTTTCCAGCCGGTCACGCACGGCTTTCTGAAGGGAAACCACCGCAAAAAGGCCGTACAGCAGGATGGTGAAATAATAGCCTTTCTCGTTCAGCTGCATTTCCGCACGGGCAAGGCCTACGATAAATCCGATCATCCCGGCCGCCAGTGCTACCCAGGAAGCCGCAACGAATGCTCCGGATACATTTTGTTTTTTCATGTCTATTGTTTGTTAAGGCATCAAATATATTAATTTTATCATATCAATGCCAATAACTCATATCACGGAATTTTATTGTATCTTCTGTGGAGATTTGTTAATGGTCAATCTGCTGCGCTGGTCAATGGTCAATTTAAGTTCAGCCTAAAAATTCACCAGCGGAGCGAAATTCACCGTTGGCTTCTTGTCAATGGTCAATCCGCTTCGCTGGTGAATGGTCAATTAAATTCGCCCGGAAAATTTACTTGTAAGGCAAAATTAACTCGCAGAGCGAAGTCGGGGGGGGGAACTGTGCATCGGCAACAGGCCGCTCCTACGGAGCTCGTCAGATACTGTGATCTGATGCTATTAACACAAGGCTCCTCCGGAGCTATTACCTTTTTCGCATTTAGGTAAATGTGTTATCATGCTATTGCATGATTTTGGGTTTTCTGCCTCTCAATAAAAGATCTGTAAAATCACCAGCGGAACAAAATTCACCTTTCGCTTCTTGTCAATGGTCAATCCGTTTCGCTGGTGAATGGTCAATTTAAATTCGGCCGGAAAATTCACTTGCAAAGCAAAATTGACTCGCAAAGCGAAATTGACCATTCACTTTTTGTCAATGGTCAATTTCTGCGGGTCAATGGTCAATTTAAGTTCAGCCTAAAAATTCACTTGCGAAGCAAAATTGACTCGCAAAGCGAAATTGACCATTCACTTTTCGTCAATAGTCAATTCCTGCGGGTCAATATGAATTTTACGTCATCCTGAAAAATTCACTTGCGAAGCAAAATCGACCCGCAAAGCGAAATTCACCGTTCACTATTCACATTTCGTTGTGGAGAGAAGCCAAAAAAAACTCCCCAATTAATGGAGAGTCTGTATTTTTGCCATAAGCCATAAGCCATAAGCCATAAGCCATAAGCCATAAGCCATAAGCCATAAGCCATAAGCCAGCTTAGTATCTGTAATATTCAGGCTTGAACGGTCCTTCCACATTTACCCCGATATAATCGGCCTGCTGCTGGGAAAGGGTTTCCAGTTCTACACTCAGTTTCTTCAGGTGAAGAGCGGCTACTTTTTCGTCAAGATGCTTTGGCAGCATATAGACTTCGTTTCCGTAAGCTTCGGAATTGTTCCAGAGTTCGATCTGGGCCAGAGTCTGGTTAGAGAAAGAGTTGGACATTACGAATGACGGGTGACCTGTTGCACATCCAAGATTTACCAGACGGCCTTCTGCCAGGATGATCACTTCTTTTCCTTCGATGGTATAAATATCCACCTGAGGCTTTACTTCTGATTTTGTGGATCCGTAGTTTTCGTTCAGCCAGGCCATATCGATTTCGTTATCGAAGTGACCGATGTTACAAACGATGGCTTTGTCTTTCATTTTAAGGAAATGTTCGCCTCTTACGATGTTGAAGTTTCCGGTAGTGGTGATGATGATGTCTGCATTGTCAACCACGGTATCCAGTCTTTTCACTTCATAACCGTCCATTGCGGCCTGAAGAGCGCAGATCGGGTCAATTTCCGTAACGGTAACGATGGATCCGGCTCCTCTGAAAGAAGCGGCTGTTCCTTTACCTACGTCTCCATATCCGCAAACCACGACTCTTTTTCCGGCAAGCATCACATCTGTGGCTCTTCTCACGGCATCCACGGCAGATTCCTTACATCCGTATTTATTGTCAAACTTGGATTTGGTCACCGAATCATTTACGTTGATTGCCGGCATTACCAGGGTTCCGTTCTTCATTCTTTCATACAGACGGTGAACGCCGGTCGTGGTTTCTTCGGAAAGTCCTTTGATATCTTTGGTCAGTTCAGGATATCTGTCAAAAACCATATTGGTTAAATCTCCGCCG
>NZ_CAJYMO010000334.1 GCF_913776365.1 uncultured Chryseobacterium sp. | reverse complement strand
AAAAGCGCGGCTCGATGGTAAAATTGAAAGACTTGATTTCCAGGTTCTGGAATCGCTGTTCGTCCCGGTCATTCAGAAAAGAGTTGATAAACGGAACTTTTCCTTCCGGCATGGCCCCGAATCCCATATTCACGGAAAACCAGCTGGTAAAAGCCCTTTCATAAGAGAGATTGATATTCCTGAAAGCATATGCAGTAACATTTGTTTTCACGATGTTCAGTTTATCAGACGACGAACCGGCAGTTTCCTGTGCAGAGAACCCGGAAAACAGAAGGGAAGAGGCAATAATACAATATTTTTTCATGATGTGATATTTAAGTTCGTTTAAGGGATGACTGCAAAAAACGGGCAAATGTTATAAAGTGTTAAAATTTTCTTTTTCCTGCATTGATAAAAAAAATCCCGGCATTTCTATGCCGGGATTTATGACAAATGTTATCAATAATTTATTTTTTGATAAACCTGGAAGTCTGGGTTTTTGAGCTGTCTTTTCCTGAAACTTCAATAAAGTAAGAAGCAGAAGGAAGACCGGTCACCTGTACTTTTCCGGATTCGATACCGGAAGTCCTGATCAGTTTTCCGTCCAGGCTATAAATTTTCGCTGTTGAAAAATCTCCGGTTTCTCCTGCAAGACCGATGAAATCCTGTGCCGGGTTGGGGTAGACTTTCAGACTGTTCTTTTTAAATGCCGTTTCTCCTGTTGAAAGAATAGCGGAACTCAGCACCTGGGCACCCTCGGTTGTCTGGTTGTTGATGTTGGCAACAGGCACGTTTACCACAGTCTGAATCGTAGTTAGTAAAGGAAACTTTTTCGTACTGCTGTAATAGGAATAGGAAGTATTGGTTATAGTCCCTATCGGAAACAGGAAGTTGGTATCGTTCGGTAAATGAAGGTTAAAGGTCTGAACGGATCTTACCCTCAGGACGTTGGTAAAGGTATAGCTTCCCAGGATCAGCGTGCCTGAAGCGTTGGGATTGATCGTGATGGTTCCTCTGCAGAGTCCGCTGACAGAAGTTGACGAAAATGTTCCCTGTGCCTGATCGGTTTCCGTGGCCGTTGTATATTGGGTAGGATAACTGATGAAGGTACCGTTATTGGCAGAAAGATTAAGGGTAGCATCCGAAGTTACCAGGCCTGTGATTTCCAGTTTGGAAGCGGTTTGTTTGTAAAATACGGTATTCCCGCTGCCGGTCATTTTCAGGGTAGACCCCGGAAAAGTTGAAATCTCGCTTGCAGTAGGCGTGGAGTAGACCGTTGTGGCCGATCCCGCAAATGTAAGAGAACCGTTGTTAAAGGTGGCATTGGCTCCGGTTGCCGAGTTGTCCGGTGTACCGTTTACTCCCAGATAGTCTACCGTTTCCCCGGAAACAGGGTCATTAAATGCTTTTGTGATCGTGGTTTGTGCCGACAGCATCCCTGCAGCGGCAAACAAAAAAAGTAGAGTATGTTTCATAAAATTTTTTGTTTAAAGATACGCAAAAAATGAAGCCGTGGTACTCAGTTATTTTACAGATTTTTTTGTTAACTGTTGATAATTAACAAGGTAGTGAATTAATTGCTTCCGATGTCTTGCCTTTTGTCTTTGTCTTCAGGTTCTGATAAGGCATGGGTCTGGTGGTTTTCAGAAAGATTAAAAATTCTTCCCATCCTCTGGGATGCATTTACAAAAGCGATAAAGGCACAGAGGCCTGATATTTCGGTATCGGTAAAGTATTCGCGGAGCAGATCAAAATGGGCCGGCAGAACTGATGTATAGTCTTTAGAGAAAAGTTCTGCAAAGAATACCGCTAGGGAAATTTTCAGCTGTGAGGCATCGAAATCGGGCTTGCCTGCCTTTACCATACAATATCGGCAGCCATTTTCAAAGGCCATGGCGCGGCGGATCTGTTCTAGCAGGTTTCTGTCAGGCCCTGTCTCTGTCCAAAGGGTTTCTTCCAGGAGGTTCCAGTGGGTAAGTATTGCCGGGTTGTGCCCAAGCAGTTTTTCAAAAGCTGTATTTCCGTTTGCCGAAAAAGGGATTGTTGTCATATCTGGTATTTTATCGGGACAAAATTCAGGAATATTCTCCGGGATCTAAAACGGATATAAGGGATAAAAGAGTAAATTTGCCTTAAATTAATGGTATATCAGATAAATTTCAATGAAAATAATACTGGACGATCTTGATTACAGGATTCTGCAGATCCTGGCGGAAAATTCCCGGTTAAGCTATGCTGAAATCGGCCGTACAATTTCCCTTTCCCAGTCGGCTGCCAAGGAGCGGGTTCAGAATCTTGCAGAGAGCGGGGTTATTAAGCAGTTTACCGTTGAAGTGGATTATGAAAAACTCGGGTATCCGCTCAGGGTAGTCATCAGCCTGAAATTTAAGAATGATGAGTTCAGGAGGTTTATTGATGATGTCCATCAATTTCCGGAAATTCTCAGCTGCAAAAGAGTGACGGGAGAATTCTGCCTGATCACGGAATGCGCACTGAAGGACAGCCGCCATCTGGAACAGCTGATCGACCGGCTGATTGCCTATGGGATCCCAACGACGGCTATCCAGCTTTCCGAAATCAAAACAAGGCCCATTTTAAAAAGTCTTTCTAAATCATCTGCGAAAGATTGACTGATGGTTTATGAGGTCCATCCCACGGTTTTTTTCCATGCCAGCATTTCCTGGTTTCTTTGTTTCAGATCTTCCGGAGGATGCAGGTTTTCTTTTTGGGCACGGTTTCTGACGATCCGGGTTTGTTCTTCCAGTAAGATAAGGCCAAGTGCGATCCGTCTCTCGTTAACCTGATCCGGATGGTCACAAGGATTTGGGCTCAACTGTCCGTTTTCATCCCAGTCAAACTGTGTTCCGTAAAGCTGTGGCCGGCCCTCGAACACTGCAATCCTGTCGGCCAGATAGGCCATGCTGATCCTTTCACGCTTATTTTTTGAAGCAGAGTTCTCAAGAAGAGCAAGGCATTTTCTCATGAAATCAGGCCGGGCAATGGCATGCTGTATGACCAGCCACGCGGCTTCAGCTGCTTCTTCACCCACTTTATCTGCAGTGGGGAAGCCGATATGACTGATGATTTCATCCAATACTTCCGCATTTTTATTGTGAAGATCCTGCATTTCGTGATGATAGCCGGCTTGCAGTTCCCCGTTGCGGATCAGCCGGTCCCGCAGTTGAAGATCCGCATTTTTCAGGCTGATAATTTCTTTAGCAATGTTTCTGTACTTCATATCATAAGAAGATCATGTATAGATGAATAGAATTTTTCTTTGCGTAGCGCGTATATCAGCTCATCCTCCAATTCACCGTTTTTAACCAGCGTTTTTTCAAGCCGTGCTTCCAGAACAAATCCATTCTTTTCCAATACTTTTTGCGACGCGGTGTTGCTGCCGAACGGCCGGGCGAAAATCCGGCCTATCTCATTATCATTCAGGAAGGCAAAATTCAGGACCTGCCGAATGGCCCTGCTGATGATTCCCTGTCCCCAGAACGGCTGTCCCAGCCAGTAGCCGAGCTCTGCATTTCTCCGGTGAATGCCGTGCTCAGGATGAATCCCGATCCCGCCTGCCGCTTCGCCGTCAACTTCAATAGCAAAAATGTGGGCGGAATGCGATGCATTGGCAAACTCAATAAACGCCATACCATCCGTTTTTAAATAGGGATGCGGAAACATATCGGTCATATTTTTGGCGATATTCGGATTGTCTGCATATTTTACCAGGCTGCTGAGGTCCTGCTTTTCCCAGGATCTCAGCCTGAATTTTTTTCCATATAAGTTTTTATAAAGCAAATATAGGAGATCTGAGTTTTTTCAATTTGGCGGTCATTCAAATTTCTTCCGGATATGTAATGAAAGTTGTAAGTGCTCTCCCAGCAGAGATCTGAAAATGGCTTCAGGCAGATCTGTAGGCCAGGGCCTATATTAGGATAATCATTCACTCAGTTATTATTAGACTTAACTGATTTATTCAATCATCAGTTTCACATAGGTCTGTCCATCTTCTGCTTGAATATTTGTATTATACACCCTTTTTCCGATAATGCTTTCCAGGAGATCACGGATATCTTCCGGATCACCGGCCAGTTCAAGACTCAGTTGGCTGGACCGGTTGAAAATTTCCGGATTAATAAAACCTGAAACATACAGGTTGAACTGATCCAGAAGATCTTCCAAAGGGTATTGTGAGTCTTCATCGGCTTCCAGTTCAAAGCTGAGCGCAGTGACGAAGATTTGGTCTGCATGATTCCGGTAAATATGTTCTTCCAGGTATTCATAAGGCAAATCCTTATATTTCTCCAGGGTGATCGATCTGATGTTTTTCATTGCGTACAGGTATTTAATAAAAATTTTCAAGTTCCAGTTTCTTGATCCGGGCGATGATGGCTCCTTTCGTTCTTCCGAAATGATCGGCCATTTCCTGTACCGTGCATCCGTCGCCGAACATACCGGCCAGTTCCTCATCTTCTTCCGGCGTCCAGGGCTTGTAGGCTGCCTTGTGAGTAGCCCGGACCCGTTCCTGGGAATAGGCTTTTTCTTTTGTACTGCTTTTATTCCCGGCCGGACTATTCTTTGCCGGTTCGCTGTTTTCATTTTCCACTTTTATAACCTGAATATGCGGCGATTCCTGAATAAATGCATCGGGCAGCAAGGTTTCAGGAATGGAAAGGATGTTTTTAGCCCTCGTAACGGCTACATACAGGAGATTGATTTCTTCGTTGAGTTTCTGGAGGTTCAGTTCAAAATTTTTCCTGTCTTCCTTCAGTTTTTCCAGCCTTTTTTCAGAAATAAAATCATTTACCAGTTCTACCGAGTCATATTCCATGCCTTTACAACGGTGAACGGTGGAAAATATCATGTCCGCTTTTTCCTTATCATTGTTTTCCACATGCCTTTTTTTAATGGTATTGATGATTTCCGGAACTTCGTTTTCATATTCCCTGATGATCTCCACCATCAGCGAAAGCTGTACATCTTCCGTCTTTTCAATATAGTCTTCCAGTTCATGAAGGTCCTTCATGGAACGGATGAGCTCATCTTTGATCAGATGGCGTTTCTTCCGGAAAAGATTCAGTACGTCGTACAGCGAAGCGCCTTCATCAGCATAGGTATAGGAATTAATGTTGCCTTCAAAGTAGATCTGCCTGGATCTCTTGTTTTCCGTTACATATTCTATGGCTTTCAGCAGCAGGCCGAGGTTGGTCCTGGCCAGGGTAGCCCGGGTGCTTATGTTTTCGGTATTGCCTTTCCCCAGGATGGAGACCGTGTCACCGGAATCTTCTTTCAGGTGTTTTTTCAGGACCAGTACTTCAGAGGCCAGGTCGGCAATGTCCTGCCCGAAACGGAAGCTGGTGGAAAGATGATAGGTATTGAAATCTGCCTGTTCCAGGGAATTGACGGCATACCGCCAGCTGTAGATCTGCTGATGGGTATCTCCTACAATAACTTTTATCGCTTTCTGCTTAAAAAACAGATCAAGCATGGCAGGCGATGCATCCTGGCCTTCATCAAACAGGATATAATCATATCCGAGGTCCGGATTCAGGAGCTGGAATTTCTTCAGGTAAAAATCATGGGTAATCTCAATTTCCCCTTTATCCATTTTGCTCAGCAGCAGCCGGGTCTGGGCAATGATGTATTCGTAAAACGTTGACACAAAAGCCCGGGCCTGTGGATCGGTGACCGTATCCAGGTAGTTCAGTTCCTGAACTTTCCGTTTGTCACTGTTGCAGAAATAGGTGATGCACTTGTTGATGTGGTTGGCAATAATGTATTCGGCATGTTTCTCACCGTTTCCCTGCAGGTTCAGGAGCGTTACAATTTCATAAGTCCTGTAGCCCTGCGCCCGTACCTTGTAATGGTGCCGGAATACGATATGCCGGAACGCCAGTGAATGCGCCGTTTCCACCCTCACATTGGATAATCCCCTGTCACTGAATTTCCTGACGGCTTCTGTTTTTACGGCTTTGTTGAAAACAAGATAGAGGATCCTGCTTCCTTCCGGGCGGGTCCTGGCATACTCAATAACGGTAGTGGTTTTCCCGGAACCGGCCACGGCATTGATCTTAATGTTCCCGGTTGAACGGATGATGTCCTGTTGTTCTTTTGTTAATTCCATCGGTTTTGTGTTTGGGGTTTATTGATTATCTTAATAAGACAGGATAATGATGATAGGCTGGTTTTTACTCCAGCAACTGATAATTTTCCAGTCTGAAGTTTTTTATCAGGCTTTCCGCATCCGGCCTTCTGTCATCATGGCGGTGAATATCGGCCCCTGCTGAAATGAGTGTTTTGAACAGCTTCCTGAGCTGTTGCAGGAGAATACCGTCAGACAGATCTGCATGCGGGTGATTGATCATCTGTTGGGCATCCAGAATGGCACGGTGCAGGCAATTGTTACCATACGAATCTATAGCGTTGGGATCTGCTTTTCTTTCCAGCATCTGC
Source organism: uncultured Chryseobacterium sp. (assembly GCF_913776365.1). Classification (GTDB taxonomy): domain Bacteria; phylum Bacteroidota; class Bacteroidia; order Flavobacteriales; family Weeksellaceae; genus Chryseobacterium. The sequence goes on along the minus strand of NZ_CAJYMO010000334.1, from coordinate 2,231 downwards.
TGAAACAGCAGATAAGCCTGATTAAACCGGTCTTCATTTTTCTGAAGCGTGTAGGAATTAAAAATCATGGCCCGGATGCAATCGTGCAGTACAGGCGCTGTCCATTCGTTGATGGCCGAGGTTTCCCTGAAATTAACGTCTGCCCCTTTTGCAATGAGGAGAGTGGCAATATCGAAATTTCCGGTTTTAAACGCCACCTGCAACCCGGACTGGCCGTCGTTCTTTTTCGGGGGTGCAAAACTGCACACGGTGAGATAAGCCTTATCCGATTCAATAAGTTCCGCTACCTTTTCCCTATCGCCATCCGTAATGGCCTTGAAATATATTCTGATCTCTTTTTTCTTCATCGGGCAGGTCTTTTATCGCGTCATTTATTCCATATACTCCTCATTGATGAAATCGTACCCTTTATCCATCAGCATTTTCAGGTAGTCCTCGAAGCTGCCGGCAATCACACTGAATTCATCCGGATCATGGACAAACCGGACGATCTGGCCTGTTGTTCCTTTTTCCGCGGGACTGAAATCGATGAACAGCTGCGAAGTGCCGCCGTTGTTCATGCAGTCTGAGAAGTGGAGCCACTTCAGGCCGTCCACTGTTGCTGTAATTGTTTCATCAATATCTACCTCATCATACTCCCGTTCGATATAGTCTTTGTAATACCTGGCTGCCAGATCGTGGTTCTCGATGATTTCCCCGGATGACAGCAGGTAATAAGGATATTCTTCCATATCGGAACCGAGAAAGTAAAAGGCGATTTTCTCCCCGTTATATTCCCGCCAGTAAGTACCGTCCACGTATTTCAGGAGATCGATCAATGCCTCCGGAATTTCCGGATACAGTTCTCTGAGCTTCCGGATATTTTCTTCCGCAGCGCCGTGTTTTATCTTTTCAAAATGGTCCCAGCTTTCTTTTCCCTGGTTTTCAAAATAGGCTTTTTTAAGTCCTGCAACGTACTGTTCTGCGATGGGATTCATGTTTTTTTATTTTAAATGTACGGAATTCTTCCTTATCTGATGTCTGGATTGAGCTGTTTTATCCTGTCACTGTCTTTTTTTTCTTGAACCGGCCGTTCCGGATTTTACTTGGTGATTTCTATAAACTCAGGATCAGTAAATAAATTCTGAAGCTCCGGGAAGCTGCGTGCATCTTCTTTCAGGGCAGGCTCCAGCTCAAAAGTTGTCTTTAAAAGTTCGAGACATTCGGCTGTTTTTCCCTGAATGTTTTTCATGATGGCCATCTGGTAATAATTCCAGGAGAATGGTTGGATGGTATTAAGCTGGTCATATAGCAAAATGGCTTCGTCATATTTCCCGGTTCCCTTTAAATAAAGACCTTTGTTGTACCGCAGCTGGTATTGCGCTTCCTCACCCGATTCATTATCTATAAGGTCAAACTGCTTCAGGGCCTCTTCTTCAGGGAGCATATACATGGTATCTACCATGAGCTGAATGGTGATGTGTTCCGAATAATACTTTTTAAACAATTGCCTTACGGACTTTAGGGCATCCTCAATATGGTTTTCTTTCTGATAAAACTGAATCATAAATATCAGTGCATTAGGATTCTGGGGATCATTTGCAAGGATATCTTTTATATTGAGTATAAATTCATGTTCATCCATTTTACCTTCCTGAAAGAGTTCGAACACAAAGTCTACCTTATTTTCCAGAATCTGTGGATGTCCAGGTTCCAGTTCCAGCGCTTTATTGGTAAAGAATAATGCCTTTTCGGTATCATTTTTCAGGCCGTAAAGTTTTCCTTTATTGGCATAGGCTAGAGTTGCATTTTCGTCCAGTTCTATCGCTTTATCGAAGAGCTCCAGTGCATTGTCAAGATCGCCTCTGTCCATCTGGTAAGCTCCATATCCGATATAGCGGTCGATCTGGTCCCGGTCCGTATTTCCTTTGGTGTGTTCAGGATTGGGGGTGATCTTAATTTCCGAGATTATACCGCTGTCAAGTTTTTCCTGAAAGTCGTCCACCATTTCTGTGTTTTTTTCCTGTAATGCCGTTACGATCTCCTCCGATTGTTTTCTGCTCAGCCCTTCTTTGAACAGTTCGTGCTGAACTACCTCATACCGGTGATTGTTCTGAAAATACAATTGCTGCGCATGATCCAGTATTTTTGTCCGGTGCGCTTCATTGTTGAAAAGATCTTCATCTATTCCCGCATCATCAGGAGACGAAGCGTTGAGCTTTAACCCGGAAATTTTTTTTACTTTTTCGAGG
>NZ_CAJYMO010000333.1 GCF_913776365.1 uncultured Chryseobacterium sp. | reverse complement strand
CGGTGATGTTTTTTCCCTGAAAGACAAAATAGACATCATGGATACCGGAAACCGGTTCTGATATCATTGAAGTTAAGGTTTTGAAGTCTTCCCAGCCGCCTGTTCTCGGGATTTCGATCTGGGCGATTTTGGTTCCTTTTACATCATCCAGATGAACTTCCAGGATTCCGCCGTCGATTCCTGCAGCCACCGAAGCTGAAAATTCGGCAGGCCCGTTAATTCCGAAATCCACCGCCCTGACTTTGATGTAGCCTCCGGTCCGGATATCGGAAACGTAGACACCGGTTTTCTTATTTTCGGAAGTGCTGCATTTTTCCGACCAGGCCATGGTTTCGGCTTCGTTTTTCAGGTAAGGATTCAAGGTTCCTACAGGATTTACCCCTTCTTTGGTGATGGTGATTTTCGGGATGCTGCCATCGGCATTGTATTTAAATTCTTCGATGGCTGTTGCTCGCCCATAACTTCCACCGTTCGGCAATAAAGCATTGTGATAGAAGAGGTAGGATTTTCCTTTGTAATCGATGATTCCACCATGGTTGGTAAAACTGTTCGTCGGCTGATCGGTCATGATTTTTCCACGGTATTTCAATGGTCCGGTGGGTGAAGCACTGGTTGCGTAAGACAGGCATTCCGTTCTGTTGGTCATTCCCGCGTACATCATATAATACTGTTTGTTCCGTTTGTAAAACCACGGACCTTCCACATAAACATCGTCGAATTTTTCCTGTTTCTGCAAAACTTCATCGCTTTTTCCGGGCCGTCTGAGTCCACCGAAAGCTTCCACCGACTGCGGAACTTCCGTGATGGGCCCGTTATAGGTGGTCATGTCTTTGTTCAGTTTAACGTAAAACAATTTGCTGTTTCCCCAATAGAGATAGGCCTGCCCGTCGTCATCCACAAAAGCCGTCGGATCGATATTGTCCCAGGTTCCGGTGGTTACCAACGGTTTTCCCAGCGCATCTTTGAATGGGCCGGTCGGGCTGTCTGAAACGGCTACCCCAATGGCCATATTGTTATCTACCGTCTGCGCGCAGATGTACCAGTAGAATTTGCCGTTGCGCTCTACACATTGTGCCGCCCACGCCCGGTCTCTTGCCCAAGTGAACGATTCGAGCGAAATCGGAGACCCGTGGTCGGTCCAGTTCACCATATCATCCGATGAATAGACATGCCACCTGGTCATCGTATAAAAATCGAATCCCGGCTGGTCGTCTCCCGTGTACAGGTACATCTTGCCTTTGTAAATCATTGGTGCAGGATCGGGTGTGAAATGCGTCTGGATCACCGGGTTCTGTGCAGAAACCACAGATCCCAGACTGCAGGCTATCAGGGCTATTATTGTTTTTATATTTTTCATTACCTATTATTTTAATTTTCTGACTTTTAAGCCAATTATATTTTACATTTTCAGGGTATTTAAAAATTCGCTCGCAGATTTAGCAGATTCAGCAGATTTTTATCATTTTCGGATCTGCGTAATCACCGTAATCTGCGTGAGGTTATATTTCAATCAGCTCATACAATTTTTAAGTATTTAAAATCTAATGAACGATCATTATTAGTTACAGCGTTGAAATTACGGCAGCAAAACCGCCTCTCCTCAGTTCTTTCACGGTAACGGAATCTGCACTTCCAAAAACACGCTCGCCGATTTAGCAGATTCAGCAGATTTTTATCATTTTCGCATCTGCGTAATCACCGTAATCTGCGTGATACCAGATTTTTTATTGATTCAGACCTATTCTTTATTATTTACATTAGTTTGCTGCATTTACAAGGGTGAAATTACGGCAGCAAAACCGCCTCTCCTCAGTTCTTTCACGGTAACGGAATCTGCACTTCCAATGACCAGATCATCGGTCACCAGCTGCTTATCGTGCTTTCCGTCTTTTATAATCCTTAGCTTGTACTTTTTATTCTTTTCTAAAAAATCAAATGTAATCAGGATGTTTTTCTCAACATTTTCGCCATTGATTCCGCCGATGTACCAATCCGTGTTTTTTCTCCGGGCCATTACGACTTCTTTGCCGGGAAATCCCTGCAACAGTTTCGTTTCATCCCAGGCCGTCGGAACTTGTTTTAAAAATTGCTTCGGCGCATCCGGCAAGTCGGAATAGCCTTCCGGCCGGTCCGCAAAGTGCTGCAGTGCCGATTCAAACAGAACGCTTAACGCCAGCTCATGGCCATAGGAAGTGAGGTGCGGAAACTGTGAATTGGTAAAGGTGACCGGCGTGTAATCCATGGAGCCGACTACATTTCTGGTAAAAGGCAAAATGGTATTGTGAACCGGCGCGGTGGCGGTAAATTCAGGTCCGTTGTTGTACCATTCGGCACCACGGACGGCTTCGTAGGTCATGAGATTCGGATAGGTTCTGGCCCAGCCTCTCGGAACCAGGCATCCGTGGAAATAGACCATCATTTCAAACTTTGCCGCATCTTCCAGAATATCCAGATAATACTGAATCATTTCCTGTTTTTCACTTTCGAAAAAATCGACTTTTACCCCGGCAACGCCCAGCTTTTTAAGTTTGGAAAATTCTTCTACCCTATTTTCATGGGTAAGCATCCGGTCTTTCGGAGTGGAAGCAACCCAGGTATGGTCGCCGCCGGAATTGTACCACATCAACGGTTTGATACCTTTAGAACGAATATATCGTAACGCATCTTCCAGATTTCCGCCGTTGCCCATCGAATCCCAGTCCCAGTCCAACAAAGTATACGGCCAGTCCATGGCAACAGCCAGATCGGCAAATTCGCAGACCGTTTTGAAGTTTCTGGTCCCGTGGTTATCCGACCAGTAGTTCCAGGAAACCGCTCCCGGTTTTATCCAGTCCGTATTTTTGATGACAGAAGGCGGCGCCACGTCATCAACCAATGTGGAAGCGACCATATCATTGAGACTCCCGATAATGATCACTCGCCAGGGCGATTTCCAGGGAAAGGTAATTTTGGGTAACGATTCTCCTTTTCCGCGGCCGTCTTTCGGATCCGGAAAGGTTATTTTATATGTATTTTTATCGGATCTGTTGCTCAGTTTGGAGCCACAGTAATTTCCATCAACAGCCGATTCATGCAGTAAAAACCAGCAGTCCTTCTCTTTGGTCTGGAACAGCGCCGGATACCCCCATTCTTCCTGCTGCGTTTTATCGCCGACCATCGCATAATACAGGCCCTCATTGGCGGGATTCCATTTTTCGGTCCAGCGTGCGGTTTCGTTGCCAACGGTGTAGGAAGTCAATTCCTCCAGCACGGTATAATTTCCTTTTTCTGAAAGCGAATACCGGAAAGCAATGCCATCGTTGTACGCGCGAAGAATAAGATTTAGCTTTTTC
>NZ_CAJYMO010000332.1 GCF_913776365.1 uncultured Chryseobacterium sp. | reverse complement strand
GTTTAATGTTCAAAATGATTATCTCACCAAAAACCTTAAACCTCGAACTTTAAACCTTGAACCCCAAAACTTTAAACCCTCATGTCTTCACGCAGAAAATTTATAAAAAATACCGCTATCGCATCATCCGCTTTGTTATTGAATCCTTTGGACCTGATCGCTAAAGATGCGCCTGTAAACAACAGCAGAACCATAAACAAACCGATTGTCCTTTCTACCTGGGATTTCGGCCTTCGGGCCAATGAGGAAGCCTGGAAAACCTTAGGCAAAGGAGGAAGAGCGTTGGATTCCGTCGAAAAAGGAGTCCGCCTCGTTGAGGATGACCCTTCGGAAAGAAGTGTAGGCTACGGCGGCCGGCCGGACAGGGATGGAAGAGTAACACTGGATGCTTGTATCATGGACGAAAACTACAACATCGGCTCGGTTGCCTGCCTGGAAAATATCAAAAATCCGGTTTCTGTGGCCCGGGCGGTGATGGAAAAGACCCCACACGTCATGCTTGTCGGCGACGGGGCTTTGCAGTTTGCCGTTTCCCAGGGATTTAAGAAAGAAAATCTTTTAACTCCCGAATCTGAAAAAGAATGGAAAGAATGGCTGAAGGACAGTAAATACAGGCCCATCGTTAACATCGAAAACCATGATACCATCGGGATGATCGCCCTGGATGCGCAGGGAAATCTTTCCGGAGCCTGTACAACGAGCGGAATGGCTTTTAAGATGCACGGCAGGGTAGGTGATTCCCCGATTATCGGAGCCGGTCTGTTTGTCGATAATGAAGTGGGGGCCGCCACAGCAACCGGTCATGGTGAAGAAGTCATCAGGATGGTGGGAACCCATTTGGTAGTAGAACTGATGCGGCAGGGCAAAACGCCGGAACAGGCCTGCAGAGAAGCGGTGGAACGGATTGTACAGATTACCAAAAGAAGAAATAAAAACCTGAAGGACATCCAGGTAGGCTTTATTGCCCTTAACAAAAAAGGGGAATACGGCTCCTACTGCATACAGGACGGATTCAGCTTCGCCGTGCACGACCAGAAAGGAAACCGCCTGGAAAAACCCGGATTCGCTTTGAAATAAACCTTGAATTTTGAACTTTAAATTGTAAACCATTCCATGTCAAAAATAGAAATAGCCTGCTTCAACCGTGAATCCGCCATTACCGCCTTTGAAAACGGAGCCGACCGTATCGAGTTGTGTGACGGACTGAGCGAAGGCGGAACGACGCCGGATTTTGAAACGGTAAAACAGCTGTGTGAAAAAATCACGATTCCCATGTTCGTAATGATCCGTCCGCGCGGTGGAAATTTTACGTATTCGGACGAAGAATTTGAAAAAATGAAATCGGATTTAATTCAATTAAAATCTTTAAATGTCGACGGCTTTGTTTTCGGAATTTTAGATGAGAACGATGAGGTAAATGTTGAGGAGAATAGAGAGTTGGTAAAACTGGCAGCACCTTATCCCTGTACCTTTCACCGCGCATTCGACAGAGTGAAGGACCTCGAAACTTCATTGGAAAAAGTAATCGACTGCGGATTCAAAACCATTCTCACGTCCGGCCAGAAAGACAACGTTTCGGAAGGAAAAGAAAACCTGAAAAAGCTGGTGGAATTATCAGCCAGCAGAATCGAAATCCTAGTCGGTGGTGGACTGCGCTCAAGCAATATAGAAGAAATCAGGCAATATACGAAAGCCCAATATTTCCACTCATCCGCCATTACGGACGGCGGTGCTTTTGCCAGTGCAGAAGAGGTAGTGGCTTTGAAAAATGCTTAGAAAGTTAAACGCAAAGTTTTATTTATAAGACTGTATATTTTAAGTGAGCAAAGCAGGCGGCAAAGCCGCTGATTAAGCGTACGGATAAGACTTTCGCTTTATCAAATCAGCTTGCTGATCCATTCTTTGCTTTCTCAATTTGTGCAGAGAGAAAAATAAAACTTTGCGTTAAACAAGCGTATACACATATAGAAGAAAATGAATTGCCCATGCAGAGGAAATTGTAACTTTGAAAATTGCTTTACAAATTAATTAACGCAAAGTTTTAGTCATAATGCTGCGTATTTTAAGTGAGCAAAACAGGCGGCAGAGCCGCTGATTAAGCGTACGGATAAGTCGTCCGCTTCATTGGATCAGCTTGCTGATCTCTTCTTTGCTTCCTTAATTTACACACAGAGTAAAATAAAACTTTGCGTTAAACAAACACACACACACACTTATGACAGAAAATGAATTATCTTACAAGATTATTGGTGCTGCTTTAGAAGTTCACCGGAGTTTAGGAGTCGGTCTATTAGAGAACACGTATGAAATTGCCTTGGCTTATGAATTAAAACAATTGGGCCTTGGAGTAAAACAACAGGTTGCATTACCGCTTATATACAAAGAAGTGATGATTGAAAATGCTTATAAAATAGACCTCGTTATTGAAGACAAAGTAATTGTTGAAATAAAATCGGTTACAGAAACACATCCCGTATTCCAGGCTCAACTGCTGACCTATTTGAAATTAACTCACATGAAACTCGGACTTCTTATTAATTTTAATACACCGCTTATTAAATATGGAATTCACAGGATTGTAAATAATTTATAATGAACAAAACGTTACTTTTTTCCTTTCTCTTTATCCGGCTGCTGATCCACGGGCAGGTTTCAGAACGTTCTTTATCCGCTGAAAAATGGCAGTTTAAAAATACCAAAGAAAACACCTGGCTGGCGGCCAAAGTTCCGGGGACAGTCCATCTGGATCTGATGACCAATAACGTCATTCCCGATCCTTACAAAGACGAAAACGAAAAGAAAGTGCAGTGGGTGGAAAACGAGGACTGGGAATATCAGACGAAGTTCAATCTGTCTAATGCAGAACTTCAGCATCAGAATATAGATCTAATATTCCTGGGCCTGGATACTTTTTCGGAGGTATATCTAAACGGGAAATTGGTAAAGAATACCGACAATATGTTCAGGACATGGACAATCCCGGCAAAAGATTACTTGAAAAATAGTGAGAATATCGTCCAGGTCAGGTTTAAATCAGCGATAACGGTTGGAAAAGAATTAGCCCAAAAAATTCCATTTACGATGCCGGAATCACCGAGAAGCTTTGTAAGAAAAGCACAATACCAGTTCGGGTGGGACTGGGGACCGAGATTAGTAACGGCAGGAATCTGGAAAGACGTGAAACTTAACTTCTGGGACCAGGCAAAAGTTGAAAAAATAAGAATAGAACAGAAATCCATGACCGGAAAACAGGCGGATCTGCAGGTGAACGCTGAAATTTTTGCTGAAAAACCGGGGCAATACAGCCTTCTGATTAACGGGAAAAAGCAGGACATTACCCTGAAACCGGGAAGCAATACTGTTTCCGTTCCGTATCAGATCCCGAATCCGAAACGCTGGCAGCCGAACGGATGGGGACAACCGAATTTATATACCATTACCATTACTTTACAAAAAGAAGGGAAACGGATTGCTGAAAAAACGGAACGGATCGGACTGAGAACGGTTGAGCTGATTCAGGAAAAAGATGCACAGGGAAAATCATTTTATTTTAAAGTCAACGGACAGCCGATGTATGCCAAAGGAACCAACTGGATTCCCGGCGACAGCTTTTCACCGAGAATGACCAAGGAAAAGTATCAGAAGCTGATCAAGGACTGTAAAGAGGCGAATATGAATATGATCCGCGTCTGGGGCGGCGGGATTTATGAAGATGATGAATTCTACAAAGCCTGCGACGAAAACGGGATTCTGGTATGGCAGGATTTCATGTTTGCAGGAAGTTTCTATCCGGCGGATGATGCTTTTCAGAAAAATATAGAATTGGAAGTTAAGGATCAGATTGCAAGATTGCAGAACCATGCATCCCTGGCTTTATGGTGCGGAAACAACGAAATCGATGAAGCCATTGTCAACTGGGGTTATCAGAAACAGTTCAAATATTCTAAAAACGATTCATTGCAGGTCTGGAAAGATTACAAAACCATTTTCCAGCAGGTGATTCCGGACGCCATCAGGAAATATGCAACGGCCGATAAACAGATCTACTGGCCGAGTTCCCCGTCGATCGGCTGGGGACATAAAGAAAGCCTGACGGAAGGCGATTCCCATTACTGGGGCGTCTGGTGGGGCGAGCAGCCGTTTGAAATCTACAACGAAAAAGTGCCGCGCTTCGCTTCGGAATACGGCTTCCAGGGAATGCCGACGCTGGAAACCACAAAATCAATGTTCTCAGGAAAGCCGGATCTCAGTTTACAGAACGGAATCATCAAAGCCCATGAAAAGCATTCGAGAGGTTGGGAAATTATAGACAATTACATGAAACGCGATTATGTTGTGCCCAAAGACTTTGTGAAATACAACTACGTTTCCCAGCTGCTTCAGGCAAGAGGAATGCAGATTGCCATGGAAGCCCACCGCCGCGCCAGACCGTACAATATGGGAACGCTGTATTGGCAGCTGAACGATTGCTGGCCGGTCGTTTCATGGTCATCCATCGATTATCTTGGAAACTGGAAAGCCCTGCATTATCAAGTGAAGAGGAGTTTTGAAAATCAGGCGGTTTTAGTAGAAAAGAAAGAGGGAATGCTGAATTTTTACGGCATTAATGACGGATTGAGTAAAAGTAAAGAGGTAAGCTTAGAGCTTAAAGTAAATAATTTTAAAGGTGAAAATATCCGCATGGCCGTTTCAAATCAGAAAATGAATTTGGAAGAAGCGGTGAAGTTCGATCCGGTGTCGATTGCAGAACTGGTGGGTGATGCTGACAAAAATGAACTGTTTTTACATGTAATTTTAAGAGGCAAAGATGAAAAGGTAGTTGCCGAAAGCAGCCATTTCTTTGCAAAGCCAAAAGACTTGAAGCTGCTAAAACCAGACCTTAAAATCAAAAAAATTTCATCTACGGAAATCGAAATCTCCACCAATGTCCTGGCGAAAAATGTCTACCTGATCGGCGATACGCATTTCAGTGATAACTTTTTCGATCTGCTGCCAGAAACATCCAGAAGAATCACTCTTTCCAAACCGCTGGAAAAAATTGAGGTGATGAGCCTTTGGGATACAATGAACCAGTAAGATGATGTTTAATTCAAACCTCATAGGTTTTAAAAACCTATGAGGTTTATATAAGCACTAAATGCATAGAATACAATGTCGAATTTTGTTCTGATTGCCGTCTGCATCATCGCTGGAATGGTGTTCAGGGCAACGAAATCCATCCATCCTGATGCCCACAAAGGCATCAACACCTGGATTCTGTACCTGGCCCTGCCCGCCGTCTCCTTTAAATACCTGCCCAATATCCGGTGGACAGCAGAAATGCTCTTTCCGGTAGCGGCCACCTTTCTGACCTCGGTATTCTGTTTTTTCTTTATGAAAATATACAGCAGCAGCAAGGGCTATTCCGGGCGGTCCAGGAGTACGCTGGAGCTGGTCAGCGGTTACAGCAATACTTCATTCGTCGGTTTTCCCCTGGTCGCCGCCTATTACGGGGAAAAGATGCTGAGCATTGCCGTGCTCTGTGATCAGACCATGTTCTTTTCGCTTTCCACTTTAGGGATCATTGCTGCAGTAAGAGGCGGAAGCCGGTCGGGGAAGGTCAGTGCCGGATTCATCCTGAAGAGGCTGGTCACTTTTCCGCCGCTGATCGGCTGTATCTCCGCACTGGTGCTGTCGCGGTTCATAGATTTTTCCGCAGCAGAACCTTTCTTCGACAAACTGGCCGCCACGGTAAGCCCGCTGGCCCTGTTTTCGGTAGGGCTGCAGCTGAAATTCAACGGCTGGAGGAAACTCGTTCCGCAGATGTCCGTCTCTATGATCTACAAGCTTATTCTGGCACCGGCCATCACCCTGGGACTTGCTCTGCTCATCGGTATCAAAGGAGATATTGCAAAGATTACCATTTTTGAAGCCGCCATGCCGGCCGTCCTTACCTCAAGCATCATTGCCGAACAGTTCCGGCTGAACACGAAGCTCACCAACCTTACCATCGGTTTCAGCATCCTCGCCGGACTGGTCACCTCAGCGCTCTGGTATCACCTCATCGGACGGATCTTCTGATCGGTTTCACCTCTTTCATTCCCATCAGCTCATTATCTCCTATCCATCACTCATCACCCATCACTCATCACCTATCACCCATTACTCATTACCCATCACCCATCACCCATTACTCATTACTCATCACTCAT
>NZ_CAJYMO010000331.1 GCF_913776365.1 uncultured Chryseobacterium sp. | reverse complement strand
AAACTTATGAAAAAAATATGGCAGAAAGACAACAATGCCACTAATATATTAGTCAATACTTTTACGGTTGGCAAAGACCTCGATTTCGACGAGCGCCTGGCAAAATATGATGTTAAAGGTTCCATGGCACACTGCAAAATGCTGGCGGAAGTCGGCATTATCTCTGATGAAGAGTCGGAACAAATGCTGTCTGTCTTAGCGGGAATTTTAGGACATATAGAAAACGGAAATTTTGAAATCGATAAAAATGCGGAGGACATTCATTCGCAGGTCGAATCGGTTTTAATAGAGAAATTAGGTGATACCGGAAAGAAAATTCACACCGCGCGGTCCCGGAATGATCAGGTTTTACTGGATATCAAACTGTATCTGCTGGATGAAATCCGGGAAATCACGGTGCTGACGGATGGGTTTTTCCAGCTGTTGATCAAACTGGCGGAACAACATAAAAAGGTGTTATTTCCGGGCTATACCCATTTGCAGATCGCGATGCCTTCCTCCTTCGGATTATGGTTCGGCGCGTATGCGGAAGCGCTGCTGGATGATATGGAAATGCTTTTTTCCGTGAAAAATATCATTAATAAAAATCCGTTGGGTTCGGCAGCCGGTTACGGTTCCTCATTTCCGATCGACCGGGAAAGCACTACCTATAATCTGGGCTTCCAGTCGATGAACTACAATTCGGTCTATGCCCAGATGACCCGTGGGAAATCGGAGAAACTGCTTTCGATGGCGATGGCGACCCTGGCAGGAACCTTAGGGAAATTTTCATACGATGTCTGTTTGTACCTGAGCCAGAACTTCGATTTCATCAGCTTTCCGAAAGAATTTACAACGGGAAGCAGCATCATGCCGCACAAGAAAAACCCGGACATCTTCGAACTGGTCCGCGCGCGGTGCAACAGGATACAGTCGTTGCCGAATGAGTTTATTTTGCTGACGAACAATCTTCCGTCCGGTTACCACCGCGATATGCAGCTGACGAAGGAGATCCTGTTCCCGGCCATTGATTCACTGAAAGAATGCCTGGAGATTCTGAACTATACGCTGCCCCATATTCAGGTAAAAGACGGCATTTTAGAAGATGAAAAGTACAAATACCTGTTCAGCGTAGAGAAAATCAATGAAGAAGTAAAAAACGGCAGCTCCTTCCGGGATGCTTATGTAAAAGTAGGGCAGGTGATCGAAAACAATGCATTCGATTTTAAAATAGAGAACGTAGAGCATACCCACCAGGGAAGCATCGGGAATCTTTGTCTGGATAAAATTGAACACCAATTCAATAAAGTGAAAAATAAATTGTTAGGATAACCTCTTTATTATAATAGCCCGGATCGCAGCGGTTACCCCACAGCGGGGCGGGAAAGCTTGGAGAACGGCGGGTGTAGCATCGGAGCGGTTGAGGTGGGCCGGAGCGAGGAGTATGAGCGGAGAGCCGGATCAGCTCCTGAAAATTTGAAGGTCTGAAGTGCTGATGACGGCAGCATATAGGTCTGTAAAAGACTTATCGATAAAAATCTCCAAGGCAAAATTTTCTATTCTGCCGGTAGGGATGAATAAGGGTACAAAGAATTGGTACTAATCAGCAAGCTGATTGATTAAATAAAATATACCTCTACGTTCCGGTATGAACTTTATCAGCAAGTGTGCCGCATTGCTTCGCTTCCAGAAGTTGGTCGTACTTCAAGTAAAATTTTGCTTTTACATCACTCCAGGTCAATCTTAAACTTCGTAGACTTCTTCACTTCATGAAGTACGATGGAGCTGTGGTACTGCCCGATGTTGGGAATATTGGAAATCACGTTCACGGCGAATTCATTATAGGAATTGATGTCTTTCGCAATGATCTTGAGCATATAATCATATTCCCCGGATAGGCTGATGATTTCCTGTACCTCGTCATATTTCCCGATGTTTTTTTCAAAGGACTCAAGGACTTTCTGGGACTGCTCTTTCAGCCGGATATTGCAGTATACCACAATATTCAGTCCCAGCTTTTCACGGTTGAGAAGGCCTACGTATTTTTCAATGATTCCCTGCTTCTCAAGCTGCTTGATGCGCTCGTAAGTCGGGGTAAAGGTAAGCCCGATCCTTTCTGAAATTTCCTTTACCGAAAGTGTGGAATTGTCCTGAATAATGCTGAGAATCATTTTGTCTTTTAAATCCATATCCTAAACTTGAGTATTGGCAAAAATAGTGTTTATAAATGAAACCGGATAAAGATTGTGGTATTTTAATTTTGGTAAATGAAGCGAAATGATGAGAAAGCTCGCCTTATCAGCAGTACCGGTATATATTAAAATAAGCCCGTTTCACGGTCTGCTGAGAGATTGCAGAAAGGCAGTATAAATTTACAGATTATTATAAATTTTATTTGGCCTGTTTTTAAAATTGTTGTATCTTTGCACCTAATGAATAACACAGTATTTATATCATTAGAATTACCGGGCGTAGACGCCCTTTACGATATTTATTTATTTTAAGCGAAGATATTTTCTTCGCTTTTTTTTTGTGAAAATTTTAGAATATTATGTTTACGATTACAGAACTAAGCACCGAGAGAATCAACCGTATAGTACAGGAAGCATTGGCTTTTGCGGAAGGAAAGACTGCCAAAATAGAAGGCGAGGTTTTCTGTTCCAACCTTTTCTTTGAAGACAGCACCAGAACCAAGACAAGTTTTGATATTGCCGAAAGGAAATTAGGCCTGCAGGTGGTTCCTTTCGATGCCTCCAACAGTTCCGTAAACAAAGGGGAAAGTCTATACGATACCGTAAAAACAATCGAAAGCTTAGGGGTAAACCTGGTCGTGATAAGAGATAAAAAAGACCGTTATTTTGATGAACTGAAAAACATTAAAATCCCCGTGATCAACGGCGGCGACGGAACCGGAAACCACCCGTCCCAGTGTATGCTGGACCTGATGACGATCTACCAGGAATTCGGAAAATTTGAAGGCCTGAAAGTTGGCATCGTAGGTGACGTAAAACACAGCAGGGTAGCCAATTCCAATGCCGAAGCACTGAGACGATTAGGCGCAAAGGTGTATTTCTCCGGCCCGGAACAGTGGTTCGACGAAGGGGCCCTGATCAACGGAACGTACCTGAGCGTTGACGAACTGATTCATGAAGTGGATGTTTTGATGTTATTGAGAATCCAGCACGAAAGACATGACGCCAAGATGAGCTTCTCCGCTTCAGAATACCACAGGAAATACGGATTGACGAAAGAAAGGGAGAAAGCCATGAAGAAAGAAGCGATCATCATGCACCCGGCACCCATCAACCGCGGCGTGGAAATCGATACCGATCTGGTGGAATGCGAACGTTCAAGGGTTTTCAGGCAAATGCAGAATGGCGTTTTCGCAAGAATGGCCATATTAAAAGAAGCTTTGGAAAAAGAAGGGTATACTTTCAAATCATTGTAAAACGTATACAGTAAAAATGTACATCGTAAACAAAACTCATTTCAGTACCGTACATTTTACAATCCTACAACCGACATTGTACAAAATAAAATAATAAGAGATAAAAGTTTAAAATGAAGAAAAAATTAATACTGGAGTCCGGTGAAGTATTTCATGGAAAAGGTTTCGGAGCAGCATTGGAAACGGCAGGCGAAGTGGTTTTCAATACCGGGATGACGGGATATCAGGAACTTATTTCCGATCCTTCCTACTGCGGACAGATTGTCTGCATGACCTATCCGCTTATCGGTAATTATGGTATTAACCGTGATGATTATGAAAGCATCGAGCCGGCCATCAAAGGGCTGATCGTGAAAGAACTCTGCGATTTCCCGTCCAATTTCCGGACACAGATCACCTTGGATGAACTGTTTAAAAAGAAAAATCTTTCTGGAATTTCCGGCATCGATACCAGAAGGCTTACCAGAGTGCTTCGTAACCACGGCGTTGTAAAAGGAAAAATCGTAAATGCCGATGCCGACGAAAGCACGGTGGTTGCAGAACTGAAATCAACCACGTTCCCGACCAACCAGGTGGAAACGGTATCTACCAAGACACCGTACGCTAATCCGGGAAGAGGCTTAAAAGTAGTATTGGTGGATTTCGGTTCCAAACTGGGAATCATCCGCGAACTCTCTCAGAGAAACTGTGACATTACCGTTGTTTCCCAGGATGTAACGGCAGAAGAGATCCTGCTGATGAATCCTGATGGCGTTATGTTATCCAACGGTCCCGGCGACCCTGAAGACAACCAGCAGGCCCTGGAAATGATCCGCGGAATCTTAGGGAAAGTGCCGATCTTCGGGATCTGCTTAGGACACCAGCTGATCGGTCTGGCTTGCGGCGCAAAAACATTTAAGCTGAAATTCGGACACCGCGGAGGAAACCACCCGGTGCTGGATGTAGAGAAAAACAAAGTGGCCATCACTTCCCAGAACCACGGATATGCCGTAGATCAGGAAAGTTTAAAAGACACGGACCTTATCGAGACGCATATCGCCCTGAACGACAGAACTAATGAAGGACTAAGACATAAGATCCACCCTTGCTTCTCCGTACAGTACCACCCGGAAGCAAGCCCTGGTCCGGAGGATGCAAATTATCTGTTTGATGATTTCATCGATATGATGAACGAATTTAAAAGCGTACTGGTTTAACAATCCGTAATATATATCGGTTTCATCCGCATGATGCAACGATATATCAACCGAACCATGAAATGGTTCAACAACAATAACCACGGCCAAAACCGTGCAAAACAACAATGAATACGGATAACCTCCGTGACGGAAAAATTTAAAAATTTAAAATGGCAAAACGTACAGATATAAAAACAATTTTGGTAATCGGATCAGGACCCATCATCATCGGTCAGGCAGCAGAATTCGATTATGCAGGAACACAGGCTTGTTTATCTTTAAGAGAAGAAGGCTATAAGGTCATCCTGATCAATTCCAACCCGGCAACAATCATGACGGATGTGGAAATCGCAGACAAGGTGTATATCGAACCGATTTCCCTTCAGTTTGTAAGTCACATCATCAGAAAAGAACGCCCGGACGCATTGCTGCCGACACTGGGAGGCCAGACCGGACTGAACATGGCGGTAGAGCTTGAAAAATCAGGAATCCTTGAAGAATGTAAAGTGGAAGTTTTGGGAACCAAGCTTTCAGCGATCAACCGAGCGGAAGACAGGGATCTTTTCCGGGAGCTGATGAGGGAGCTCAACGAGCCGGTTCCGGAATCGGACATCGTAAACACGGTGGAAGGAGCCCTGAGTTTTGCTGCGGAAATAGGGTATCCGGTAATTGTCCGTCCGGCCTTTACCATGGGCGGAACAGGAGGCGGAATCGCTTCAACTGAAGCAGAGCTGAAGGAAATTGCAGAACTGGGATTAAAGTACAGCCCGGTAACACAGTGTCTGATCGAAAGATCCATTGCCGGTTTCAAAGAAATCGAATACGAGGTAATGCGTGATGCCAACGACAATGCGATCGTGGTGTGTAATATGGAAAACATCGACCCGGTTGGGGTACACACCGGAGATTCCATCGTCGTAGCTCCTTCACAAACCCTTTCCGACAGAGAATACCAACTGTTGAGAAATGCTTCCCTGAAAATCATCAGAGCACTGGGAATCGAAGGAGGTTGTAACGTACAGCTGGCTTTAGACCCGCACTCTTTCAACTACTATATCATCGAGGTAAACCCTAGGGTTTCCCGGTCATCAGCCTTAGCTTCCAAAGCAACGGGATACCCGATTGCAAAGATCGCTGCGAAGATCGCGGTAGGCTTGACACTGGATGAAATCATGAACCCGGTAACGGGAAAAACCTACGCGTGCTTCGAGCCGGCTCTGGATTATGTGGTAACCAAATTCCCGAGATTCCCGTTCGATAAATTCGAAACGGCGGACAGAAGATTATCCACCCAGATGAAAGCTACAGGTGAGGTAATGGCCATTGGAAGAAATTTCGAGGAGTCGTTACAGAAAGCCATCCGTTCCCTGGAAACAGGAATCAAGCACCTGGGACTAAAAACCAAACAGGCCCAGGCGCTGACAGAAGAAGAAATCGAAAGAAGAATCAGG
>NZ_CAJYMO010000330.1 GCF_913776365.1 uncultured Chryseobacterium sp. | reverse complement strand
AGCAACGATTTCGCAGTTCTTTTCTTTGATAAGATCTACATACTTGTTCACTGCTTCCTCCACCTGAGCTTCAGATAGAACGGGAGTTAAAATGAAAACAGTTTCGTAATTGTTCATAATGTTAAATAAATTTGTTAATTATTTCGAGGTGCAAAAATAGGGTAATTCTCTTAATTATACAAATGTTTTCCTTTATTTAATTGTATTTTTTGTTCTGCGGATATGATCAGTTGCATATAAGAAAATTGATAATCAATTGTAGTAATCCTGTTCAGTAAGAATAAAAAGGAATAGACGTAGTAAAGGATAGGCTAATATAAATTTTCTTTCGATCTTGCAGCAGCAGTTTCCATTTCCCCATTTCCATTCAAATCAGAGGCTGCTTAAATTACCTGTACAAACATTATTTTTCAGATCAGCTGTTGCATTACGGCATCTTGCATACGTCTTTTCTGAGCAGGAGCGTCTTCAACCGCAATTACTGAAAGATCACACCTTTCAAACCATTTGTCATATACTTTGAATATCAATCGTTCCTGTGTTTTTAGAGAACTTAAAATTTGAGCGGCATTGAGTTTCCTGGAATCAGGTTATATCACCTTGTATTTCGTTAAAATTAAAATTAATTTACGGATATTGGACAGATAGTCGCATAAATCAATAGATTTGCAGTTGAAGAATAATGATCTGATTTCCATGATGAACTTAGGAGCAGCTGAACGCTTTTTACAGAATTCCGCAACGACAGGTATCCTGGTCGTCATATTTTTCATATTGTCAACCCTCCTGTTGCTTTCCTGGTCGAATTATGAGCTGGCTTCCGATGTTTTTTTAGGGAATCTCCATTATCTGCTTCTTGCCAATATGGCGGTGTGGATGATCAGTGCTATTATTTCGCCGGATAAGATGATAAGGATTGTTTACATCATCATGATTGCAGGAACGTTTGCCTTTCTTGTCATTTACAGGTTATTTATCCTTTGGCTTATGGGACTTTCAAAAGCATTTATCCATGGCTAGTAAAATCTGGAATTATCTTTTGCTCATCCTGATCCTGACATTAGCCGGCGCGATTATCCGGCACGAAATATCATATGACCGTTTTTCAAGATTTGAATATAGTGTACGGTACTCCGGCAAAGATGGAACATTCATTAAATTAACGGATAATCATTTTTATGCAAAGGAAGATACTTTTTCTGTTCCGGACGGCGAAAGTTCTGTTCAGGTACAAAAAATGCCGGTTCCTGAAAAAATTCATCTGGTCTGGTTCTCCTACAATGATGATGCCTTTTATGAGTTTGAAGGAAACATTGCAGCTATGACCCGGGACCTCGGAAATCATAATGATCTCAGGATGGAATTCGGGGACAAAGGGACATTTTCAGTGACGCTGAGCGGTGAGGGCTGGAGCGCAGATGATAAAGCTACAGGCAGTTACAGAGGAAAAAAGGTCCTAAGATCATGGCCGGAACCAGATCCGAAGAGGGATAAAATGGTCTTCTTTATCCGGAACAAAAAGGAGGTTACGCCTTATTTGTTTCTGGAAAGCGGATCGGAATTATCAGAGATCAGATTTGATCCGGTAACCGATCTGTATTTCCCCTCCTCGGAAGATTATGCAGACTCGCTGAGTAATGGAGTACTTCTGCATGATGCACGGCCTGCAATCATCCGGCTTCCTTCCCGTTTTACCCTGAAATTTTTCAGGAATGCCGGAATGAAGCCCGGATCGGAGGAAGATCTTTTTGCTCCTTTAATGGAAATGATGGTCAGTTTCGATGACGATCAGTTGTACCGGATTCTGAAATCGGATCCTGAAGAAAAACGTTTTGACCTGAAAATAAACCTGGATAAAGACGACAACCTGAAGAGTGTGTATTTGTCAGCGCACAATAAGGTTCACCGGCTGAAAACAAGCATCGTATATGCGAGGCGTTCCTCCGGATAACCGGCAAATCAAAAACCTCCGGATAAAATCCGAAGGTTTTTATGTTCTTAAACAGGCTCTAAGACGCTTAAAAGTATTTTAATCGTAATTGCTTCCGGCTTTCATTATACAGCCTTTTAGAAAAGCTTCGGGTTCCTGTTAATCAGATCTGTTTCAAGAATTCAGCTGTATATAGGGCGCGATCCACAGTAAGAGTTTCAGGAATTCCGAATTTGAGAATGTTATTTTTGATTTCCAGCCTGAAGTCTTTATCCGGAAAAGATTTGATGATTTGTCTGCGTCTTTCATTTAAAAAGGTCCTGGTTCCGGACTTGTTGCTGCCCAGTATATAAAAGCCACTGAATGCTCCGTCTCTGAAATTTACTTTAAAGCGGTTGAACATACCGGCGATCCTGTCTGTCCATCTCTTTTTACTGACGGATATGAAGCCATAGTCTTCTTCCATCCGCTTCATTCCCCAAATCTGCAGGCTGTCATACAAAGCAGTAGTGCGCGCACCTTTTGCCATAATGCCGATTTTGCTGACAATGAAAAGGTAAAACGGATTTTCTTTATTTTTATCCGTAATGAAATAGCAAATTTTGGGATTGAATAATGAATTCTCTTTACCGGAATGAAAGACCTGAAAAAGGGAATCTTCAACCGCAACCACAGAAAGGTCGTACATCCCGAATAGACGGTCATATATTTCGAAAATCAATTCTTCCTGTTCCCTGGAAAAGTCAAAAAGTTTACTGGCATCTAATTTCCTGAAATCAAGCTCCATTCGTACCTTATTTAGATTGAAGATAAAATTATTTCAACAGATATCATACAAAAAACCTCCGGAAAAATCCGAAGGTCTTATTTTCAGGGTAAATTACTCATTACTGATTACTCATTAATTATATTTCCGTATTCAGATCCCAGTTCTGCAGGTAATCATGAACGTGCTTCAGCATCATTCCTCCCAGGGAACCGTCAACCACCCTGTGGTCGTAGGAGTGGGACATGAACATAAGGTTTCTGATAGCAATTACATCGCCGTCCGCCGTTTCCAGGACTGCCGGTTTCTTTACAATAGCTCCGATGGCCAGGATGGCTACCTGCGGCTGAGGAATGATCGGGGTTCCCATCAGGTTGCCGAAGCTTCCCACATTGGAAATCGTATAGGTGGCTCCCTGCGTATCTTCCGGTCTCAGTTTTTTATTCCTTGCCCTGTACGCCAGATCGTTGATGGCCTTCGCCAGTCCGGAAAGGGATAGCTGGTCGGCATTTTTAATCACGGGAACAATCAGGTTTCCGTCCGGCAGGGCAGTGGCCATACCGATATTGATGTTTTTCTTTTTAATAATGTTTTCCCCGCTGATGGAAACATTGATCATCGGGAAGTCCTGTATCGCTTTTACTACCGCTTTTACGAAAATCGGCATAAACGTCAGCTTTTCTCCTTCTCGTTTTTCGAAAAGCGATTTGTTTTTATTTCTCCATTTTACAACATTGGTAACGTCTGTTTCGATGAAAGAGGTAACATGCGGGGCAATCTGCTTGGCTTTTACCATGTTTTCGGCGATAATTTTCCTCATCCTGTCCATAGGGATGATTTCGTCACCTGCAGCGGCAGTAATGGTGGAAGCCGGTGCTGAAACAG
>NZ_CAJYMO010000329.1 GCF_913776365.1 uncultured Chryseobacterium sp. | reverse complement strand
CACCAATTTATGAAAACAAATTTCCTGAATTTTGCAGGTGCAGAAAGACCTGATATGGCTTATCCTGTAATGTTATAAAAATCCATTAATAATCCTTAGTATGGAAATTCTTCAGCCCGGTTTGCTTCCGGAACATATTACCGGTTCTAAAACCCGCAACCTGTACCTGCAGTTTCAAAGATTGTTGGATAAGGCCGCGACAAAGAAAATTCCTTTTTCTACAGTGGAAGCCATCAATGAGAATGTGAAGGCCATTTCTTCAGCCCCGGCCGGCCGGGTTCTGTACGAAGTCCTGAAAGAAAAGTAGAAGGTGATTCTGTCGCTTCCTGAAAAAAGACACAAGATCGTACCAAAGAATCATTACAGGAAGATGTGGATGGCTGCCGGACTTGCCGTGTTCGGTTTGCCGCTGGGAATGGCTTTCGGACTGTCCATGGGAAATATAGGCCTTTTCGGCACCGGATTCCCTGTCGGACTGGCCATCGGCGTTGCGGCGGGAACTTCGCTGGACAGGAAAGCGGAAACAGAAGGAAGACAGATGGATATTGAAATCAAATACTGACGGAACGGCATGCCGTTCTGCATGATCAATTAAAAAAAATGAAAAATAGATTAGCAACTGCCCTGCTGTTTTTCAGCATGGCCGCATCCGCACAGGAAAAGGGAGATTCCCTGCAATTCAGCAGCATCTCCGGGGAAATCCTGAATCATGGAAAAGCTTATACCGAACTGCGGGAACTCACCAAGACCATAGGCCACCGGCTGAGCGGATCCGCATCCTACGAAAAAGCTGTACAGTGGGCCGCACAGAAGCTGCGCGATGCCGGAGCCGATAAGGTATGGCTGCAGAAAGTGACGGTTCCGGTCTGGCAAAGAGGCAAAGAATCAATGCAGCTCAGGGCCGCCGCGGGAAAATGGAAAACCGTAAAGATGCTCTCCCTCGGGAATTCCGAAGGAACCGGCGGAAAGGACGTTTCAGGCGAAGTCATTATGGTGAAATCGATGGCGGAATATGAAAAACTTACCGCGGAACAGGTGAAAGACAAGATCCTCTTTTTCAACTACCCTTTCAGCCAGTCTTCTGTGGAAACCTTCAAAAGCTATGGCGATGCCGCCAGGTATCGGGTAACCGCTGCTTCACTGACGGCAAAAAAAGGCGGGAAGTTTGCCATCATCCGTTCCCTGTCCTCTGCATTTGACGACGTTCCGCATACCGGAGCCATGCGCTACGACAGCGACAGGAAAATTCCGGCAGTTGCTGTCGGCAATACAACCGCTGATGAACTGGAAGCATTGGTAAAGACAGGAAAGGTTACAGTAAAGCTTAACTCCTCCTGCGGCATGAAGGGCGAAAAACAGTCCCACTCGGTCATCGGGGAAATTACCGGCAGCCAGGACAGCAGCGTAATGGTTGTAGGCGGGCATCTTGATTCCTGGGATGTGGGGGAAGGAGCGCACGACGACGGTACCGGGATTGTGCAGAGCATAGAGGTCCTGAGGACTTTTAAAAAACTGGGAATCCGGAACAGGCATACCCTGCGTGTCGTCTGTTTTGCCAACGAAGAAAATGGCGTCAGAGGCGGTCTTGCCTATGCAAAGGCGGCAAAAGAAAACAATGAAAAGCATCTCTTTGCCATTGAATCGGATGCCGGCGGATTCAGCACCAGGGGGATTTCACTGGAAATGGCTCCTGCCGAACGGCAACTTATCCAGGGATGGAGGAAACTTTTCCTGCCCTACGGAGTCTATGACTTTGAAAATACATTCTCCGGCACCGATCTTTACCCGCTGCATGATCTGGGCATTCCTACGGCTGAGCTGGTCCCTGATTCCCAACGGTATTTTGATATCCATCACACCGAAGAAGACACCTTTGAAAAGGTAAACCGCAGGGAGCTGCTGATGGGCGCCGTGGTGATGACCCAGCTGATCTATATGGTGGATAAGAACTGGTAGATCCCAAACGGATGGCAGATGCCGAATGAAAGCATACAATCTGCCTGTCATGAATTAACCTGGGGCTCTGAATATATCTCCCCCTACCAGGCAGGCCGGTTTTGCTGTTCTTTATTTTGTCTTGAACCTAAGATTATTATACCATGCTCCATGTAAAACCCAATTATGACGTCGGGCTTCAGTCCGATGTAACTGAATAATGCAAATGATGTAAATGCAGCCTATTTCAAATCATTTGTTATATCGAACTTAAATTAATCTAGGATAAACCCGGATCTGAATCGGTGACCGGGTGATAAAGCTGTAAAAGGGAATCGGGATGCCGGAAATTCCTTTAGCAAAAACAGGATCAGAAAGAAAGAAAGAAAGAATCAATGACCAAACAAAATTCTTTAACCATTCTGTATAAATCTTATTGAACAGCGTTGATTTCATTTTGATTTAAGAAACCGATGAATGTAATGAGAATACGGTTTAATTTACCTTGCATCAAAGTCCCGACGGAAAGCTTTCTACAGGATAGGATAAAATCCTGTCAAAAGACGGTATAATAATCATCAGTCGTTTTATCAAAACTCATTCTGTTTAAATCTTGATTGAACAGCGTTAATTTCATTATCAAATTAAATCATCTGGGAAATACGATTGATTTCACCTTAGTTTATCACGAAGTAAAGGATCCTGCAGGATTGTCTCATTTTCCATAAAAAAAACGGGCCGGAGCCCGTTTTCCATTGTATTCCCATAATCTGCCCGGTAAGGCTGAAGTGAATATCGTATTAAGTGCTTCCTCCTACCGAATGGTATTAGAATTTATATGCCACGAAACGGTCGATTGCCAGACCGCCCGGAATGGATTGGTAAGGAGGGTTTTCTGCAGTTCCTCCCCATCGCATGAGCTTGGTTGCGGTTGTACCATTGTTGGCAGACTGCCCCGGAATCGGTTTGATGGTCAGGAAAATATCCTGGGCTCCTGTTGTAACGATGAAAAATGTATTGTTGATGGTAAACCCGCCCATTCCCGAGGTTACGGAATTGTAAATCGTATTCCAGGTTCCCGGTACTGCACCAATGGCATTGGCGAGATTCTGCTCATTGTTTATGGACCCCCGGGTAATCAGGTATTCCACCTGCGCAGGAATCGATACGGCATTATCGAAACCGAAGTCGGCATTGAGGAACACGAGGTACGTTCCTGCAGCGGGCAGCGATAATCTTGCCACTGAGCTGTAACGGTTTGCCGGAATTGAATTGTTGGTATTTGCCTGTGCATTGTTGATCAGCCACGTTCCTTCCACATTGCTGGAAAAGGCCATGGTCCTCCAGGTTCCCACGCCGCTGGCATCACTGGTAAGCACCTTCCCTTCTCCCTGGGTTCCGTCAACAATCTTTACAGCACCCGCTGTGCTTCCGTTATTCACTTCCAGCCTGGCCGTCGGATTATTAGTACCGATACCAACCCGGTCATTTACGGCATTTACATTGAAGGTGGCGTCATCTACCGTAAAATGGCTGGTTCCGGAAGTTGCGGAAGAAGTAAAGGCCATGGTATTATTTCCCTGGGAAACCGTCCGGTTGGAAGTGAGCACCCCATTGTCTTTGTACAAATCGCTACCTGCGCCTACTTTCTGCCAAAGATTGCCGTCGAAAAAATAATAACCGGTTGCCGTGATGTTCACCCTTTGCGAGGCAGCATCTCCGCCGGTAATATCGCTGATGTAGATGATAGCACCGGCCTGGTCTGTACCGTACACACCGTTTCCTTTGGCAGTGAGTGCTGCACGGGTCAGTCTCGGGGCCTGAAGGCCGTCGGCATCCGTACTCCCTGCTTTGGCAACGATGTCAAGAGTGGTTTTAGGAGTTAAAGTGTTGATCCCTACATTGCCCTGTTGAGCTGAGGCATTTTCCGCAAAAAAGAACATGGAAAGTACCGTTCCCAGCATCAGTCTTTTTTTCATAAGTAAAAGTTTAATTGAGTTCTGAATTTTACGGGTGCAAAGATAATCCAATTTAAATATCCGCAACGATATTTGAATAATATTTAATAAAAATTTATTTTACGCGATATCGTTAGAAATATTTGCCGTTTTTAAGATTTATTGTGATCATCAATATAAAAGCATTCCTTAGTATACCACTTTTTTATGATAAGCACACCGGCAGGGGTTCTGATTCCGGGTTAGGACTGATTCTACCCCTATATCCCGCATACAATACAGATGCAGAATAAGTACCGGAAGTCTTTTTTAAGCTTTGGATTCCTGCTTATAAATCAGTTTAAGTATGCTTTTCTTTCGATCTGGTAATCAAACACTTTACCGCCTCTGTCTATTTTTATGTTGATGACTCTCTGGTTGCTCTCTATCCTGTGGAGAAAGTAATGGCAGACCTGATCCTGATCCAGATGCTCCAGGGAAATGCCGTTTATAGCCAGTATGATATCACCGTTTCTGATGAGGGATTCATCTTCTCCGATAACATAGGCCACCACCGGTTTTGATTCCAGGAAACGGTAACTGAAACCGAACGATTCCAGCACTGCCGGCACCGTCCTTATGCGTTTCATATAGATCCTGCGGCTTTTCCAATCCATGATACAGGTAAAATCCCTGAAAAATTCGTTTCCTATCAGGTTCATGCTTCCGGTAGAAACGATTTCCTCCTTAAAAACGCTGTTGCCGATGCCTATGGCCTGCGCCCGGAAGATATACCCTTCCGACGGCTTTGCCGTTCCGAAGGCACCGGTTGAATGGGTTCCCGAAGTTCTTACCGAACGCTGTACTTTTCCGGGATTAAATTCAGCTTCCGTCAGTTCAAGCCTTCCGGAAAATCCGGTATCGAAAGTAAAGGGAAGATCTTTGTCGAACATCCGGATTGTAATCAGCGGTGTTTTCTGTATACTGGTCCCGAAAGGGATGACCAAATCAAATCCCCGGAGATCGAATCCTGAGATGTCTTTTGCGACCTCAAGCTGGTTTTCAGCATAATTAAGCCTCCAGACCAGCCCCGCCATCTGATTGGCACCGATGATGCCGTCCACATGCAGGCAGCGGAGCTCATCCGCATTCAGATCCAGGACAACGGCACCGGTATTCCTGAAGGTGACCTGATCGATTTTCATTTCCGGAAGCTCGGTAAAGATCTGCTCCTGTGTATTTTTGTTGGAATCTCCCACAGACCTCCTGTATTTCTTCTTCAGGTTCAGTTCCCTGAAAATAGCCTGGGAAATCACGGTAGGTGCTCCGGAATCAAAAAGAAAAGTATAGGTTTTGTTTCTGATGGTTACTTTTACAAACGGCAGGTTGTTTTCAAACCTCATATTGATGCGCTCCACCCGCTGTTTAAAATCCACTTCCCCTTTTTCATAAAACTTTTTTCCCTGTCCGGTAATGAGAACGGCAGAACAGAAAAGGGCGGCACAGAGAAGGTTTTTCATTGACAAATTTTATGCGAAAATAAGGTTTTTTATATGAACCGGACATAAGGGCTGTATCTGCACGGTCCGGTAGGATCCGTGCCGGTTATCGGTCCTGAGAAATCATAATCGCCGGTGAAAGCAGGCCCGGATTCTGCGGATTTACCTTACTGCCTCAGGTTATGCATCACCGTATATAAGCCTGTTTTCGGGAAGGTCTTATGCAGACCGTCGGGCCAAACTCAGGTAAGATTCAGAAGGTGTCCAGGATCTGTTTCGGCAATACTTTCACCAGCTGCGACTTATATTCTTTCTCAAGGATCACGAATTTCCAGTTTTTCCGGTCCGTGGAAACCGCACAGGCCCGCATCCCCGCATTGATCAGGAAAGAACCTTCTCCGGCAGAATATTTCACATTATTTTTTCCGTATTTACTGACCAGCAGGCTGCTGATCTTCTTTTTCATCTCCTCATTCATGGAACCGACATTGCATTTCAGCTTCATGGAGTAAGGGACTACTGAAAAATACTCCCTGCCGATCTGCCGCGGCTTCTCGCTGCTGCCTACCTTGATTTCACTCATATCAATCTTCATGAACGGGTTGTTATAGGTCATGTTCAGGAGCTGGATCATCTGGTCTTTCGGAACCACCGTAAAAAATTTGGGATAGATACAGCTGACCCCCTGCTCTATCTTTTTATCCTTAATGCTGTTGACAAAATAAAGCAGTGATTTTTTAATGGCGGCGTCTTCGGGATTAGCCTTTGCCTGTGAAAAAGCAAATGCATACACCATAAGGAATAGTAGGAAAAAAGATTTTGTTTTCATTCGATTCTGAATCTGATTGTATATTTCCGGATTGATGATGATCACCGGATACTCCGGCGGCAGGTTTTATTATTATTATCCGGTTTTAAAATCAGTCGCAATACCGGTCAGGTTCGTTACAGTACCGGTCTCAGTTCAATAAAAAAAGCCGTCCCTGAGGACAGCTTTTGCTTTGTATAAAATTTTGATTACTTCACTTTCACCAGTTCCACATCAAATACCAGCCATGCATTCGGCGGAATAACGCCTCCGGCACCGTTGGCACCGTAGCCCATTGCCGGCGGGATCAGCAAGGTAGCCGTTTCGCCTTCTTTCAGCAAAAGGATCCCTTCGTCCCATCCTTTGATCACTCTTCCCATTCCGATCGGGATCTCGATCGGCTCGTTTCTCTTGAAAGAGGAATCGAATTCCGTTCCGTCTACCAGCTTTCCGGCATAGTGTACGGATACGTTGTCCCCGGCTTTAGGAGCTTTCCCGTCAGCCGTTTTGGTAATTTTGTAGTACAGGCCGGATTCGGTTTTCTGCATTCCCGCTTTCAGGTCTTCTACCATTTTTTCCTGATTGGCTTTGAACTCCTCTTCTTTTTTCTTTTTATCCGCTTCTTCTTTGGCTAGGAAAGCTTTGTTGTTCTCTGCAATTTTCGCTTTTCCTTCCGTAAAGGTCTTTGCAGGATCATAATCCTTGTAGGCATCGCCTTTGCTGAAAATGGAAACTTTTTCCAGCACGATATCCGTTTTAGGCTTATCCTGAGGTCCTTTTTCCACATTGGCAATCGTATCGATCACGTCTTCGCCTTTTACCACTTTCCCGAAGATGGTATGCCTTCCGTCCAGCCATGGGGTTGCCACTTCAGTGATGAAAAACTGGGAACCGTTGGTATTCGGTCCGGAGTTAGCCATGGAAAGAACACCTTTTCCGGTATGTTTCAGGTCGTTTCTTTCATCCTCGAATTTATATCCCGGATCTCCCATTCCTGTCCCCTGAGGATCGCCTCCCTGGATCATGAAATCCTTGATTACCCTGTGGAAGATGGTTCCGTCATAATAAGGAACACCTTTCGCCTTGGCTTTGTTATCGATTTTACCTTCCGCCAGGCCGATAAAATTAGCCACGGTTACCGGTGCTTTCTTGTCTTCAAATTTTACAATCAGATTTCCTTTTGTTGTCTGAATGTTGGCATACAGCCCGTCGTTAAGACCTTCGTAAGTTTCTTTGTCTACGTTCATTTTCTTATAAATTGGTGTACAACTCATCAGCGAAACAGCAGCTGCCGCAAGAATTGTATTTTTGTTAAACAATTTCATGGATTATAATGCTTTTAATTTTATGATCAGCGGGATATCGTTGTCTATTTTCTTTTCGTCTCCATAGGTGCCGTAGGCAAGCGCAGAAGGAACCAGCAGGGTAACCTCTTCTCCGTCACGGATAAAGCGAAGGGCGTCTTCTACGGCTTTCAGCTCATCAAAATGTCCGAAGCGGGCCTCTCTTCTTTCTTTCGGCTCGTCATAGATTTTGGTCTGATCGAAATCATACAGTTCATAGGAATAGGAAATCAGGGTATTGTCCTGTCTCCGCTGCCGCTGATCAAAACCTTCGGTACTGACCCAGTAATTCAGCTGGGTAGGATAGAATTTCACCGGCTGGCTGCCGATCCACTCCTGGATCTGGCTCCGTTCCTGCGCATTGAGGTTTTTCATCCGCTCTCTCGAAACTTCAAGGTCATTCCGGCTCAGCACACCGCCCACAGGAGGGTGTGTCTGGGTATTCTTACTGCAGCCCAACAGGCTTAATACCGATATGAAGAGTACTTTTTTCATAAACTGTTGCGAAAATACGCATTTCGGGAATCAATTACAAAACTGTTGCCGGCAGAATTCAAATTATTTAAGATCAATAACCGGATTTTTCCGCCAGCTTCTTTGCCAGTCTCTCCGTACGCCCCGCTGCAATCACTATGCTTTCCTGATGTTGATCCTGAAGGTGGTCCCCTTGCCTACTTCGGTATGGGCGATCCTGATGTCGCCGTTATGGTATTCCTGTATCACCCTTCTGGCAAGAGAGAGCCCAAGCCCCCAGCCCCGTTTTTTGGTGGAGTATCCCGGCTTAAAGGCATTATTGGCCTGCTGCTTGGTCATCCCGCTTCCGGTATCCTGTACTTCTACCACAATGCTTTTGTTGCGCTCCGAGACCGACATGGAAATGGAGCCTTCCCCTTTCATGGCATCCACTGCATTTTTCACCAGGTTTTCAATAACCCAGCTCATCAGGATACGGTTATGGGGAACGGAAACAGCGTGATCCGGAAGATGCAGG